>JBFFNX010000136.1:0-8551 GCA_041562995.1 Desulfurivibrionaceae bacterium
CCGGCGTGGATGACATTGGCTGTCTTAAAGGAGATGAAGCTGTCACCATCGGTATGGGCGTGGGGCACATGCATGGCGTGCACGGTGTCGCCATTGAGATGGAAACTGATATCCTCGGAAAAGGTGACCACCGGCAGGCCTTCTTTGCGCACGGCGGCCCGCTTTGAGTTGAACGCCTGGAGGAAGGAGCCGGTGCTCAGACGTTCACGGACATTATCGTGGGAGAAGATCAGGGCGCCGCTCTGGCCGAGCTTTTCGTTCCCGCCGGTGTGGTCGCCATGGTAATGGGTGTTGATCAGGAATTTGGGGGTAGTGCCGCCCACGGATTGGATGGCCGCCAGGATCTTTTCTGTTAAGGGGGCGTACTGGTCATCGATCAAAAAGGTGCCATCCTTGCCGATAAAGAGACCGATATTGCCACCTTCACCGGCCAGCATGAATATCTGTTTGGTGATCTTGGTGGGGATGATCTTCACATCGGCAGCCTGAAGGGGAGCAACAAGGGCCAGGGCCCCGGCACACAAAACACATACTGCTGCTATAATTTTAGCAATCATTTGCAGTCTCCTTTTGAAGGTACATCGTACTGTTTGAATTTTTGCGAATACTCTTATTCTAAGGACATCCCGTTAATTTTTCAAGGACTGCAACGGTGCGGGGATACGGCCACCTCTTTTGACGAAGATGTCGGACGATACCTGGCTTACTGCCATGATCGGCGCCTCACCGAGCAGACCGCCGAAGTGTACAGAATCACCGACCTCCTTGCCGACGGCTGGGATTATCCGCACCGCTGTGGTTTTATTATTGGCGCAGCCGATCGCCATCTCGTCAGCAATAATGGCCGCTATGGTCTCGGCGCTTGTCGCACCGGGGATAGCGATCATGTCGAGGCCCACTGAGCAGACGCTGGTCATGGCCTCGAGTTTTTCAATGGTAATGGCCCCTGCTTTTGCTGCGGCAATCATCGAGGCATCTTCACTGACCGGGATGAAGGCGCCGGAAAGGCCGCCCACCGAGGAAGAGGCAAAGAGACCGCCTTTTTTCACGGCATCGTTCAACATCATCAACGCTGCCGTGGAGCCGGGCGCCCCGGGCATGGCAAGGCCCATGGTCTCTAAGATCTGCCCCACCGAGTCACCCTCGGCCGGGGTGGGCGCCAGGGAAAGATCGAGGTTGCCGAAGGAGACGCCAAGCTGCTCGGCGATTTTCTTGCCCACCAGTTCACCGGCCCGGGTAATCTTAAAGGCGGTCTTTTTGATCGCCTCAGCAACCTC
The DNA here is from genome assembly GCA_041562995.1 of Desulfurivibrionaceae bacterium. GTDB lineage: Bacteria > Desulfobacterota > Desulfobulbia > Desulfobulbales > SURF-16 > BM506. Next base: position 1,278 of record JBFFNX010000136.1, read on the forward strand.
GCCAAGGTCGGCATCGGGGCCCAGTCTCTCCAGGGCGCGGCGCACGGCACCGGGGCCGCTTACCCCCACCAGTATCGCACTTTCGCTCTCGCCGGCGCCGTAATAGGCGCCCGCCATGAAGGGGTTATCCTCAACGGGATTGGCAAAGAGCACCAGCTTGGCACAACCGATGCCGTCCTGGGCTGCCGTGCGCTGGGCAATGTCTTTGATGACCCGGCTCATCTTGTAACAACCATCCATGTTGATGCCCGCCTTGGTGGAGGCCAGGATGACCGAGGCGCAGAAGTGGAGGGTGGTGGCCAGCACTTCCGGCATCGCTTCAATCATCGCCTTGTCAATGGCGGTTTCGCCCTTCTGGATCAGGGCCGTGTAGCCGCCGACAAAGTTGACGCCAATCTCGGCCGCTGCCGTATCCACGGCATGGGCAACCTCAATAAAGGCGGCAGGGTCAGCCACCGGCACCACCTGGGAGATGGGGGTGAGGCTGATGCGTTTGTTGATAATGGGCAGGCCATATTCGTCAGAGACAAATTGGGCCTTTTCGCTCAGATTTGCCCCCATTCTTAGAATTTTTTCGCGGATCTTGCCGGCGCAGGCGGTGGGGTTCGGGTCAGAACAATCAAAAAGAGAAATTCCTAAGGTCACTGTCCTGATGTCCAGTTTGTCCTCGGCGATCATTCCTATGGTTTCTAGGATTTCTTCATTGGTAAATTCCATGTGTTGTGTCCTATACCCTGTGCATATATTGAAAAAGTTCCGAGTCCTGCACCGTCACGGTCAGATTCAGGTCGGCGATGGATTCTTTAAGTTTGGCCGTAATATCGGGAAGGGAGAGGCTTGATTGTGCCCGGTCGGCCAGCAGGGTCATGGCAAAAATTTCGTCATCAAGGATTTTTTGATTGATGTCGATGATATTGACATGGTTTGCCGCCAGGACTGTGGCAACTCTGGCAACGATACCCACGGCATCTTCGCCAATGACCGTTACAACGATGCGTTTTCTCTGCTTTTCCATCAGATATCCTCTTTTGATGATAGATTTTGGTGATTTTCTCGGCAATTTCTTCCTGGTCAAGATCATTGCAGTCAATGGTAACTTCGGCGTACCTGTTGTAGAGCACCTGCCGCTCATTATACAAATCCCGGAATGACTGGCCTTGAGCGCTGGCAATGCCACGGGTGTTGAAATTATGGATTCTCTTTGTCAGTTCTTCATAGCCCACTTTCAGGAAAATAATTGTTGAGATCTCTTGCAGATGATTCATGGCTTTTTCACTGTAAACAGCGCTGCCGCCGGTGGCAATGACCTGGTTCTCAACATGTATTTTGAGGATTTCCTCTTCTTCGATTTTCCGTAAGTTGAAGTGATCGCTTTCCTCAATGATTTGCTGCAAGGATTTTTGGCGATTGATCTGGATGAGGATGTCCGTGTCGATAAAGCCACAGGCTAAAAACTTGGCCAGAATGATGCCAATGGTGCTTTTCCCTGCGCCAGGCATACCGATAAGGGTCAGATTTGATTTCATAGGGTCTTTTTTACGCACTTGTTAAAGACAAATTGTCATCCTCAGCCGGAGGTTCACCTCTCACAATTTTTAACTACTTTACAGGAACTTCAAAAACAAAGCCAAGGATAGGGTTGATTCCCTGTCGTTAGACAGCGGTGGCAGCCAGTGCCAAATTGCCTGCGGCATCGATTTTTTTGCTCTTCCAAGAGTCATTTCCACTATAGTTATAAGAAGGGCAGGGCACTGTATCGTGCTCACCACCCTTTTGCCCTGCGGAATTTGCCGTAGCCATCCACCTGGGAGGTGGCTGGCTACGGCCTGGAATTTTCATCGTCTGGTTGATGCCATGAACACAATGCGTAAAACCAAGATTGTCTGTACCATCGGTCCCCGAACCGAGTCCTATGAAATGCTCAAGGTCTTGGCGGTGAAGGGGATGAATATTGCCCGGCTCAATATGTCCCATGGCGACCATGGCTGGCATGGCCGGGTCATTCACCACCTCAAACGTTTGAATCGCAAGGAGAACGGCGGGGTGGCAATCCTCCTCGATACCAAGGGGCCGGAAATCAGAACCGGTGATGTGAATCCTGATATCCCCTTGAAAAATGGGGACACCTTGACCTTCACCATCCGCCGGAAGGCTATCCTGGAGGAGTATTGCGTTGAGGTGAGTTACGATGGTTTCATTGATGACGTTGCGGTTGGCGATATCATTCTTGTTGATGGGGGGATGATTCGCCTGCGCGTCCTTACCAAGACGGCCTGTGATATTCTCTGCCGGAGTCTTGATGATGGACTTCTTGGTTCCAGGCGGCATCTGAACATTCGGGGCAAGTCGGCGGATCTGCCGTCGATCACCGAAAAGGACTGGGCTGATATTAATTTTGGTATTGAGCAGGGTGTTGATTTTATAGCTCTTTCCTTTGTGAAGACGGCAGCAGCCATTGTCGAGTTACAACAGTATCTGCGCGACAGAAATGCCAAGATCGATGTGATTGCCAAGATTGAGAGCGCTGAAGCCATTCCCCATTTAGCTGAGATCATCGCAGTTGCCGATGGGGTGATGATCGCCCGGGGGGATTTGGGGGCTGAATTGCCCTTTGAGGAGGTTCCCCATCTTCAGGAGGAGATTGCCGGCAAATGCCGGCAGGCGGGCAAGCCGGTGATCGTTGCCACCCATATGCTGGAATCGATGATTGTCAATCCTACCCCCACCAGGGCTGAGGTCACCGATATTACCCAGGCGGTTCTCCAAGGTGTTGACTGCACCATGCTTTCCGGGGAGACCGCCACCGGTAAACATCCAGTAAAGGCCCTTGAGGTCATGGACACCGTGGCCCGGCGTACCGAACAGCGGCTGGAGATTGATCCCAAGGTCCGGGTGGAGGCCTCAAGTAATGCCAAACACGAAATTGCCAGGACTGCGGCTATTTTGGGGAATAATCTGCAGGCCAAGGCCATCCTGGTCTTTACCCGGCGGGGTCTGATGGCGGTCCTGGTCTCGGGCTGTCGTCCTAATGAGCCAATCTATGCCTTTACCAATTCCAGCCACGTCAGGCGACGATTGGCAATCTATTGGGGGGTCCAGTCCTTTATCGTTAAGTTTTCCAAGGACCCGGAAACAACAATTTCTCGGGCCATAAAGCTGTTAACTGAAAAAAATATTGTTTGCGCAGGCGACAGGGTGATCGTGGTTTCAGATATCTTAGCAGGCGAAACCTTTGTCGAAACAGTGCAGGTCAGGATCATTAAATCATGAAAGTTATTGTCGAGAGAGCCTTGCCGGCTGGATTCCTTTTTGGTGCGTATACCAGGAGTCTTTGCTGTTGATGATTCCACGATATCCGGACACCTTTGAACTCACCCTGGCCCTGCGGCCCCTCCTGCACCCCCTTTTTCAGAAACTTTGTGCAGGTATTTCAGAGTTCACCTTTGCCAATCTCTATCTCTTTCGGGCCACCCATCACTACCGGGTGTCCACGCTTGCCGGAGAGTTGCTGCTGATAACGGGCAGGGATGGCAATGTGCCCTTTTTCATGCTGCCCTTTGGCTTGCCGGATGCGCCCCTCCTTTCGCAGTTGTTTGCCTCATTCGGCACCATGAAGTGTGTTTCCAGTTCCCAGGTTAAGCTCCTGGTTCCCTTGGGTTATGAAATCACTGAGGACAGGGATAACTTTGATTATCTCTATCGGCGCCAGGATCTTGCCGAGCTTGCCGGTTCGAAATTCCACAAAAAACGCAATCTGATCAAGGCATTTGTCAATAACTACTCCTACGAAGGCAGGCCACTCCTGGAAACACATAAGGCGGATGTCTTGGATATCCTTGAAAAGTGGCGGTTGAACAGGGAGGAGCCCGGGGATTATGATGCGGCCAAGGAGGCCCTGGAAAAGGCGGAAGAACTCCAGCTCTGTGGCGGTATTTACTATGTGGAAGGCAAGCCTGTCGCCTATTCATTGGGAGAGGAGCTTGCCTGTGGAACAAGTTTTGCCATTCATTTTGAAAAGGCCGTGGATGAGTATAAGGGGCTATGGCAGTTTATCAATCAGGCCTTCGCCGCCATTCTGCCTGCGCAGTACGAAACGGTGAACAGGGAGCAGGATTTGGGCAGTGAGGGCTTGCGGAAGGCAAAGCTAAGCTATAAACCCATAGCGTTTGTGGAAAAATTCAAAGCAACAGCAAAAGCGTAGCGAGGAACTCATTGACCGGCAATCCAGATATAAAGAGAGGGCGGATGTTCTCCGCCCAAAACCTGTCGCTGGTGACCCCGGTTTTCAGGCGCTATAGCTTCAGGATCCTCCTGGGATTTACCGCCCTGCTGGGCGTAGACTTGCTCCAGCTTCTGGTGCCGAGGTTGATTAAAAGGGCGGTTGATGCCCTGGAAAAGGGCACGGCCAGCAACACCCTTCTCCTCCAATGCGCCGGATATATACTGCTTTTGGCCGTGGGTATCGCCGTTTGCCGGTTTTTATGGCGTTATCTCATTATCGGTTTCTCCCGGCTGCTGGAGCGCGATCTGCGCGACAGGCTCCTGGCCCATCTGCTCACCCTGGACCGGACATTTTTTCAACGCCACACCACCGGCGAATTAATGGCCCTTTCGTCAAATGACCTTGCTGCCGTGCAACTGGCCACGGGCATGGGCATGATTGCCGCTGTCGATGCCCTGGTCATGACCTTGGCAGCCCTTGCCTTTATGGCCTATATCAACCCCTTGCTCACCCTGATCGCTGTGGCCCCCATGCCCGTGCTGGCTTTTACCACCAAGAGGCTTTCCGCAGGATTGCATAAGCGTTTCAGCAAGGTCCAGGAACAATTTGCAGCGCTGACCGAGTTTGCCCGTAATGCCATCTCTTCCATCCATCTGCTCAAGGCCTACACCCAGGAGCACTCCCAGATCGAGCAGTTTGGCCGGATGGGAGAGATCTATGTTCACCATAATCTCAAACTTGCCGTCATTCAGGGCCTGCTTTTCCCCTTTTCCAGCCTGATCGGCAATTGCAGCCTGTTGCTGGTCCTTTTTTTCGGCGGCCGGTTAACCATTGAAGGCACAATCACCATCGGGGATTTTGTGGCCTTTGTCTCCTATCTGTTCATGTTGACCTGGCCGATGATGGCCATTGGCTGGGTCACAAACCTCTTCCAGCGCGGCTCAACGTCCCTGGGCCGGATAAAAAGTGTTTGTGAAGAGCGGCCGGCCTTGCGTGATGTTGTTGGCGCCGAAGCCGTTGCCCTGAAATCGGCGAATATTGACTTACGGAACCTCTCATTCAGCTATCCCGGTCAGAACGATGCGGCCCTTGATCAGCTGACTGTTTCCTTTCGCCAAGGGGTGGTGGGGGTGGTCGGGCCAACAGGTTCCGGCAAAACAACCCTATGCCATATCCTTACCCGCCTTTATTCCGTTGCTGACGGCGTCTTTTTTCTGGCAGAGAGGGATGTCAACACCCTTCCTCTCGCCACGGTCCGCAATAACATCGCCTATGTGCCCCAGGAGGCCACCATTTTTTCAGAGACGATCCAGGCCAATATCGCCCTGGGGAAAATGGACGCCAGTCTGGCAGAGATTGAAGAGGTGGCCAAGGCGGCATCTATCCATGACGAAATTATGGCCTTTGCTCAGGGCTATCAGAGCCGGGTGGGTGAGCGGGGTGTCAAGCTGTCGGGGGGGCAGAGGCAGCGCATCGCCCTGGCCCGGGCCCTGCTTCTGGATCGTTCCATCGTCATTATCGATGACGGACTCTCTGCCGTTGATACCGAAACCGAACACGCCATCTTGCAGCACATTGCACCCTACCTGCGGGGCAAGACATGCATCGTCATCTCCCATCGCGTTGCCCCCTTAGCTGAAGCGGATGAAATTCTGGTCATGGATAAGGGCAAGATCGTCGCCCGCGGTGATCATCAGGGACTTCTGGCCAGCAATGGCTTTTACCGGAAGATATACCGCCATCAGACGGCTTCAGCCGCCAGGCAAGGATAGTTATGCGCTACGGCTTTGGATATTTTGAGGAGGATAAGCTGGTCAAGGTCGCCGATAGGGGGCTCTGGCGCCGGATTATCTCCTATTCGGTGCCCTATTGGCGGCGGCTGGCCGCAGCCATCCTGCTGTCCTTTGCGGTTATCGGCGCCAGCCTTGCCTTGCCGCACATGATGCGCTTAGGTATTGATCAGTATATCGTCAATACCGACATGGAAATAGCCGGCCGCATCGGCGGACTCGGCATGCTGGCCGGGATTTTTATCGGGGTGGTTGTTGCCGGTTTTCTGGCAAATTTTCTGCAGGTCATCATTCTTGAATGGACAGGCCAGACCATTATGCATGCGCTGCGCCAGCAGCTTTTTGGGCATATGCTGGGGCTTGATATTGCCTTTTTTCATGACAATCCGGGCGGCAAACTGGTGACCCGGCTGACCAATGATATCCAGAACATGCATGAGATGTTCACCTCGGTCATTGTCACCCTCTTTAATGATTTTATCAAACTTGTCGCCATTATGGTCATCCTGTTCTGGATGAACTGGCGGCTTGCCCTGATCTTGAGCTTGCTGGTGCCCCTGATCATCGGCAACACCCTCTGGTTCAGCGCCCTTGCCAGGGAGGCATTCCGGGCCATCAGGACGCAGCTGGCCCGGATTAATTCCTTTCTGCAGGAATCTCTGGCCGGCATTTCCGTGCTGCAGATTTTCATGCGCCAGGCAGATACCTTGCAGAGATTTACGGAACTCAGCAACGCCTATCTGCAGAAAAACATGTATCAGATCAGGATATTTGCCATCTTCATGCCAGCGGTGGATCTGTTCAGTTCCCTGGCCCAGGCCTCTATTATCTGGTACGGCGGCGGCCAGGTCATCCAGGAGCAGATGTCCCTGGGCGAGCTTGCCGCGTTCCTGTCCTATATGCGCCTTTTCTTTCAGCCCATTCGCGATCTGTCCCAGAAGTATTCCATTGTTCAATCCGCCATGGCCTCGGCCGAGCGCATTTTTCAGCTGCTGGACATGGCTCCGGCCTGCGCCCCTGTTGGTCTGATCCCCGGCCAGTCGGAGATGCAAGGGGAGGTGTCCTTTCATCATGTCCATTTCGCCTATGACACCGAGCAGATTCTGGCAGATCTTTCTTTCCATGTGGCTCCGGGGAAAACCCTGGCCATAGTGGGGGCCACCGGTTCCGGCAAGTCAACGATCGTTAATCTTCTTGAGAGGTTTTACGAGCCGGACCGTGGCGAGATACGCATCGATGGCCAGGATATACGCAGCCTCAAC
>JBFFNX010000137.1:0-8535 GCA_041562995.1 Desulfurivibrionaceae bacterium
GGCGGCCTGGCGCGTGCGTGGTATTATCGGTGAACCTTTTGCGGCCGGGGATGTGGTGGTCGATGTTGGCACCGGGCCGGGCACCATCCCCTTGCATCTCCAGCGCTTCTTCCCCGAGGCGCTGTTTTACGGTCTGGACCTCTCCATGGCCATGCTGGGCCAGGCCCGTTGCCATTCAGAGCGGATGGATGTGCCCTTGGGTTTGGTCAGCGGCGACGGCGAATATCTCCCCTTTGCCGATAAGAGTCTTGATGTGGTTATTTCCTTTTTTACCATGCACCATATCAACAAGCCAGGGGCCCTGCTTGCTGAGGTGGATCGTGTTTTAAAGGATGACGGTAAATTTCTGCTCATCGATTTCAGGCGGGATATGCCCACCTTTATCTATAGGGCCATGAACAGCTTCTGGCAGCTGGCTTTTCTTTTGAGTCCCGGCCGTAAAGGGCTGATGGAATCCATTGATTCCGCCTGGACCGCCTCGGAAATTAAGGCGGCTTTGGCTGGCCGAGGATTGCAGCGCTTTCAGATCAATGAGAGTCGAACCGAGCTTCTGATCACCAGTGGTATCAAGAAGTTTGCGGAGGGTTGAGATGTTTTCTGTTGAAAAAGTTCATATTTTCAACATATTGACGCATAGGCATTCTTTTCAATACCCCCTTGCAGGGTACAAAGGCTTAAACCTATTAGTTTGGTCAGTCTTGCTGTCTTTGTGTCTCTGTGTTTTTAGTAATTCAGCTTATGCCTCTGATGAAGAAGGGCGGCTCCTTGACCCGGTCGAGGCCCAAGCTGTCCTGCAGCGGATCAAGGAAAGTCAGGCCGGTCTGCTTACCATTTCGGCCTCCTTTGTTGAAGAACGGCGCATTGCCGTCTTGGCCCATCCCCTTGTCTTCTCCGGCAAGGTCTATGTCGAACCGGAAGACTTTCTCTTTCTAAAGTATGAAAAACCCCTGCAGCATATTATGAAGATGGCCGGCAACTCGGTGCTGTTTTTTGTTGAAGGCTCTGAAACTGCTGATCTGGTTGATCTTGCCGGGGCCCAGGAGAGGGGCCAGCAGCCAGACCTCTTCAACTGGTCGCCGAAGAATTTCCAGGGCGAGGTCCGCGAGGTGGCGGATGGCTATCTGCTTGCCGATTCAAAGGCCAGCGCCGGTAATCGTCAGGTCCGGGTTATCATCGCCAAGGACAATCTGGTGGTTCGTCATATCCTTCTTGTTGATCAGGGCGGCGATGAGACCACAATCAGCCTGTCTGATGTCCGCTTGAATGACAAGATTCCTGACCATATTCGCAACTATGCCCTGCCGGAAGGGGTGCGTGTCCATAAACTGAATCAGCCATGAGACCAGGACAAGCCAGAGAAGCAGCCATCATCGGCATGGGGGCTATTACCCCGGCCGGCTTCGGGGTAGAGGTCTTTGCCAGGGCCCTTTTCGCCGGTGAATCGCAGTTTAAAGATATTTCACTCTTTGATACCTCGGGGCACCGGACCCAGGTGGGAGCAGAGCTCGGCCTTCCTGACTATCATCCCCGCCGCCTTGATAAAGAACTCCTTGGGCGTACTGATATCATTGGTCTTGCCGCGGCCCGGCAGGCTTTGGATCAGGCTGGCCTCCTTGATGATCAGGGCGGGGTGACTGCAGGCTCAAAGACCGCCTTGGTATGTGCCACCGCCGGTGGGTCAATCCTTGGTCTGGAGGCCTTTTTTCGCCATCGTCATGAGGGTACGCCGTGCCATCCCCGTGAGCTCCTTACCTCCTTTTGTCTCTCGGCCCTGGCCACCAATATCGCCAAAGAGTTTCAGATTTCTGGGCCACGCACCACCACTGCCACGGTGTGTTCGTCAAGTGGCCTGGCCCTGGCCGTTGCCCTCGAGCTGCTCCGGCAAAGAGCTGAACTTGATTATGTGCTGGTCGCCGCCTCTGAGGCCCTCTGTGAGGTTACCCACGGCGGCTTTAATGCCCTGCGTTCCGTGGCCCCAGATTCCTGTCGGCCCTTTTCTCAAGATAGGCAGGGTCTTGTCCTGGGCGAGGCGGGATGCGCCCTGGTGCTGTGTCGTCCCGAGCGCGCCGGCTCCGAGGCGCCCTGTTTTTCCGGCTATGGTCTCAGTACTGATCTCTACCATTTTACCGCGCCTGATCCCCAGGGTGAGGCCATCCGCCTCACCCTGGAAGAGGCCCTGGCCGATTGTGCAGCCCGGGCCGGAGAGGTTGATTATATCAACTGCCATGGCACTGGCACCCCTAAGAATGATGAGGCCGAGGTTCAGGGTATTAAAGCGGCCCTGGGAGAGCGCAGCAAAGAGATTCCCCTTTCTTCAACAAAGTCGATGTTTGGCCATACCCTTGGTGCCGCCAGTCTGCTTGAGGCCCTTGCCACGCTGCTGGCCCTGGAGACACAGCAAGCTCCACCCACTGCCCATCTCCATGAACCGGATCCGGAGTTTGATCTTAACTTTACAGCCCTTACCAGCCAGAAGGCTACGATCCAGACCGCCCTGTCCAACTCCTTTGCCTTTGGCGGCTCCAATATCTCCCTGGTTTTAAAAAGAAGATGTTCCCCGATCGCCAACGTGCACGAGCGGCCAGGGAGGCGGGCTGTGATCTCCGGGATCGGTATCGTTTCCCCCTTGGGTGTCGGTTGCCAGGCCTTGCATGATGGTGTTGAAAGCGGAGTTTCCGGGCTCCGCTCCTTTGTGGATTTTGGTGAGGAATGGCAGGGCTATGAGGGCGGCATTGTTGACATGGCTGCTGTCAAAGAAGGAATTGAACCGCGCCGCCGCCGGCGTCTGAATCGGCTCGCTTCTTTTCTGACTGTGGCTGTTAATGAGGCCTTGGCCCAGGCCGGCCTTGGCGCTGATGACCTTGACTCGTGCCACCTGGCCTATGGCTCAGCATTTGGCTGCTCCAGCAATGTCCATAATTTCTACACCCAGCTGCTGAGTCAAGGTGCTGCTGCAGCCTCTCCCCAGGATTTTATGCTTTCCGTGACCAATGCCCCGGCTGCCCTGGTGGCCCAGCATCTGGGGGTGCGCGGTCCGGTCTGGGTCTTTGTCGAGGACGAGGTGTCCTGGGAGGCCGCTTTGCACTGGGCTGTGCAGCTTATCGAGTCAGGCCGCGCCAGGCGGGTGATTGTGGCGGCCGCTGATGAGATCAGCGACTCCATTATTGCCATCCATGGCGCCCTGGGCTTTCTCGAGCAGCCGGGCTATCATCTCGGCGAAGGCGCGGTTGCCATGGTACTGGAGGCCGAAGAAGAGACCCTACAACGAGCCGTTACCCCCTTTGGCGTGGTGCGCAGTTGTGCTACCAGTCAGGATGTGCGCTGTGATCCGATGACCTTCACCAATGATGGCGTCAAGATTGCTGAGGCGGCCCAGGCCTGTCTGCTTGGTGTTGATGTCAGCTCGGTCCAGGTTTATGGGCCGGAAAACGGTATTGTCGATGGGGTTGCCAAGCAGGCACTGGCAGGTGCTTGGCCGGCTGGGACGGGCAGATACGCCATCCGTTCGCAGCTGGGTGATTCTGGTCTTGGCGGTGGCCTGGCCCTGGCCGCCGGCTTGCTCTCGGGCCAAGGCGCTGGCCATATCATGACCATTTCCACGAGCCGGGGCGGGGTGCAGGCCGCCACCCTGGTTGAACGGCTAAGCAGCCCGTGATGGCAGACGTTATTGTTATAGGTGGCGGCCTTGCCGGTCTGAGTAGCGCCGCCCTCCTTGCCAAAAGCGGCAGGCAGGTATTGCTGCTGGAAAAAAATCAACGACTGGGTGGCTATGCCAGCAGCTACAGCAGCCACGGCCATCGTTTTGATATTGCCACCCAGGCCTTGGGGGGTTGTGGGGTGGGAGGGGTGATCCACTCCATCCTGGCTGAATTGGCCATCGACGACCAGATTCGTTTTCTGGCCTGTGAGCCCGCCCGTCTGTACTATCTGGAGGATGGCGATACCTATACCCAGCACGGCTTTTTGCAGGCCCAGAGGCAGGAGCTGAAAAAAGAGTTTCCGCTCTTTGCGGCCGAGATTGATCGTTGCTTTGCCCTCTGGCAAAGCCTTTTTGCTGAGCTCGAAGCCATCGCTCAAGTTCCAGCCAGGGAGATAGCCTTTCAGTTCGGCCGTAGTTTCCCGGCGCTGGCCCGTTATAGCCGGGCCACGGTGCAGGATTTTTTTGATGAACTGGCCATCCCCCAAGCCCTGCAGATCCGCTTGGCCGCCAGGGCCGGATACTGTATGCTGCCCCTGGATCGTTTGTCGCTGGTGGCCTTTGCCTGTGCGGAGATGAGCTTTGCAGCCGGGGCCTGGATGGTTGCGGGTGGGGTGAGCCGCCTGGCCGATGTCCTGCGTACCGCCTTTTTAGCGCTGGGTGGGGAGGTCAGAACCCAAAGCCGGGTGACCGCCCTGGTCAGTGAAGATGACCGCCTTATCGGGGTTGAGTCCCGGGGCGAGAAGCTGGAGGGGCGGCAGGTGGTGCTGGCTTGTGACGGCAGTGATCTGTTACAGGCCTTGCCGGGTCTCCCTGGGGCATATCTCCAGAAGCGCAATAGACTTGAGAAAAGCGGCTCCTATTTTGTCAGTTATTATCAGGTGCCTGGGGCTGCTGTCCACGGCCTGGCCCCTAATATCGAGGTCCGGCCCAAGGTGGAAAGTAAGGTTGCCGGAAAGGGAAATCTCGGGGTATATTACCTCCTTGTCCCTTCCCTGGTGGATCCCGGATCGGCGCCAGAGGGCTTTCACTCCCTCTGTTTAAGTGTGCCGCTGGCAGTGGGCGTGTCGCCAACCGGTCCCGAACGCACCCTTATCAGGCAAAGATTGGAAAAAGAGGTGGGGCGTCGTTTCCCGGCCCTGGCCAATAAGCTTCAGTTTCTCTTTGAGCTCGCCCCGGATCATCTGCAATTTATGACGGCCAATCCTGGTGGCGCCGCCTATGGCTGGGCACAGACCCCGGAACAGGCGGGTATCCATCGTCCAGGCATTAAAACCGCCCTGAAGGGCCTGTATCTGGCCGGACACTGGACCATGCCAGGGGGCGGGATCGCCGCGGTGATGACTTCAGGCCGCCTCTGCGCCCAGGCTGTCCTTGAGGAAAGTTGAGGATTTTTTTGTGAACCACAAAGACACAAAGATTTTATTTTTTCTCCGTGCCTTTGTACCCTTCAGGTGGGTATTGAAAAGAATGCCTCTGTGGTGAGTTTTTTTCGTATATTTCGTAATAAATCAATAACTACTTGCTAGAACACATGTTTTAAAGGCGACACAATGGCAAAGAATACAACGTTAAAATTTCTGCTCATTGATCCTCCCCATCGCATCTGGGACATCCTCAAGGCCTGGATTCCCAGTCCCGGTTGTCTGCAGCTGGCCGCCTATCTGGAGGATTATTTTAAGATCGGTTTCATGGACTGTACCTTGAACAAGAGTCCCTGGCATGATCTGGAGAAAAAACTGCAGGAGGAAAAGCCCGATGTGGTGGGCATTTCCATCGGCTGCACCTATTTCACCTATGACGGCTACAACGCCGCCTCCCTGGTCCGCGATGTCCTGCCCGATGCCGTTATTATCGTTGGCGGTGCCCATCCCACCTTGAATGCCGACGAGTGTTTCCGGGAATGCCCTGATATCGATTATATCTGCATGGGGGAAGGGGAGTACACCACCCGCGAGTTCCTGGAAAATGTTGCAGCCGGCAATCCCGATTTTTCTCAGATCAAGGGGTTGGCCTACCGTGACCCGCACGGCGACGGCATCATTGTCACTGACAAGCGGCCGCTGATTGCGGACCTCGATAGCCTGCCCATTCCCGCCTACCATCTCGTTGATATGGAGCATCCCTATATAGGACTGCCCTCCGAGGGCAAGCGGGCCTTTTTGGTCAACTTCGCCCGCGGCTGCGGCTATCGCTGCAAGTTCTGTTCGGAATCGAAGTTTTGGGATCGCAAGTGGCGGGGCCGCTGTCCGGAACTGATCGGTGATGAGCTTGAGCTGCTCAAGAAGAAGTATAACCGCGACACCTTCTATGTCGGTGACAATATCTTCAACTTCACCCGCGAGCGCTCCACCGGCTTTATCGCCGAGATGAAGAAGCGCCAGCTGGGCCAGAACTTCTGGTTGCAGAGCCGGGCCGACATTATCGTGCGCGACCAGGATCTCATGGCCGGTTTCAAGGAGGCGGGAGTCTACCAGTTCATGATCGGCGTCGAGTATTCCGACCAGGAGGTGTTGAACACCCTGGACAAGGATATCTCCATGGAGACGGTGGAGAAGGCCATGCAGATCTTAAAGAGCCATGAGTTCATGATCATGGCCACCCTGATGATCGGCCATTGGGACGAGACCAAGGAGGATCGCCAGAAGCTCTTTGATTTTTGCACCAAGTACGTCAATCACTTCGGTCTCAATGTGGTCACCCCCCTGCCGGGCACCGAGTTTCACAAGGAGATGAAGGAACTGGGCCGCATCAAGAACGAGGATTATCGCAAGTTTGACTATATCCAGGCCATCATGCCCACCAAGGAGATCGACGATCTTGATAAGATCACCGAGCTCCACCTCGGCATGATCCGTAAGTTTTACTGGCGGCCCACTGAGTTGTGGCGCATGTTCTTCTCCAAGAATAAGATCCTCCGCCACCATCACCGTTATTTCATGAAGTACGGGTTTGAGGTCATGCAGCATGAGGTGTTCGGTAAGCCGCTGTGGGTGCAGGACAATTTCCAGACCTTTGAGAGCTTTCTGCGCGAACGGGGCAAGCCCATTCATGGGGGGTTCAGTGGCTTTGAGCCGGATGAGACGGTGGAAATTTAGCCTAAGCAGCTAGAATGAGAGGTGCCTGTTGTTTGGGGCTGAGATACACCTTCTTGCCCGGAATAACTTTAGTTACTTTTTGCTTGCCCAAAAAGTAACACAAAAAGGGCACCCCTAACAGCCCTGGCCTTCGGCAGCGCTCGCCTTCCGCCGGAAAAGGGGAATTGCAGAAACTCGCTTCGCTCAGACATGCTGCAATTCTCTTTCCCTTTTCCGGCTCCAGACTCGCTCAGGGCTGAATGGGGATTAACAGAAGAAAAGTGCTAGACTGTTGCCAGGAGGCGTCGGTAGACCTCTTTCCACTCCTTGGCGGCCGCCAGGGCCTGACCGCGGCGCAGGAAGACGCGGATTTCGCAGGAGACCATGCACTGTTCATCCTGGTCGTTGAGATAGTCGACCTGGATCACGTAGAAGATGGAGCTGTAGGTTTTTTTCTGGAAGGCGCGCAGGTTGGAGATCTTTTCCAGGGGTACGCTGAGCTGGATGGCCTTGGTGGTTTTGGTGGCCGGGATGTCGAGGCTGAATCCCTCTGTTGACAGGCTTGCCTTGCCGAGCTGCTGGCGTTCCGGCAGGCCCAGGGTGGAGGCGTGGAAGATGATTTTTGAGGTGATGGCAAGGGGGGACTTGGCAAAAAAAGGCATGCTGGCTCCTGTACTCTAAATAAAGGGCAATTTTCGAAAGCACCCTAAAGACATTTTCACCGGTGTAGGCCGGATTTCAATATGCTCAGTAAATCCAAGAAAAAAATTCTTTTTATCTCGCCGGCCAGAAATCGTGGCCCGGACGAGGATTTTGTCTTTAAACTCAGCTTCCTGAATCTCCCCTATCTGGCCGCCGTTACGCCGGATGACTATGAAGTCGAGATTATAGACGAAGAGAAGCAGGTTATCAACTTTGATGATGTGCCCTGGTTGGTAGCGCTCACCGCCCAGACCCCTATTGCGCCGCGGGCCTATGAGGTGGCTGACGAGTTTAAGAAACGGGGCGTCACCACGGTTATGGGCGGCGTCCATGCCTCAACCCTGCCTGATGAGGCCCTGGCCCATGTGGACTCGGTGATCATCGGCGAGGGTGAGTTCGTCTGGCAGGAACTTCTGGCTGATCTTGAAAAGGGGGAGCTTCAGGAGCGTTATGCCAGCGGCACCAAACATTCACTGGCCGGCCTGCCCCGGCCCCGCCGTGATCTCCTCAATCCCAAGTATTATATTCCCCTTACCCTCGTTGAAACCACCCGCGGCTGCCCCCATCACTGTGATTTCTGTGGGGTTTCCAAGTTTTTTGGCCATAGCTATCGCAAACGGCCCCTTGCTGAAATTACAGCGGAACTTGAGGCGCTCTTTGGCGGTGGCTTTCGGCATGGATTCAGCCGTTTTCTTGCCAAGCTTGGCCTTGATATCCCCTATTTTATTGAGCGGCGCCTTATCTATTTTATTGATTCCAATTTTGCTGCTGATAAGAAATATGCCCTGGAGATCATGGCGGTCCTTGAGCGCCTTGATGTCAAGTGGTGGTGCCATGCCACCGTTGATATCGCCCAGGATTCAGAGTTTTTGCGAAAGATGAATGACTCCGGCTGTCTGGCGGTGAATGTCGGGTTTGAGTCGCTGTCAGCGGAGAACCTCAAGACCATGCATAAGTCCTATGCGGCCCGCCATGATTATGCTGCCGCGATCAAGGCCTTCCATGATAATAATATCGGCGTTATGGGCACCTTTGTCGTCGGTTTTGATGATGAGGAGA
>JBFFNX010000138.1:0-8474 GCA_041562995.1 Desulfurivibrionaceae bacterium
CTGAACTTGCCAAGGCAGGAATTACCCCCCAAATATACAAGGCCAACCTGCGGAGTCAAATCATCCGCCAGCGCCTGATCAGTGTTGAGATCCGTTCCACGGTGGTGATTACCAATGAGCAGATTGAGGAGTATTACAACACCCAGTATGGCCAACAGAATGCGAGCGATGGCGTTCACATCCTGCAAATTGGCTGTTCGTGGGGGCCGGGCGGCAAATCAGCCGGCAAGGATGAAGCGCACATGCGGGCCAAGCAGCTCCGCGGCATGGTGATGGCAGGTGAAAACTTTAAAGAAATAGCCAAATCATACTCTGACCTGCCCTCAGCAGCCGATGGTGGTGATATCGGTGTCTTTCTTCGTGATGAACTTTCCAAGAGCATGCAAGACGGCCTGGCCGGACTTCGTCCCGGTGAGGTAAGCACAATTATTGAAAGTGACGAGGGATTCCAGTTCTTCAAACTCCTGTCATCAAAATCCGGTAATGTCATCACCCAGGCTCCCCTCGAATCGGTGCGGGAAGAAATTCGCTCCTTGCTGATGGAGCAGAGACTCAAACAAAAATTTGAGACCTGGGTCACCCAGCTCCGTGAAAACTCCTATATTGAAGAGCAACTCTAATGCTCCTTTAGAAAGAATACGCTACGCTCAGGAGCCCCCCGGGCCGACGGCCAGCCATTCCAGAGGATGTTCAGCTCTCAATATCTTGCTAATCGGCAAGATTATCTCAACCTTTCTGAATCTTTTTGTTTTTTCAGCATAATTTGTAGCCAAAATCTTTATAAATTATAGTAAAATAAAATATTTATCTGCTTAGACCTAATTTCTTTTCAAAACGGCCATACTCTACAGGGGATCACATGACCCAGGAAAACAGCAAGAAAAAATGGTCTGCAAAGGCTGAAGAACCACACGCTGACAACGCTCAGTCCCTTGGTTCTTATCTTCAACGTGAACGGCAAAAAAAACAACTGACCATTAAAGAAGTTGCCGAGAGCACTCGCATTCCTCCTGAAGCCCTGGAGGCCCTCGAGGCTGGAAACAAAAACCTACTCCCTGTCTCTGTGTTCACCAGGGGTTTTGTGAAAATTTATGCAGCCCACCTCGGCCTTAATCAGGCGGAGATACTCGAACGTTTCAACAATGAATGGGGTGCTATCGAAAACACAACGCCGGAATTTCTCTCCGGTGAAAGAATGGCTGAGTCTTCACCCTTCTTTCTCTCCTTTAAGTTCTACTTTCTCCTTCTTCTCATCACCCTGCTTATCAGTCTCGCCTATTTCTTTTTCCAGGCCGATGACACCCCCAAACCTGCTGCCCTGACCACTGTCCCTCTCTCTTTGAAACAACCAGGCGACCAGATGATTGTGAACAATAAGGAGATAAAACAAGTAACAATCTTATCCTCTGCTCCGTCCCAAGACACTCTGCTGATCTCTCCCCAGTCTGCTGGCAAAATCGTTTTGGAGGAGGAGGAAGAGGAAGAGGAGTCCCCCCACGTCGCCCTGCAGAGTCAAGAGCTGACAACGGTTGCTGATGTCCCTCCGACAATATCCTCCCAGAAGAGGAGCGCCCTAGCTGTTCAGCAACCTGCCGGCCAAAGTCCTGCCACCCAGGCTCAAAAACCAAAGGCAGCCCTTTCGCAAGCCGTTAATCTCCATATCCGTTTCATCAAAAAAACCCTCATATCCGTTGCCCAGGATGATGATCAGCCTGAGAAATTCCTCTTTACCAAAGGAGAGGAGAGTTCCTGGCAGGCTGCACGTCACATCACACTTCAAATCGATGACGCAAAGGCGGTGGAGCTTACCTTGAACGGCTCTCCCATCACCGTGGCCCAAAATAATGGCCCACTTGCTATCACCCTGCCCACGGATGTTGACCACTAACAATGGCGAGCCACGAAACAGAGGCCGTGGTTTTGAAAATTTCCGATCATGGCGAATCTGATAAGATTGTCACCTTTTTCACCTCTGATTTTGGCAAAATAACCGCCATTGCCAAAGGCGCCAAACGAAGCAAAAAACGTTTTGTGGCAAAACTTGAGCTCTTCAACCATCTCCAGATCTTTTTTGTCGACAACAAATTCTCATCGCTGGTTCGCATTGATGAAGCAGAGCTGCTGAACGCCTTTCCGGCTCTGCGCGCAAATTATGACCGCTTTGTCTGCTCAACCCTGACCAGCGAACTTGTTTTAAACTGGACAGCAGACCAGGACCAGGACGAAAACCTCTTTCACCTTCTGACCTGGACCTTTGGCCAGCTCACTAAAAACAACCCCCTGCCCACCCTGCTTCTTTTTCAGCTCCACCTTCTTACCCTGCTGGGATTTCACCTCCACCTCTCATCCTGTTGCCAATGTGGCGCTGAGTTGAGTACATCAACACGATTCTCCTTCTTTTCTCCGAAAAACGGTCTGGTCTGTTCCCAATGCGTTACCCTGCACCCCATGAACTCCGCCAACATCCCCCTTTCCCTGGGGACGATCAAACTTCTGGAAAAGGCGCGCCAACTCACCGTTGACAAATGGCCACGGCTCCATTTCTCCAAACAGTCTCTCAAGGAGACCATGGCCCTCTTTCAAAGCCACAACGCCTTTTTACTCCAGCGAGACATTCTTTCCTGGAAAGAGCTTCATGCCCTCTAACCCTTGCTCCTGATGAAGAAAAAGGGGGTATATATTTTTTGTGATGGCCAAGGAAATTTTAGCGGCACCTACAAGGTGTTGATTTCCCCAACTATTTACCCTGTAAATTCAAGGAGTTGACAGTTGCTAACATCTAATACAACTTTCCGGAAACTATGGAGTGTTAACCGTGAACCGGCACAAACGAAGCGCTGACCTTAAACGCGGCAGGGCCAGCCCATCAGGCTACTGCCTGACTGACTGACCTGAGGCAGAAAGATGAGGGGGGGAACTATCCTGTGGCATCGCCATAGACGTCCTCCAGGGCAATGGAGCTCGGCAGCTTGCTGATATCAATTTCTTCGGCGGCCTTGATGCCAACGTTGAGCGCCTGCTGATTGAGATCACGATACTTCTCCGGCACCCTGGCCACTACCGCCTTTTCCAGACTCTCCAAGGAAACCTTACCGCATAATTTCGCCACTGCGCCGATGGCAATGATATTGGCGACAATCTCCTTACCAAGCTCCCGGGCCATGGCGGTGAAAGGCAGGGAGATAGCCCGGCTGGTCGGGGTTTGATCGACAAAGGTCGAATCCACCACCAACAGGCCATTTGGTTCAAAATCGTAAAAATAATCATCAAGGGCGGTCTGGTTCATGGCCAGGAAACAGTCCATCTTGATCACCTTGGGATAATCTATCTCCTGGCGACTGATGATTAACTCGGCCTTCGAGTTACCGCCCCGGGACTGGGGCCCATAACTCTGGGTCTGGCAGACATAGAAGCCGTCATAGACACCGGCCGCCTCAGCCATAATAACAGCGGCAGTAATCACCCCCTGGCCACCGGATCCGCCAAAACGTATCTCATAACGATCTTTTTCCATATTTTTACCGTTTCCCAGCTAACATATGCTTAATACTCGTCATCACGATCAGGTTCACATTTCACCTCCAGTTCCTCCTCCACAGGCAAATCTGTCCTGCCGGCCCTTTCCCTGATTTTCTGGTACTCTTGGCAGTACGAGGGCTTCTTGACATTGGCAAGGATACCAATACTGAACTTCCCCGCCATCTCCTCGGCACTCATCTTGGCGGCCTTGCTGACACTGACAGCGTTTTCCTTCATCCAGAGCTGGTTTGTCACCGGATCGGCCATATTATTCTGACGGCCGAAATAGGTATGGCAGTTTGAGATCACCTCAATCACGGCAAATCCCTTCTTTTCAATGCCCTGCTTTATCAACTTGTCAAGCTGCGGCACATGGTGCACCGTACCCCGGGCTACATAGGAGGCACCGGCCGTGACAGCCAGTTCAGCAATAGAAAAGGCCTGCTCAATATTGCCATAGACGGCCGTGGTCGCCTTGGCACCATAGGGGGTGGTGGGCGAATACTGACCGCCTGTCATCCCGTAAATCTGGTTATTGACGATGATGGCGGTGATATTGAGATTACGGCGGGCGGCATGGATGAAATGGTTTCCGCCGATGGCCGTGGCATCACCATCCCCCATGACGGTGAGCACAGTAAGCTCAGGGTTGGCAAGCTTAATACCGGTGGCAAAGGTGAGGGCCCGGCCATGGGTGGTGTGCAGGGTATTGAAATCCACATAGGCCGGCATCCGACCGGTACAGCCGATCCCGGAGGCCAGAACCAGATCATCCTGGGGGATATCAAGACTGGCCGTAGCCCGAATCAGTGACCCCAACACAATCCCTAAACCGCAGCCGGGACACCAGACGTGGGGAAACTGCATATCATGCCGGAGAAAATCGTGGCGGAGCTTTGCAGCGTGTTCAACCATAGCTAACCCTCGTAAAACGAAATAGCTCTGTTCTGAAAACCGAGTCCACAACAGATGTGATGGCAAATCGACAAAATAACGATCATGAAAAGACAGGCGACCTCTTTAGACCATAAGACTGAAAACACAGGTCAGTTTGCCAAAGCCTTAAAAATAGCGTGCTCGCCCCCTGAGCGCCGTATCAGCTCCGTTTTGTAATATGCCAATAAGTAACACCTAGCGCCAAGACGACGGCTGCTGTTCCATAGAGGAAGGGCGGCGTTATTCTTTCAAAATCAAAGATGATTACCTTTCGTGCTATAGCCATTAATGCTGTCGCAATGACTAAGCGCACAGGGATAACATTGGAGCTCAAATACATGCTTATATTGATGAATATTTCGATGGCAATGAGTACCGCAAGAAATGCTCCGAATGTCGCTAGAATATCATTAATTTGCGGCAGGAAAAATGGTGGCTCTGTAAGGCGCTGATATAAAACATAAACAACGTCACCTATTCCCCAAACGATTACGAGCACCATCAGCACACAAGAGCTTTCACCGCGAGGCGTATAATTCTGTGTAGAAAACGTATGGCAGGATCTTCATGTTCTAAATGAAGGTCATGGCCGGGTTCGTGTGTTTCGAGCAATTGCTTATCGTCTTCCATCTTTATGTACCTTATCCAAGGACATCGTTAGACTTTTGATCGTATTGGCGGCCGGCAATCTACATATTTAATAATTTTTGAAAAATCTGGTCGGGGGAAATCATCAGGCCATCAAAACGGTTGAGCTGTTTCAAGGTGGCGGTATGATTGACGGCCCGTACCTCTCGGACAATCTGGCCCATATTCATCTCCGGAACAAGAACGGCCCGGCATTGCCTCAGCACCATGTCCACCGCCATTTTCGGAAAAGGAAAGAGGGTGACAAGCTGGAGGAACCCGGCCTTTATACCCCGCGCCCTGGCCATTTTCACGGCCCGGATAGCAGAGCGGGACACCGCACCAAAGGTGATAATGGCCACTTCGGCATCGTCAAGCATATAGCCCTTGGTCATCTGGATATCATGGGCACCATTGGCCAGCTTGCGGATCATTCGCTTATGAAAGGCCTTGACCACATCAGGCCGAAAACACGGGAAGCCTTTGACGTCATGCATAAGCCCGGTAACATGATGCCGGTAGCCGGTGCCCATGGCGGCCATGGGCGGCACACCACGGCTATTATCCTCATAAGGTTCATACCATTCCGGCGGCACACTGGGCTTGATCCGGTTAAAAACTTCCATGGGATTATTGGGTGGCAGGGTAATGACCTCCCTGGTATGGCCGACAATTTCATCGGACAAAAGCACCACCGGCACCCGGTATTTCTCAGAAAGATTGAAGGCATGCACCGTGATCTCGTAGGAATCACTCACCGAAGAAACCGCCATGACGATAATGGCATGATCACCATGGGTGCCCCACCTGGCCTGCATGACGTCAGACTGGGCCGGTGAAGTGGGCATGCCGGTGGATGGCCCGCCGCGCATGACATTGACCACCACGAGCGGCACTTCCGTCATACAGGCATAGCCAAGGTTCTCCTGCATCAAGGAAAAACCCGGCCCGGAGGTAGCGGTCATGGCCTTGGTGCCAGCCAGAGAGGCGCCGATAATGGTCCCCATGGAGGCCAGCTCATCCTCCATTTGAATAAAGGTGCCGCCGATCTGGGGCAGCCGGCGGCTCATCTCCTCGGCAATCTCTGAGGATGGGGTTATAGGGTAGCCCGCGTAAAAACTGCAGCCGGCAGCCAACGCCCCTTCAACAATGGCCTCATTGCCCTGCAGAAGATATTTCCTTTTACTATCTAAGGGGTCATCCATTTCTTGGTACCAGCACCTGTGATAAAAAGGACAGTATTACATCATTCATCCCGTGGGCCAATGCGACGGTCAGGGTAGCGATCGGTAATGGACATGGCAAAATCAGGACAATGAACCTCACAGACCAGACAGCCGATACAATCGTCCGCTCGCGCCACCACCGGGCCACCTCCTGCATTTTTATCGTAAACATTTTTGGGACAGAGAGCGATGCAGATACCGCAGGATTTGCACCAGTTGGTGTACACCGTCTGCGTGAAGAGTTTAATCCCCTTCTTATCGAGTTCCAGCTTCTGCTGCCAATAATCATCCGGCTCGGAACCCTCCGCGGATGCTCCCTTTCTTTTCGCCTTGCCTTGTTTCGGAGAAACCATCTCAATCCCTTCAAAGATTTGCATATAAGGAGCGTAACAGTTAAATAATACACTTATTGCCTCGCCAATGACGGGATAATTTCGATTTTTCTAAGATTTTTCAGAAATCGTGATTAGATTATTGATGTTTCATCAAACAAAACCATTTTTAGGGGCTTAAGAAGATATTTTTATCCATAAGCCCAACCATTTTAACCAAGGAGAAGTATATAATGACAATTGCAGCTGGTAACCAGGTGAGCGTCCACTACACAGGCACCTTTGACGATGGTGAGATTTTTGATTCATCCCAAGATCGCGAACCCCTTGCCTTTGAAGTGGGGGCAGGACAGATGATACAGGGCTTTGACCTGGCCGTGCTCGGCATGAAGCAAGGGGAAAGCAAGAAGATTACCCTTGCCCCGGAGGATGCCTATGGCCCCAGAAGTGAAGAGCTTATCATTGATATCCCCAACACCAATTTCCCCGACGACTTGAAGCTTGAAGTCGGCATGATGCTCCAGATGACCAATCAGTCAGGCCAGCCAATACCAGCCACAGTCGTCGAAATAAACGAAGAGAGTGTCAAGATGGATGTCAACCATCCCATGGCCGGCAAGACCCTGAACTTCGATATTGAGATCGTTGAGGTTAAATAATTTCTGATTTTTTCTAAACGCTGGCAGCGATCTGGATGGCAAAAAAAGCCCTTCAGATCGCTGTTGCCATGCCTTGCGGGACCAATCCATCTCGCATCACCAGACGTCTCCCCAGGCCCGCAACCTCTCTTTTTTCAACTCATGGACATGTTGTTTCCCTAAACAACCGATAACTTCCCCTCCTCCCCCCATCAAGCATCTAGCTGTTTCCCCAACCAAAATTGCAGCCTAGCACTTACCAATATCCGTAATTTTTCTTGATATTTCAGGCATAACTCGTCAAAATATTGTATTGATCCTTGTCTAAAGTTTACTTTGAGGTCATGAGACACCTCTATCAGCAACAAAGGAACGTATTATGAACTGGAAAAACATGACCATCGGCAAGAAAATTGTTTTTGGCTACGCTATCATCCTCGCCCTCTTGGTCGGTATCACCACCATCAGCTATTTCGGGGTTGGTACAATTATCTTCGATGCCGAAGAGGTCATCAAGGGTAAAGAACTCGATGGCATTCTGGCCCAGCGTGAGGTCGATCATCTCCACTGGGTCCAAAAGGTCAACAGTCTCCTTACCGATGACTCGGTCACCACCCTAGATGTCCAGACCAATCCTGCTAAATGCAAACTGGGCACCTGGCTTCACGGAGAAGGCCGCAAAGATGCGGAACACATGCTCCCCGGCCTCAAGCCGCTCCTGACATCCCTCGAAGTCCCCCATGAGCGCATGCATACCTCGGCAATCAAGATTAAAGAGGTTTACAAAACGGCCGACCCCACCCTGCCCATCCGCATTGTTGAGACCGAGTCTGCCCACGCTACCTGGTTCACCCGTCTGCTGACTGCCATTATCAAAAAAGAGACCACCGTCAATGACGTTTCCACCGACCCGCAGACATGTAAACTGGGTCAGTTTCTCGCCACTGAACAGGCCAAGAATGCCTATACAAACGCCGGTGTTTATGTCAAGGAGCTATGGGACGCCTTACACTCCAGCCACAACGCCCTGCATAGTTCAGCGGATGAAGCCAAACAACTGATGGCTGCCAAAAAGTTCGACCAGGCCATGGACCTGACCCAAAAAACCATCCAGCTCCATCTCAACTCCACCACATCCATGCTCAATGAACTGCGCTTTGAGGCGGAGGAAGAACTCCTTGGTGTCCATGAGGCAA
>JBFFNX010000139.1:0-8415 GCA_041562995.1 Desulfurivibrionaceae bacterium
GAAGGACATGAAAGAGTACCACATGGAAAACGTTGAATGGCTCCGTGACATGGAAGGCGACTGCTACACCCTGCCTGAGTGTAACGCTGCAAATTTTGGTCTCACCCAGACTACCCTGGAAGAATTGGGCCAAAAGATGCGGGAGATGGATTACATCATCCCTTACGGCATCATGAGAGCTGACAAAAGCTAAGACCAATTATAACCTTATTACGGAGTTATCAAGATGAAAATCTTACACGTTATGCGGTCCGCTGCGATCAATGATGATGTCACCAAGCTCAAAGAGATCGTTTCTGCTGAGCGCGAAAATGTTGAGTTCAACCTTGCTGTTGATTCTCCAGATTACGCAAAGCTTGTTGATATGGTGTGGGAAGCTGACCAGACCATCTGCTGGTGGTAAACCAGCTCGTCTGAACTGACATATCATAAAAAAAGAGGGCCTGAGCAATTTGCTTAAGCCCTCTTTTTTTATTTTTGCCGGTGCGTTTTCTTTTTTTCCTTTCACTTATCACTTAACCTTCTATTATATCGATAATCTGGACCAACCACCCCTTTTGCACTTTTTCCACTTAGGGTATTTATGCAGCAGCCAGATGAAGTTGTCTTATCCATACTCAATACCATTAAGGAGCTTGACCAGCTTAATGATATTGACATGATCTTGGATCGCATCCTCTCTGAGGCCCGGCGCCTTGCCAGTGCTGATGCCGGTTCCATCTTTCTGACCCAGGGCAATAGCCTGGTCTTCAATCAGGTCCAGAACGACAGCCTCTATGGCAAAGATGGCAATCGTGCTGCCCAATATACCAACCTCAGTGTACCCATCACCAACGCCTCAATAGTCGGCCACGCCGCCCTTTCCCGTGAGATCATCGCCATTGACGACGCCTATAATCTACCCAGCCACCTGCCCTGTACCTTCAACGCATCCTTTGATGAAGAATTTTCCTACCGTACCGTGTCCATCTTAGCAATTCCCCTAACCTCCTTTAATAATCAGATTGTCGGCGTCATGCAGCTCATCAATGCCCAGGACGCCAATAAGCGCCCCATCCCCTTTTCAAAAAAGATCCAGACCTATCTTCAGCTCTTTTCCAATAATGCCTCAGTGGTTATTGAGCGGGGTATCATGAACAGAGAACTTATCCTGCGGATGGTCAGGATGTCAGAGCTTCACGACCCCAAGGAGACCGGCGGCCATGTGCAAAGAGTGGGGGCCTACAGTGCTGAGATATTCCGGCGCTGGGCCCTGAAGTACAATATTGACACCCAGGAGCGCAAGACGCGGCACGATATGATTCGTCTGGCCGCCATGCTCCATGACGTAGGCAAGGTCGGTATTGCCGATGTCATTCTTAAAAAACCCAGCCGCCTCAGCAGCACCGAGTTTACCACGGTCAAACAACACACCGTGCTTGGCGCTCGCCTCTTTGCCAACACCACCTCTGACCTCGATAAGATGAGTATGGAGATAGCATTGCACCACCATGAAAAATGGGACGGCAGAGGTTATCCCGGCTCTGTTGATCTGGGATCTGATGACTCTTTCTCCTGTGACGGTCACCCCCTTAAAGGTGACAATATTCCTCTGGAGGCGCGGATCACTGCCTTGGCAGATGTCTATGACGCCCTTTCCTCCGCCCGGGCCTATAAAGAGGCCTGGGATGACGAGGATATTTACGCTGAGATTCTGGCCAACTCAGGCACCCATTTTGATCCGGAACTCGTTGATATTTTTTTTGAAATTACCGACGTGTTAAAGGCGATCCGAAACCGCTATCAATAATGGACACGGGCGCCACATCCGCCCTATTTTTAACTTCTCACCTTTCCAACTTGATCATTCCGTCTTTTACTTATAGTAATTACAAACAATTTAACTTTAAGAAGATGCTGCCGCTCTTTTTCTTTCATCATCAAAGGAATACCCCATGACCACACCCTCTACCTATGCCAAACTCGACCAGGCTGGTGTCACTGAATATCTCTTCCATCCAACACCCCCTTCGAACGCCCCTTGCCCTGCAAGTGCCGAGGATGTCCATCTTGAAATGGCAGATGGGGCAACGATCCATCTCCGCATCTTCCCTTCTGGCAATCTCGCGGCGCCCTGTCTGCTTTTTTTCCATGGCAATGGCGAGATTGTCTCAGATTACGACGATGCCGGAGACAGCTATAATAAGCGCGATATAACCTTTATTGCCGCCGAATATCGTGGTTACGGCTATGCGACGGGCACGCCTTCGGCGAGTACCATGTTGACTGATTGTCATGCCATCCTTGACGAGGTCTTTTCCTGGCGCCAGGCCCATGGTTACACGGGCAAACTCCTTGTCATGGGTAGATCTCTGGGGAGCGCATCGGCCATTGAACTGGCCTGGGCCCATCCTGACCTTGTGGATGCCCTCCTCATCGACAGTGGCTTCGCCCTTACCCTGCCCCTTTTGCAAACTCTCGGCGTTGACGTTGAGGGCTTAGGACTCACGGAACAAGATGGCTTCCATAATCTGGACAAGATCAAAAAAATATCCATGCCCACCTACATCATTCACGGCCAAAACGACGAGATCATTGCCATCACAAACGCCACTGAACTCATTTCCGCATCTATCGCGCTGCAGAAAGAATTCCAGACCGTTCCCGGCGCCGGCCACAACACCCTTATGACCGTCGCGGGTGACTTGTATTATGAGGTGATGGGCCGCTTTATCAAGACGATAGGCCAGGTGAGGAAAAGAAGACCGGGGATAAGATAGCTGCCATATCCTGGCAGGGAGAAGGTCAGGGTCTTGGTTTGAAAAAATTATTGGCAAAAAGAACGAGAAAGGATTCGCTTTGCAGACCATACGCCTGTTCGCTCAAATTGAGAAGATCCTGCTTGATATCGTGATAGGCGGGGAGCTGAGGCAGGACTGGCAGATGAACCTCAACGTCTTCCGGCACTTCAATTTTTAATTTCCGGGCAATGGCGGAGGACACTCCCGTTTCAAGGCCTTGTGGCATATGACCAGGCACCGGCTGGGCACCCAAAGAGTGGAGAAAAGTCAACATGGCCGAGATATCGTGCTTTTTCTCAAAAAGTCTTATCTCTTCCGCAATATCGGAACGGATCTCTTCAAGTTCCTTATATTTTTTGCGATAGCTCTCGACATGGAGATAAAGGCGGTCATAACAGTCCACCAGAAAATTCTGAAAGCGACCCTGCCGCGTTAAACCACGCATGCGCACACTGGCAAACACCCTCTCCCTGATCGTTGTCGATTCGGTGAGATAGGGATCATAGAAAAGCTTCTTTTCCAGATGACAAAGCTTCAGAAAAGCGTCAATGAGTTCTTCTTCATGGAGCAGGATATAGATGCGAATCAGATCAAAGCTGATCCTCTTTTCGAGGATGAATGAGTACTGGCGCACCATCTCCGCGTACTCAAGGGAATCATCTTCAATGAGCTTACGAAAGCCAAAATAGTTGTTGGCCATGTCACTTTTAAGCTCAATGGACAAATAGTCTTCAAATTCGCCGACGCTCATGGCAGCTTCCCGGAATCTTGCAGGACATCATCCCAAATCCATTTCCCAAACCCTCTTGCCCTAGCAAGAGTATAGCAAAAGGATGCGTTGGGAAAAAGTCTATTTTAAAATGTCCGTACAGTGGCTAAATAACGGCGATTAAGCTGAGATATGTTCATCCGCCAGCATAGTGTCTATGAAATTCAGCAGAAATTCGCGCTGGGCTGAGGTGGCATAGGCGATACAGGAACAATGGAGATTGCTTTCGCTGCGGACAAGCAACTCGACAATGAGCTTATCTTTACTCAGTTCAATACCAAAGTAGAAGGGGCCACATTCATTATGGCCCTGCTGGGCCTCTGACCAGATATCTTCAGGAAGCTCGAGCCAGAATATCCCTAGCATGGAGCCTGGCTTAAGGCTCTTTTTCATATAGGTTTCAAGATTATCACGCTCTTGGGCGCTCAACTCATCTATAACAAACTGCCGCATGTTCCCGTTCCCCTTCTTCATAGAAAATGGTCGTCCGCGAAGAAGAGAACGACCACGTCTTTATTCGCCAGGTTGAAAAATATAAGCCTAGCCCTGATTCTGGCCTGACATCAAGTCAGATAACCGATGCCGGCGAGACGTCAAGACCCTTTGTCAAGATAGCCTACCACAACCTAACAATCGAGATCCCGGACATCACGGCCCTCTTTCAGATCCCTGCCTTCGAGATAGCGAACTATGGACTCGGCAGCCTCTTTGGCCTGATAGACCGCCTTGGCGACGGTCTGGGGGCCAAGAACTGCGTCACCGGCGGCAAAGATCCACTCAACATTACTCTGAAAGGTGGTCTTGTCGATGATATAGGTTCCCCACCTGGTCAGTTCGAGCTCCTGACCGGTATCCACTTCATGGTTCACATTTTGGCTGATAGCCGGGATAACACAATCGGCATTGATGACAAAGTGCGAGCCCTCAATTTCTACGGGCCTTCTTCTGCCGGAATCATCTGGAGGGCCAAGCTCCATCTTGACACATTCAATGCCGATCATCTTACCGTTTTCACCAACGACCTTTACCGGCGCTGCTAGAAATTCTATCTTGACACCTTCTTCCTGAAGATGATGGATCTCTTCGCTGGAGGCCGGCATTTCTTCAATGGTTCTTCTATAGAGGATGAAGACATTTTTTGAGCCTTCGCGCAGAGCAACCCGGGCACAATCAATGGCCACATTACCGCCCCCGACCACGACAACGTTATCGCCGATATCAACCTTATGTCCGGAAAGAACATCACGGAGATAATCAATGCCGTGGCGAACCCCGGCCATATCTTCGCCTTCCACCCCAAGTTTCCGACTGGTATGGGCTCCGACCCCGATAAATACGGCATCAAAACCATGCTCGCTCTTGAGTTGTTTCAAGGTGATATCCTTGCCTATGACAACGTCATGAACAATTTTGACGCCACAATCCTTTAAAGCAGCAAATTCAGCATTCAAGATATGACGAGGCAGGCGAAAGGGCGGGATACCAACCTTAAGCATGCCACCAATAACAGGCAGACACTCATAGATGGTACACTCATATCCAGCATGGGCCAGATGATAGGCGGCAGTCATGCCAGCCGGACCTGAGCCGACAATGGCCACCTTTTTGCCCTTAGGAAGAGCACAGGCCGCGTTCATCGTCTTCTGATGATGAACCATCCAGTCGGACATAAAACGTTCAATGAGGCCGATGGCCACAGGTTCACCTTTTTTACCGCGAACACAGGAGCCCTCACATTGATTCTCGTGGGGGCAGACCCGGGAGCAGATAGCAGGCAATGAAGAGGTCTCACGCACCTTCCAGTACGCCTCCTCAAATTTTCCTTCGGCAACGAGTCCGATAAAAGCGGGAATATCGTTGTTGATGGGGCACCCTTGCCGACAGCCAGGCTTTTTACAATTAAGGCACCTAAGGGCCTCTGTTTTGACGCTTTCTTCGGTAAAACCCAGTGAAACCTCATCATAATTATCTATACGGATTTCAGGAGAAAGCATTGCACATAATTGTCTATCGATGGCCATTCTCTCTTTGGCGTTCATTTTATCTCCTTCATGACTCTTGATACGTGAACAAAAACTTGTCCGATATGTTATTATCATTGTAACTACGCCCATCTTTCTACACTACTTGTCCCAAAAAATCACCATGGGGAAACTACCTAGAAAGTGGATTTTAACAAGAATGTATCCGCTGAAGAACCATCATACTTCTAACCGAGAGTTTCTTGACAAAGATCATCCCCTCCTTCACAGTAGAAGGAGATAATCTGTCCAAAGAAATATAGTGAAATATTCCTTATAATTGTTTTGAATTAGCAACAATTAATAATGATAAATCCATCCTAAAACTGACCAGCCTGAGGCTTCATGCCCCTGGATATTCCCTATTATGAAAGTCGAGTTTATAAATCCTTTTCTCCAGGCCGCCAAAAATGTTCTGGAGACTATGTGTCAAACGCAGGCGACGCCGCAGAAACCTGTTTTAAAGGAAAATCATACCACCTTTGGCGATGTTACCGGCATCATTGGCATGGCAAGTGATGAGGTTTCCGGCTGCATGATCCTGAGTTTCTCAAAGAACTGCATCGTCAATATTGTCGCCAATATGCTGATGGAGGATGCCAAGGATGATATAGATGATGAAATCATCGATGCCGTCGGCGAGTTGACCAATATGATATGCGGTGGGGCCAAAGCCACCCTGGGTAAACTTAATCACAAATTCGATCTGGCCACGCCTACCATGATTACCGGCCAAGGCGTTGAGATAGCAACCCTTTCAGACTCACCAACCATTGTCATTCCTTTTGACACTGAATATGGCGGTTTTGTGATCGAGGCCAATCTATCAGAAAAGCAAGATTAAGAAGAGCGATAGCCAGAGCTGGAACTCCCGGCTCTGCGAGTTCCGGTCTTTGAATCAGCAGGTGGAAAACGGACGGAAAGGCACAAGAAAATCTCGAAATGAGAAGAACACTACCTGAATTCTTTTTTCAGGTAGTGCCAAGTTGGCCATAAAAAAAGCCGCACAAAATGTGCGGCTTTTTTTATGGAAGTTGCTTGAGCTAAAGAATTTTAACGTGCCTTTTTCTCAGCAACCCTGACGCGGGCCAGGGCACGCTGCAGAGCAGCCTGGGCCCGGGCCTCATTGAATTTCTCCTGCTGGCCTTTGGCCTGGGCAAGACGTTTTTCAGCCCTTTCTTTGGCACGGAGAGCACGATCAATATCTATTTCCGCGCCCTTCTCACAGCTTTCAACGATAAAGGTAATCTTGTTATTAGATACCTCACAGAAACCACCGCTCACCATCAGGTCATACTCTTTGCCATCCTTCTTATAGGACAAATCGCCAATCTTGATGGTGGAAAGGAAAGGGGCATGGTTGGCAAGAACGCCGAAAACACCACCATAACCAGGAGCAGTGACAATATCAACATTCTCACTGACTACCGGGCCTGAGGGGGTTACGACCTCAAGTTCAATTGTTTCTGCCATAGCACATCACCTCGTTAATGGCACCAAGTCAGAAAACTGACTTGGTGCGTGTTCAAACCTCTTAAGCAGCCTTAGCCTTTGCCTTCGCGTCTTTCTCAATGGCCTCTTCAATGGAACCAACCATATAAAAAGAGTTCTCAGCGAGGTCATCATGCTTGCCTTCAAGGATTTCTTTAAATCCGCGAATGGTATCAGCAACCTTAACGAATTTACCGTCCATACCAGTAAATACCTCAGCAACAGTAAAGGGCTGAGAAAGAAAACGTTGAACCTTACGGGCACGATTAACAAGAAGCTGATCTTCCTCGGAAAGCTCATCCATACCAAGAATGGCAATGATGTCCTGAAGATCCTTATACTTCTGCAGGGAGTTCTGAACATTACGAGAAACCAGGTAATGCTCTTCACCGAGAACGTTCGGATCAAGAATACGCGAGGTGGAGTCAAGGGGATCAACCGCAGGATAGATACCAAGCTCAGCAATCTGACGGGAAAGTACAACGGTACCGTCGAGATGGGCAAAGGTGGTAGCAGGAGCGGGGTCAGTCAAGTCATCTGCAGGTACGTAAACACACTGTACCGCGGTAATGGAACCCTTGGTGGTAGAGGTAATACGTTCCTGAAGGGCACCGAGATCGGTGGCCAAAGTAGGCTGGTAACCAACCGCTGAAGGAATACGACCAAGAAGGGCGGAAACCTCTGCACCGGCCTGGGTGAAGCGGAAGATGTTATCAACGAAGAAGAGAACGTCCTGTCCCTCTTCATCGCGGAAGTACTCAGCAGCGGAAAGGCCGGTAAGGGCAACACGAGAACGGGCTCCTGGAGGCTCTGTCATCTGGCCGTAAACAAGGGCAGCCTTTGGAAGTACGCCTGATTCCTTCATCTCGTTGTAAAGATCGTTACCCTCACGGGTACGCTCGCCAACACCGCAGAATACGGAAATACCACCATGATGCATGGCGATATTGTTAACCATTTCCATCATGATAACGGTCTTACCACAACCAGCACCACCGAACAGTCCCATTTTACCACCCTGAGGGAAGGGAACGAGAAGATCGATTACCTTAATGCCGGTCTCAAGTACATGTACCTCTGTGGACTGGTCAACAAAGGCAGGGGCCGGCTTATGAATAACACCTGTTTTATCCTTAGCGATCGGGCCCATACCATCAACCGGGCGACCGACAACATTCATAATACGACCCAGGGTCGCAGGACCTACAGGAATAGTAATTGGAGCGCCTGTGTTTTTAACTTCCATACCGCGAACAAGACCATCGGTCTGATCCATAGCAACGGCGCGGATAACGTTATCACCGAGATGCTGAGCAACCTCAACAACAAGATTGTCAGGGGTGTCATCGATACC
>JBFFNX010000140.1:0-8298 GCA_041562995.1 Desulfurivibrionaceae bacterium
CTAGTTTCTTAGCAGCTACCTCTGCCGCTACTTTCTTGGCGGCGGCTTCTTCCTCTGCTAGTTTCTTAGCAGCTACCTCTGCCGCTACCTTCTTGGCGGCGGCTTCATCCTCTTCTAGTTTCTTAGCAGCTACCTCAGCCGCTACCTTCTTGGCGGCGGCTTCTTCCTCTGCTAGTTTCTTAGCAGCTACTTCAGCCGCTACTTTCTCGCCGCTGTCTTTAGCGGCGACGGCTTCCTGTGCCGGCAGCTTGGCAACTCCCACGCCGGCATCTTCACCGGTGACGGTGGGCTTGCAGCCTGGCAGCAGGATCACGATAACCACTAACATCAAAAAATAAATCGTAGAAATTCTCATACTCAGCTCTCAGGGTTGAAGGTTGCAGTGGCGGGTTACGCCACTGCAACCTCTAATTGTTTTTATTAAAACTCAGCCCTCAAGATCAGCATTACAGTTTCATCATTAAGATATACAGCCTCCTCAGAAACACCGATATATTTAGTACTGTCCGGGTTGACCACCGTAGCATCTCCCGTATCAGGGTACCAATAGCCCTCGATATTGAGATGGATATTGGGGCGGATCTGTATTTTTGCCCCCACCGTAAGCAGTTGTCTGTCCTGTTCGACATCAAGCAATAAGACATCTTGGCCGGGCAGATCTATGAATTTGAGCTCTTCAAACCTGACAAAGGGCACCAGCCAGGGGTAGAGATAATAATGCGTACCCACATGCCAGGCCCTGGTGGAAACGCTGGGATCCGGCCTCGTATCGAGTCTACCGTACGGGTTGTCATGCTTACCCCACATATGGGCGGCTTCCAAAGTGAAATCTTTGAATTTCCACATAAGGCCGGCACCAAGGCGCCAGAAATCGTCCTTGTCGTAGTAAGTTGTCTGGCCGCTAGTAAGCGCGGCATTTGTTGGGTCACTTGTATAGTAGGTCAGCTGGGTCCACCCCTCGCCTTTATAGGCCATAAAGGACAAGGTCAGGCTGTCGTCACGCCAGAACTGGCTGTCGCCGCTGTCCTTTTCTTTCACCGCGCTCTCCTCGGCAAAGGGGTCATCTGCCGCTTCGACGCCGGTGGAGGCGTCAAAGCCAAGGCCGCCGAACTTGATGGCCAGGTTGGCAAAATAGTCCTTGCGGCTTGTGTTGACACCAGCCCCCATGAAGAAGACGCCGTCGATGGGATCAGCGACCTTGCCGTTGACCACGCCGATATTATAGGCGAGATGGCGGGTAAAGCCGTTGAGCTCTATGCCGATCTTGGGGCCAATGGTAAAAGTTTCACCCACCCAGCTTCTGATGTCATAAGCGCTGGTATCAATATCGCTCTGAGGATACTCGACGACCGTAGTTCTTGAACTCTTGGCGAGGTCCGGCAGCAGATAGGTGTTCATCAGATAGTTTTGAAAACCCATGGCGTGCTCGTTCCGGGCGGTGAGCAGGTGAATGCTGTGCATGCCCAGCGAGCCGACTCGCAAGTTGAGTTTATTCTCGATGCCGAACAGGTCCTCAAATTCGATCCAGGCCTTTAAGGCAACCCAGGACGACATTGCGGAGCCGCCCCAGTCTTCCTGGATAAATCTGGCGTCACCATAAACAGATATATGTTCTCCCAAGGGAGAGATCCATGCCAGCTCAATCTCATGGGGGGCGACAATAGAGTACGTTGGTCCCTCTTCACCTGTTTTCGGGTCTATTGGTTGGTTATTATGATACTCTACGGCCCAGATGGAAACGATGGAAATGGGATTAAAGTCGGGCTTCTCACCGGGCCAGATGGCCTCCGGCCACAGGCGCTGGTATGCTTCATCACCCAAGGGCAGCGGCTTCAGTTTCACCTTGGTCTCGTTGTCCGGGAATTTATAGCCGTTGAGGCGGAAGGCCTCGCCCACGGCGTTCAGTCTGGGGGGGGAATCGTGGCATGTGATACAGCTGGTCTGATACACCCGGCTGTTACCAGGCAGGGCCCATGCCGCCTTGGTCTGCATGAAAAAAAATGCCCCTAGAACTACCAACAACACCCAAAAAGACTTTTTGTTTGTTTTCATAATTCTCTCCCCTGCTGAATTCCCATTTTTTTCCTCTATATCGCTATAGTGCCTCAGTAATATCCACCCAGCTTGAAAGCAGAAAACAGAATCTGGTAAGCACCAGCCGTTATAAAAATTGTATGCCTAAGCACCGCATTAAGGCAAAGTTTTTTTTGATCTCTTGTTGAAATTATTGTTAGGATTTTACACTTTTATGCATGGCAAATTGCCGCACTATTACTTGACACGGCATAGTTGCAGTATAAAATGAGAGATCGAAACTTCACAGAAAGAGTGAGGGATGGAGCAGATTATAGCAGTCAGAATGGCTTCAGGAGTAGCCGCCCAGCTTGAAATCAGAAAACAGGATCTGATACGTACATACTGTTGCAAACGCGGCATGGCCAATCAGAGCAAGAAGGCAAAGTTTTTTTTGAACTCGTGCTGAAATTATTTTGAGGGATTTATGCTCTGTGAATGGCGCCATTGCCGCAATCCCCCCTCCGGCAATGGTCGCAGTAAAAAGTGACAGGTAGAGAATGTAGCCGGCATAATAATATTCCTTTTGTAAAATGCAGAAGGGGCAGTGATGGGTGGGCAGTTCATAGAAATAGAGAGAGATAAAGGAGATTAGCGCGGCCAAGGAGATAAAAAAAAGCAATGAATTAAAGAATGAAAAGATCACCCCCCCCCTGCCCCTCAATAAAAAATAGACGCCGGAAGCAAGGGTGAACATCAGGGTCAGGTAGTAGGACGTTTTACCTGTAAGCGGGGAGAGGTGGGCCAATTCGCCGCTTAGGGTGTCTGCTTCACCACTGAACAGAGTGCCGCAGCACGAGGTAATTATTTCAGGATCCAGGGCTATAAAGTAATTTATCTGCAGGACGGTATCCAGGATAATGATGGCGGTGATCAACTGTAAGAAACAATATTTGAATTTTATCAAAGGGTAGTCATAGGCCTGGTTGTCAACATGATTAACAATCAGCCAGACTCCTGACATAATGCAGGCGGTAATTTTGGTCACCAGGGTCGGGTAGCCATAATTGTTGGCATATAGGGTACCGGCCGCACACATAGCACCGGTGAACAGGCTGTGAATAGTGTCGGCGTTGGCGATAAACAGCAGCAGGGACAAGAGTTCGCACACGAGAACGTAGCTGAGGACAGTTGAGATCAGATAGGTCTTTCTCTCCAGCGTGAGCTGTTGTTCGCTGCCACTGTTAATGTCCCATGAGCGGATGATCACCGCGCCAATAATTGAGGCGTAGATGGTAACTCCCGAGACCAGCAATGATGACGTTGTGAGAGCGATAATCGCGGGATTGATAAACAAGTAATTACCTATCCTTTACACTAATTGACCATCTTTCAAGGAAATTACCCGGTGCACTATCTCTGAATCATAGAGCAAAGGGTCGTGGCTGGCGATCAGCAGGGTTTTGCCTTCCGCTTGGAGTTTTGAGACGATATCAATGAATTTCACCGCCATATTTTGGTCAAGATGGGCAGTGGGCTCGTCAGCAATAATAAAGAGGGGGTCATTGATCAGCGCCCTGGCAATAGCCACCCTCTGCTGTTCACCGCTGGAGAGATTCTCAACCTCCTGGCAGATTTTGGAACCGATGTTTAATTTTTCCAGCAGGCCGATAGCCTTTTTTTTAGCCAAAGAATACTTTACGCCCATAGGGTAAGTGGGCAAGAGTGTGTTTTCTAAAACCGAGATGCCCGTTATGAGGTTGAAGCGTTGAAATATGAAGCCGAAATTATCTCGTCTAATGTCGGCCAAAAATCTCTCTGGCAACGAGGTGATCTCTCTGCCATCAATTTTGATTCTGCCTGAGGTGGGCCGGGACATGCAGCCGATGAGGCTAGCAAGGGTTGTCTTACCCGAGCCGCTCGGCCCTTTCAGGACAGTTATCTTATTTTTCTCAATAGTGAGGCTGATATCTTTGAGGGCGGTAAACTGGTTCGCTTTACCGAGATTGAAAGTTTTTTTAATATTGTAAAATTCTATCACAGCTCAAGACCCAATGTCGCAAGGCAAGTAAAGGACAGGCGACATTTCGCAATGCCAGTGAATCGGCGTTTTTGCTGCCCCAGAATGAATTTTTGCCAAATTGATCAATTAAGGGTTTTGATCAGGGAAAAATCAATATCGTTGAAACTGATAATTTTCTTGCCATGGTGGTCCCTGAGAAATTCTTTGGCGTCTTTTTCGGTCTTGAAGGGTACCAGCTCCAGGCCCATGGGGCCATATACATCACTGCCTATGACATACAAGGCGTTTATCGCCTCAATGAAACTCAAGTCATAGTATTCTGTCACATAAATGGCCTTGATATCCTGACGCTGTTTGTTGGATTTGAATTTATGAGGTTCAAAGTAGAATTTAAACAGATCTTTTGACCCGTCGAAAAACAATACCGTGCCGTCCTGGTACATTATTTCACAGACCCAGTCAGGATATTTGGCCACAAACATACCGCAGACAGGGCATTTATCACCTGGCTGCGGCTGTACCGGCTTTATCTCCAGGGCACGGGCAGTGCTGATAATAAGAAAAAGAGATAAGAGAATCGTGCCTAGAACTTTTTTCATCTCGACCTATTATCCTCCTGATGCGGCATCAATCCGGCTAATGAGGATCATGTTATTTACTACCCCCTCGTTTTAAATTTTAAAAAAAGAGGGGGTATAAACGACCTGGCCTGCTAAAAAAATGCGTGACCAGGGGGCTGATGTTTGTGCATACATGAAAGCCCAGTGCCTTCGCCGTAGCGCTATATCCCTGCAGCCCTCTTGGTACATATTCGGTCTCTGCCCTCTCTTTTGGCTTCACGAAGAGCCTCT
Organism: Desulfurivibrionaceae bacterium; assembly: GCA_041562995.1. Lineage (GTDB taxonomy): Bacteria > Desulfobacterota > Desulfobulbia > Desulfobulbales > SURF-16 > BM506. The sequence continues at coordinate 4,888 of JBFFNX010000140.1, forward strand.
TCTGTCATTGAGATAAGTTCGGCGCAATCCTTACCCTTTTCAGGGAGCATGGTGGCGACGCCAAAGCTTAAGGTGATAATGTTCTTTGGGGGTGATTTGATGTGTGGAATCGCCATTTTTTCAATTTCGTCCTTTATACCGTTTGCGATTATCATGGCCCCGTCCGTGTCGGTATGGGGCAGAATGGCCGCAAACTTTTTACTGCCGTATCTAGCCGAGAGATCATAGGGCCGTCGGGTGAAGTGTTCGATTACCTGGGCGACATTACGAATGCTCTCATTGCCGGTCTCGTAACCATAGGCCTCATTGTAGGAATGGAAGAGGTCAAGGTCACAGAGGATCAAGGATATATAATCATGACTGCGCTGGGCCCGGTACCACTCCGTGAGCAGGTATGTGTCAAAATGGCAACGATTGTAAAGCTGGGTGTGCTGATCAATACTGGAACACCGTTCCAGTTCGGCATTTTTTTCCATGAGCTCTTGAATCGTTTCAGCGCTTTTCGCCTCCAGCTCAAGGTTAATTTCAGCCAGTTTATCATGGGCCACTTGCAAAGAGTGTTTATGTAGCTCACCATATCGCTCAAACAGGGCTGGCGACCGTTTTAAGAGAGATAATAGAGTCGTGCCTATAATTTTTTTCATCTCGTTCTATCCTATTAATACGGCATCAAACCGGCTCATTTTGGTCGTGATATTTAATTGCCGTTCCTTGGTGGTAACCACAACCGCGTTTACATGTGCTGCATCTTTTTCATCCGCTTCATCTTTCTCTTTTTTCGTATCATGTTTACGTCTTCGTACATATCCTCAAAAGAGGCCTTCAGCGCTTCTTCAAAGGTGGCTATGGTGCCACCATGTTCCTTGACAAACTGGTCAGCTGCCGCCTTGTCAGCAAAGGCCCACTTCGCCCTTCTGGTCATGACGCCCATCATATCACCACCGATGACCCAATAGGCTTTATCGGCATTAATTAACTCCCGGGTATTTAAATCACCAACCATAATTTCCAGGGCTTCCTTATCTAGTTTTACAATCATCTCAATGGCGGCGCAGTGCAGAGAACAGACCCCTACCTTGCTCCCGTCTGCATATGATAGATAGACCCTGGAGTGGGCAAACTTTTCTCGGTCCATACCGCAATAACCGCAGGAGGGGACGTCTGCAATATCAGCCGGCGTCGCGGCTCCAGCAGGTGGGGCAAAAACAACAACACTAAGAAAAAAGATCCAAAATACTGATTTTTTAATTCCTTCGTATTTCATTAAAACTTTCTCCTGTTAAAATTGATGGTCTCGTAAAAAGGTACCTTATATGGCTGCGCGCCATCCGCTGACAACCGAAACAACCCACTGTTTCTGTGGAAGTACGCAGTTCAGGATTAGGGGCTCGGTTACGTAAAATTCTATTAAATCTAATTTATTAATGCAAATTAATACTGGTCCCTCCCGGGGAATCGGTGCGAGGAAACAGGCCTCCATAATTAACAAGCATGAGTCTCATCAATGACTGAGAAGATTGCGAAACTACCTAGGCACCAGGAATGAAACGCACTCATCCTTGTCGAAGGTTTGAGCCAAAACACTCTCAAATTGCAAGGAAGTCGTATCATCTTCGTTCCCTTTTCAAGGACAAGCTCAAAGTCAAAATGGCGACAGATCGTCGCTATGCCAAGCGTTGCGCAGTTTTATGGCGCCGGTGATATGCGAAGCGGTCTGATATGGCTTGACTCATCGCGACCTTGCCGAGGTTATCCTTGCCGGAGAGAGCCAGCCATATCATGGAAAAGAGACCATTTTTTGCAAATCCTCATCCCACAATTTCAGGCGATAACAAGAAAGGCTTTTGATGATTGTAAGCGGCGCCTTGGCTTGCAGGGCCGGAACAGCGTCGTAACATTTCTTGAGATGGTAATTGGGGATCATGGGGTTAAGGTGGTGTATATGATGGTAACCAATGTTGCCGGAAAACCAACGCAGCACAGCCGGCAACTTATAAAAAGAACTGCCTTCCATGGCGGCGCGCAATGGTTCCCACTCAGGTGTGCGTGCCCAATACCCCCCTTCGAACTGATGCTGTACGTAAAACAGCCAGATTCCCCCTCCCCCGGCAAGCCACAACACCGGCAACTGGATCAGGAGGTAGGTCCGCCATCCAATAATCCGGGCGGCAACCAAAGCTACGGCGACGATGAGCAGGTTGGTGAAAAAAACACTCATCCGTTCTTTCCGCTTCACCCGTAAGTCCGGAAACCGGTTGTGGAGTAGAAAATTAAATAATGCTCCCAAGCCGATTAGCACCAAGGGGTTCCGGTAAAGTCTATACAGTACTCTTTTCAGCTTTGGTGAGTCCTGATACTCCGTGAGTGTCATGGTCCAGACGTCGCCGAATCCCCGTGAGTCAAGGTTTGCGTAGGTCCCATGGTGCCGAAGATGGATGAAGCGCCATTCTTCAAACGAAGTAAAAACAAGCACCCCGAGGAAGTAGCCGAAGAATGTGTTGGCGCGCTTCGATCTAAAGTACGAACCATGCACGCAGTCGTGAAATAAAATGAATATCCGCACGAGAAGCGCGGCGGCAGGCAGGGCGATAATCAGGGTCGTCAGGTAGGAATAACCGAGCTGAATTGACCGGATCATCAGGTACCATAGAAAGAAATAAGGGACTATCGTGTTCAGCAACTGCCAGGTGGCTTTCACCCTGTCGGATTTCCGGAAAGTTGCTAGCACCGGATACCAATCGGGCCAGATGTGACCTTTTTTTCCCTTTTCCTCACTGCTCTTGGCTCTATCCGATTCATATATGACCATACTCAACCCTCCGCTTGACTATTCATCCCTTTGGAGCCTTGGTGCGTCTCTATCGTAATATTTCCTCGCTTCAGAAAGTTGCAAAAAACAGTAATTCTGTTGTTGCCGCTCAAGTTATGGGCCTGCCCAACGATCATTATTGGCTGCCCACCGTGAATTTAGCTACCAAAAATTTTCGTTACACAATGTTGAATCTACAACCAGAAAACATACGTGGCTGCTGATCAGCTGAATAAAATAGTTATGCATTTGAATTTACAGTGAATCCCTAGGACTAACAATCCGCAACTACTATTGATCTTGACGCGGTTGCCTAAGGTCAATGTGGGGATATTTTCAGATATTCTTTTGTAAAATTTGATTTGTTACGCTTTCCAATTGATTCAGGAATGTATCATCTCCCAAAGGTTTATCTGCTCTTTGATGTTGTCGAATTATCTTTCTTTCATCCTCCGAACGGGCTGCAGTCAATAAATCTTTCCAGCTCCCAACCAGAGAACTCAAAAGTTCTCCTTTTTACCAAAACACCATCCCCACCATTACAAGATACGTTGGTGCTACTCCATTGCTATTCTTCAGATCTCTTTACCAGCCCTGCCCGA
>JBFFNX010000141.1:0-8238 GCA_041562995.1 Desulfurivibrionaceae bacterium
CTTGAGGCCCGGCCGGTAACCACCCTGTGCATCAACTGCAAAACCAAACAGGAAAATGATGAGAAGGCCAAGGGCAGCTGATTTTTTGCTGGCCGCCATGGGGAACTGCCTGTTTTTTGCAACTTCCTGGCAACTGCAAATAACTACAAACAGGAACAACAATGCCCGAGTTACGTAAAGATCCTGTCCTGGGGCGCTGGATCATCATTGCCAAAGAGCGTGGTAAACGCCCCACCGACTTCATCATCACCGAACCATCTACCACGGGTGGTTTCTGCCCCCTCTGCCCCGGCAACGAAAAAACAACACCTGCCGAGGTCCTTGGTTACGGCACTTCAGGCCGACTTCCCAACACCCCCGGATGGACCTTACGGACTGTGCCCAACAAATATCCGGCCCTGGTTATTGAGGGTGAGCTGAACAAAGAAGGGGAAGGCCTCTACGACAAGATGAACGGCATTGGTGCCCACGAGGTCATCATTGAGACGCCCAACCATGACGAGACCTTTAGCAAGCTCCCTTTTAAGCGGATGCAGGATGTCTTTCTTGCCTTCCGTGATCGCCTGGTAGACTTGGGTCGTGATGAACGTTTCAAATACGTCATGGTCTTCAAAAATCACGGCCGGGCCGCCGGGGCATCGCTGGAGCACTCCCATTCCCAGCTTGTTGCCCTGCCCATCCTGCCCCGGATGATTGTCTCTGAGCTGGCCGGCAGTCTTTCCTACTACAAGTATAAGGAACGCTGTGTCTACTGCGACATTATCCGCCAGGAGATTAAACAGCAGACCCGCATGGTCTGCGAGAATGACCATTTCATCGTAATCACCCCCTGGGCCCCCCGCTCTCCTTTTGAAATGTGGGTGCTGCCCAAGCAGCACGCCTCGTCCTACATCACCCAAAGCGATGAACAATTCCAGGCCCTCACCAGGATTTTTGGTGAAGCCATGTTCCGCCTGGAGAGCTGCATTCCCAATGTCCCCTATAATTTTGTCCTGCATGGAGCGCCGTTACGTTCAGAACCCATGCGCCATTACCACTGGCATTTTGAAATCATGCCCAAGCTCACAAATATTGCTGGATTTGAATGGGGGTCTGGTTTCTACATAAATCCCACCCCCCCTGAAGACGCGGCCCGATTTCTGCGCGAGGTCTCCGTAGATTAACGGCCCGTCAGCAAACGTGGGCGGGCAGTAGCCACAACAAGGTACATTATGAAAAAGATTCTCCTAGTTGATGACGAAGAGTCGATCCACCTCCTCTACCGTGAGGAACTTGAAGATGCCGGCTATGAAGTGCACTCCGCCCTCTCCGGCGATGAGGCCTTAAGTACCCTTGACATCCTCAAACCAGACCTGGTCATTCTTGACATCAATATGCCGGGCCTTAACGGTATTGACACCCTGCGCCGCATGAAGGAAAAAATACCGGCAATGCCTGTCATCCTCAGCTCCGCCTATGAGGAGTTCAAGCAGGATCTAGCCTCCTGGGCCTCCGACGATTATATCGTCAAATCAGCCGACTTGACCCAGCTGCTGGACTCTGTCCACAAACATCTGTCAGAATAATCGTCCCCACTTTGTAGCGCTTGACCATGAAAGATATCCAGAGCCAACATGACCACCGCCGGATCAGTATTGAAAAGGTGGGCGTCAAAGAGATTTCCTATCCCATCACGGTTTTGGACAAGGCCCACCATCATCAGTCCAGTGTGGCCACCGTTAATATGTCGGTGAACCTCCCCCACCATTTCAAAGGGACTCACATGAGTCGCTTTATTGAGATCCTTAACCGCTTCCACGGCAACATCAATCTCCGCAGCTTCCACCTCATCCTTGAAGAGATGAAGGAGAAACTCGAGGCCCAGCAGGCCCATATGGAGGTCGAATTCCCCTATTTCCTCCAGAAAAAAACCAGTAGCAAGACCGGACTTCTCAGGGAGTATAGTTGCAAGATGCATGGCACCTATGACTCTGAGGATGACCTTACCCTGGAGTTCCGGGTGCCCATCGCACCGCCGGGCGTTGAGCAGACGGGGGAAGGCCTGCCTGAATCACTGGGGCATTGGGGCAATGCCGACATCTGCGTCCGCTTTCGCCATTTCATCTGGATCGAGGATCTCATTGAGATGGTGGAAGAAATCACCAGCCACAACCTCAAATGGCCCGACGCCCACCTTACACCTAACCAGCATCCCCTGTCCGTCGAGCAATTGGCCAAGGATCTCGGTCAAGGCCTCAATGACCATCCAGCCATTTCCTGGTTTTCCGTCACCGTCGAAAACCTCTCTGAGGGCTTCTCAACCTTTGCCACCATCGAGGGGCCTCAGAACTCCCACCATTAACGCACTCTCTTTTTTTAAACCATGGGCCTTGCTGATGGGCAGTCTCCTTCTGGCGTCAAAATTTCTCTAGTTTCCCCTGGTCTATTGCGTTAAGTAGGGTATAGTTTACGGTTTTATATTGTTCTAAAACCCCCTTTGTTAATCACTCATCATGACGGGATCACCATGCAGCATGAATTTTTACTTGAGATAGGCACGGAGGAGATTCCGGCCAGCTATATAGAACCTGCCCTGAACCATCTCAAACAGGGGATGGCAAAGAAGCTTACCGACCTTGCCCTGCCCTTTGGCGCCATTGCCACGGCAGCCACCCCCCGGCGGCTGACCCTGGCGGTCAGCGGTCTTGCCGCGCGCCAGGAGGACCAGCGCAAAGAGGTGATGGGCCCCCCGAAACAGGCCGGTTTTGATGGCGATAACAAGCCCACCAAGGCGGCCATTGGTTTTGCCAAATCCCGGGGGGCCAGCGTCGATGATATCCAGGTGGTCAGCACGGACAAGGGCGACTATCTCATGGTGGTGCAGGAGGTGAAAGGCCAGGACACCCTTGCCCTCCTCCAGGACTTCCTTCCTGAGCTCATCCTATCAACGCCCTTTCCAAAATCCATGCGCTGGGCCGACAAGAGCACTCAGTTTGCCAGACCCCTGCAATGGCTCCTTTCCCTCTTTGACGGTAAGAAGGTTATTTTCAGCATCGATGATCTTAAGAGCGACAACACCACCCGCGGTCATCGCTTCCTCTGCCCTGAATCCCGGCCAGTTACAGATTTCAAGCAGTACCAGGAGACCCTCCTTGACATGGATGTCATGGTTGACATCCAAAAACGGCGCGACCTCATCGAAACTCAGGTCACCGAGGCTGCCAAGGCATGCGGCGGCAGCGTGGTCCTTGACCAAGACCTCCTGGATGTTGTGACCCAGCTTGTCGAATCTCCCCATGCCATTTGCGGCTCCTTTGACGATAAATTCCTCACCCTTCCCAATGAGGTGCTCACCACCTCCATGCGGGTTAACCAGAAGTATTTTACTGTGGCCGACCAAAGGGGGGAACTTCTCCCCTATTTTGTGGCGGTCAACAATACCCGGGTGAAAGACGAGGCCATATCCCGCCAGGGCCATCAGCGCGTGCTGCGCGCCCGCCTGGAAGACGGCCTGTTCTTCTTTAATGAAGATCGCAAGCGCCGGCTTGAAGAGTACACGGCATCCCTTGCCGGTGTTGTTTTCCAGGCCCAGCTGGGCACCATGGCCGAAAAAAACGAACGGCTCACCAGCCTGGCCGTTGACCTGGCCCAGGAGCTTGCCCCTGCTCTTGTTGACACCGTAAAAAGGGCCAGCGAACTGTGCAAGGCTGATCTGGTCACCGATATGGTGGGAGAATTCGCCTCTTTGCAGGGGGTGATGGGGAAATATTATGCCCTCCATGACGGCGAAAAGCCAGAGGTGGCCGAGGCCATCATGGACCATTACAAACCATTGCGCTCAGAAAGCGCTTTGCCCGTTGGCAAGGCAGGCGCCCTGGTCAGCATGGCCGACCGGATCGACACCATGGCGGGCTGCTTTGCCATCGGCAAGGTGCCCACCGGCGCCACCGACCCTTACGGGCTCCGCCGTCATGCCCTGGCCCTTATCCATATTATCAGTGACCAAGGCTGGCACCTTTCCCTGTCGGCTATTTTCAGCAAGGCCCTTGACCTGTATAGCGCCAAGGTAGAGATGGACAAAGAAGCTACCCTTGCCGCCATCCTCAGCTTCATCAAAGGCCGCTACATCAACGATCTTATTGCCAGGGGCAATGCCGCCGAGGCCGTGGAGGCCGCTACCGCGGCCCTCTTTGACGACATCAACGACTCCCGCCTGCGTCTTGAGGCCCTGGCCGCCATTTCAAGCCAGGAGAGCTTCACCATGCTGGCAGGGGCCTTTAAGCGGGTGACCAATATCATCAAGGGGCATGACAGTAGAGAGGTGGCGCCAGATCTTCTCCGCGAAGAGGCTGAGCAACAGCTCTTCACGGTCTTTAGCCAGGTGAGCCGGCAATGTGAGCCCTTACTGGCCCGGCGGGCCTATGGCCCGGCCCTGGAGGCGATTTTGCAGCTGAAAGAGCCTGTGGACCGATTCTTTGATGAGGTGATGGTGATGGCCGAGGATGTGGCTGTTAAGAAGAACAGGCTGTCGTTGCTGGCTGCCATTGCCCATCTCTTCCTGCAGATCGGCGATTTTTCAAAGATGTATACCCTGAAGGGCTAAAGGATTTTACAACGGGATAATCAGTCGCCAAAATAAATCTGGCTGGCCGATTCAATGGCGGTGGCCATCAGCGGCGGCAGGGCCTGGACATCAATAGACAGGGCCTGGCAGATCTTGTCCACCGTCTGCCAATCACCCATTTCATAGGCGGTGGTGAGGGTTAACATCACCCCCAGCCGGCCCGTTGCTGTGACCAGGGCATCATAGAGATCCTGGTCCAGATGCAGGCCGTCGAGAATTCTCTCCATCTTTCTTTCCAGGATAACATCCAGCAGACTGAGCATGCCCAGGGTGTAACAGGTGGCCCTTGAGCCGACGCCGGCCACGAGATCGCTCAGGCCCTGACAGAAGCGGGCCCGCTGCACCGAGAGGCGCAGGAGTTCGTTGGGCTTGTCCTCGGCAAGATAGGAGAGCATCATGACGCTGATCCACTGGCGCAGCGTCTCTTCCCCCACCAGGGCAATGGCGCTTTGCAGGGATTTGACCTCCACCCGTACCGCAAAGGCAGCGGAATTCACATAACGCAGGAGCTTGTAGGCCAGGGAAACATCGTGGGAGACCATTTCCGCCATTTTTTCATAATCAGAGCTCTGATCCTGGAGCTGAGCAAGCATATTGAGATACTGCAGCTTAGAGCCAGGAATATCCCTGCCGCTCATAATCTCGGGCTTTGCGAAAAAATAGCCCTGATATAAATGAAAGCCCATGGCCTGGAGGCGCTCAAACTGCGCCATGGTCTCCACCTTTTCAGCCAATAATCTGAGATTATACCTCCTGGCCCGGGCCACCTCCTCCTCAAGCTCCTTCCAGCCCATGGCCAACACGTCAAACTTGACGATCTTGGCAATATCCATCAGGGGCTCCAGCCCCTTCCGATACCTGAAATCATCCAAGGCAAAGATATAGCCCTTTTGGGCCAGCTTGGCGCAATTTTTGAGCAGGGTGGGGGTCACCTTGACGTCTTCAAGAATCTCCACCACGGTGCTTCGTGCTGAAAAGAGAAAAGGGGTATGGCGATTAAGCATACCCTGGGGGAAATTGACAAAGGCCTTTTTGCCGCCCGTCACCTTTTGCAGACCGAGGAGATACTGACTGTTGGTAATAACAGTGGAGGTTGCCGCCATGGAGTCAATGGCGGCACTGCAGAAATTCTGGAGGCCGGAGCGGAAGAGGAGCTCATAGCCAAAAACCTTCATATTGGGACGAAAAATAGGCTGCCGCGCTAAAAAGACCCGGCTGGCATCGATGGTTGCTATTGTTTTTTCAGGGGGCATGGATTTCCTTCAAACGAGTTTCCTGAGGTATATTTTATATTTAGGAAACATTCTTTATCCTATGTTACCGGCAACAACTTGTCAAAAGGGCTTTTCATTTTTGGGGACCTTTTTTACCGGGAGAATGAGCCGGCCACCCTAACGACCCCGATCCCAAGGAGCGCCGCAATCACTTCCGCCACCGGCAGACCAACAACATTGGTATAAGAACCGGAAATCTCGGCAACCAGGAAAGCACCGCCGCTCTGAATCCCGTAAGCGCCCGCCTTATCGTCACCGTCACCGGAAGCGACGTAGGCGGCAATAAGGGCCGGATCCAGATCAGCAAAGCGGACCCTGGTCACCACCGCACCGATCTTCTCCAGACGGGGTTCCAGGCAACAGAGGGCGAAACCTGTCCACACCTCATGCCAGCGCCCGGCGAGGGAGGCCAGGATCTCTTCGGCCTCCCTACGACTCCGGGGTTTGCCGAGAAGCTGGCCATCGCGCACGACAACGGTGTCCGCTCCCAGCACGACATGACCGGGATGGTGTTGGGCCACGGCCCACGCCTTTTCACCGGCCAAACGCCGGACAAAGACCTCAGGCCCTTCACCGGGCAGGACACATTCATCCACCGCTGCTGTTTCAACCAGAAATTGGAGTCCGAGAGCGTTGAGAAAATCGCTACGTCGGGGGGAACCAGAGGCCAGGACCAGGGGCCGCATGGTTTTGAAAACTGCCTTGCTCGCCATAATCAAGCCCTGATGGAATATCCCCCATCAACAACCAGGGTCTGACCATGGATCATCTTGGCCAGATCACTGGCCAGGAAAAGGGCCACATCAGCCACATCATCCGGAGTGGTCAAAACACCCATGGGAGTGCGCTCCCGGGCCGTGTCAAGAATCTGATTTCTGTTGGGAAATTTCTTCAGGGCCTCGGTGTCCACAGCGCCGGCACTGATGGTGTTGACCGTAATCTTCTTTTCTCCCAGCTCAACAGCCAAGTGGCGAACCAGGGATTCCAGGGCCGCCTTGGAGGCCCCGACCGCGGTGTAATTTTCCACGGCCCTCACCGAGCCAAGGCTTGAGACAGCCATGATCCGGCCGCCATCAATCATCAGGGGCACAGCCTGCTGGGCCAGGGTGAGCAGGGCCCGGGCATTGATATCCATGGCCCAGTTCCAGTGGCGGGGGGTAAGTTCCATGGCCGGCTTCAGGACACCGGAGGCGGCGTTGGATACCAAGAGATCAAGACGACCGTAGCGCTCCCGGATCTGTTCGAACATACTGACCACATCCTGGTCATTGGCGACATTGGCCTTGACCACCATACACTCAGCGCCGCGCTCTTGCACCAGACGCGCCGTTTCTTCAGCATCCTGGCGATGACGGACATAGTTAACCACGATATTTACGCCATTTTCGGCAAAACGCAGGGCAATGGCCTTACCAATACCCCTGGAACTACCAGTGATCAGTGCAACTTTTCCTGAAAGATTAAACATGGCAAAACTCCTTCTCTATGAAATGCGCCCCCAAGCAGGGGGTCTGGCGATGCGAACAGCTCTTGATTCGTGTTGAGACAAGGAGGGATTTTAGCAGGATAGACGTGGGAAGCAAAGGGATTTATCCATTACTTTCAGTCTTTGACCGTTTCCCTTTTCCTGGCCAGCCAGCCCTTGAATCTGCCGGCCAGACTGGCCAGGACATGCTGGGCATTAAAGTGCACCGGGCTCAACTCTTGTGGAACGATAAAGTCATCAACCTTGACCTCGCCGGGAGTAAGAAGGGGGAAGCTCAGACTCGCCAGATCATAACCCACGTGTCGGCGATCACGGCTCACGCACCAGAGCGGCGATAGTTCTGGGTCCATATTAACAATTGCCAAAAGAGCACTATCCAGCGCCACGGCTGAAGGGCTAGCCGCCATCACCCCTAACGGGTAGGGCTCCCCACCCATGGGGCCGGTGACATGCATGGCGGTGATAGCGTCACAAAGAGAGACACCCTGCGGCACGAGCAAGGCCAGATCGGCGATCAACTCGAAAAAAGGACGGCCATCACCCTTACCATGGACCTGGTGGCCCCAGGCCTTACGCCAACCCTTGATAATGCCGTAATGATTTTTTACGGCCATGGTGATGCGGGCCTGACTGTGGCTCTTGAGCTTGGGAAGATTAATAAAATAATCACACTCCAGGGCATCAACAGCGACGGCAAGCTCAACACCGCCGATGGTCCTGAGCTTACGGATCTCTTGAAAAGGGGCAAAGGAGACCGGCAGCCCCTTTAGGGCCTCGGTCATCCCACAGATCCGCATGGCCCGCAGGCCAGAGCCAGTGGCCGGTGAATCACCCACCACAACCTGGGCGCCATGGTCAACAAACCATTGCGCGAC
>JBFFNX010000142.1:0-8143 GCA_041562995.1 Desulfurivibrionaceae bacterium
TCCCAGGAGGAGGCCCATGCCGGGCTGATCAGCAGACCTGCCCATCCTGATTTCATGATGGCAAGCTGCGGCAGCTGTCATAAAAAACAGGTGGAGACAAGCCATGCCTCTCTCCATTTCACGGCAAAAAATGAGGTCAACATCGTTCGTCGAGCCTTTGGCGCCGACCATGATCTTGGCCGGGCTGAAGATATCCCCGTCCACGAAAACCCCACCACCCCTCTGGAGCTTGCCGACGACCTTCTGCGCCGCCGCTGCCTGCGCTGTCACATCAGCTACGATGGCGACAATTACCAAGAGACCCTGCGCGGCGTGGGTTGCGCCGCCTGCCATCTGCAGTTCAGCAAGGGCAAGCTCACAAGCCATGCCTTTGTCCGCCGCACCCCGGACCAGCAATGCCTCCATTGCCATAACAGTAATTTCGTCGGCTTTGATTATTACGGGCGCTACGAACATGACTTTCACTGGGATTACCGCACCCCCTACAAAAAAGATGGCAGCGAGGCTGATCGCCCCTACGGCGTGGAATACCACCAGCTCAGCACCGACATCCACCAGCAGGCAGGCATGGCCTGTATTGACTGCCATCCCGGCGCGGGTCTGATGTCGCCACAATCCCAGACCCTTTCCTGCCTCACCTGCCATGCATTCAGGGCGAGCAAGGCGCCCCCATCTTTAACCACAAGGGGTGGGGAGATTATCTTCACCAGCCCGGAACGCGCCTACACCGTGCCTCAGATGCGCAATGCGGCCCACCGTAAGTATAACGGAGTTGCGACCTGCACCGCCTGCCACGCCCTGTGGAGCTTTAACGACGAAGGCACCCATCTCTTCCGCCAGGACGCTGAGGAGTATGCCCCCTGGGAGGCCCTGAGCATCCAGGGTTCTTACGAGGTGGAGCGGGAGATGTTTGTCAACCTCAACACGGAGGAGGGCTACCCCTACCCCTTTATGTCAGACAAATTAACCGGCAAGGGCTATTTTGGCCTCTGGCATAAGGGCTATGAATTGCGACGCTGGGAATTTCCAATCATCTGCAAGGATGAGGCTGGCAAGTTCACGACCTGCCGCCCTCTTCTCGACCTGCATCTCACCTGGATGAACAGCGAAGGAGAGGTGGTCTTTGATAATGCCAAACCCAGCAAAGCCCCGAAATACGGCCTGCTACCCTATACACCGCACACCATCGGCAAGGCAGGCCCCTTCTTTACAGAACGACTGCAAACCAATCATCATCTCCTTGACCAGCCCCTAAATCTGGAAAAAGGTCCGGGTTTAAATCCTGCCATGGAGGCAAAACCATGAGACATCTCATCCTCATCATTCTCCTGCTGTTCACCCTAACTGGCTGCGCCGGCCGTGACCGGACCATTTCGGCGCCGGCCAAGAAATGGGTGGCCACCCCCGGCAAATACGACAGCACGGCCAGCGTGGTGCCCCCCACCCAGCGCCCATATAAAATTAAGGGAAAAACCTATTACCCGCTCCCCACAGCGGAAGGGTTCGAGCAGAAGGGGCTCGCCTCCTGGTACGGCAAACCTTTTCACGGCCGCAAGACCTCGAATGGCGAGACCTACAATATGTACAGCCGCACTGCGGCCCACAAGACCCTGCCGATGAACACCCCTGTCTTGGTAAAGAATCTCGATAATGGCCGGGAAATGGTGGTGCGCATCAACGATCGTGGCCCCTTTGTCCGGGACCGGATCATTGATCTCAGCCACACCGGCGCCGAGGAGCTGGGTATCATTGCCAAGGGCACGGCCAGAGTACACATCACCGCCCTGGGCGAGGCGATGACCGTCCAGGAGGATAGTAAAAAGGTTAAACGTTTTCTACCCCATGAGGATTTCAGCCGCGGCAATTTCTACGTACAGATCGGCTCTTTTACCAACAGGGATAATGCCCTGCGGCTGAAGAAAAAAATGGAGGGTAAGGGGCATGAAGTGGCCATACGCACCTATGACCGGGTAGATCACCTGTTCCACCGGGTCCAGGTCCGGGCCGGTTTTGAAATGGCAGATGCCGAGAAGGCGCTCGACCTCTTCACCAAGATGGGCTACAGCGGCTCCTTTATCGTGGCCCAGTGAGAGTGCTGACAAAAAGGGGGCAGATGGCTTGCCTCGTTATCACCTTGGGTGCCCAAGTCAGTGCCTCTTAATCACCAACCAGCTCAGCGGGCCAATTCCTGCTGTACCGCCCGACCAAGCTGCTTTCGGGTATATGGTTTTTTGAGAAAACAGCCGGCCCCCAGCTCAAGGGCCTTTTTCACCTCATCATTTCTGGCAAAACCACTGCAGATAACCGCCTTTTGGCCCGGATGGCTCTTGAGGATCTCTTCATAGGTCTCCCGACCATTCATGCCGGGGGCCATGATCATATCAAGGAGGAGGAGATCTGCCTTATTGTCCCGCAAATAGTCAACAGCCTCCTCGCCAGAGCTCACCGCATGCGCTTTATAGCCTAGAGAGTCCAACATCTGGCTGGCAATATCGCGCTGCTGGGGTTCATCATCAATGATCAACATGGTCTGACCATCACCCTCTAACTTCTCCAGGGAAATCGCCTCGCCATTGGCCAGCGTCCCATCAAGACAGACCGGGAAATAGAGTTCAAAAACCGTACCCCTCTCGCTGCTCTCCAGAACAATAGTACCGTTATGATCCTGCATGGTGTTCCAGACCACGGCCAGCCCCAGACCGGTACCGCTACGGCCCATGACCTTTTTGGTATAAAAGGGCTCGAAGATATGCTCCTTGTCCTTTTCGGAAATACCGGGGCCGGTATCTGCAACACTGACCACGACATATTGCCCCGGGGCCAGACCGTGGCTCTCCTCGTCGCCGTCCATAATGGTCTCATTTCGGGTGGCAATATCAACGCAACCCTCTCCCTTAATGGCCTCAGCGGCATTGATAATCAGATTCATCAGGCATTTCTTGATATGCACCGGCGAACAGGCGATATTAGCAAGCTTCGGATCGAGGCTGGTGGAACAGATGACATTGCCATATAACATCTTGAGCTGCCGGCCCTCAGGCGACTCCAGATACTCCCTGAGCAGGTCATTGACATTATGGGGCTCCCTGACACTGGCCACCCCCCTGGCAACGGTGACGAGATCCGCCACCACAGCGGCGGCCCGCTGGCCAGATTGATGGATTTCCTGCATGGATTTGCGAAAAGGGCTGTCCGCCGGCAGTTGCATCAGGATGAGTTCCGGATAGCTGACAATGCCGGAGAGAATATTATTAAGGTCATGGGCCACGCCGCTTGCCATGAGTCCAATGGCCTCCATCTTCTGCATCCGGTTCAGGCTGGTCTGGATCTTAACCCTTTCCCGCTCCACCTCCTTGGCCTTGCTGACATCTTCAAACAGGGAGAGCATATGGGGCCTTTCATCAACCACAAGACCGACAGTGGTCATTCGCACATCTAGACGGCTCCCGTCTTGTCGCTCCAGCCTGACATCAAGACCCGTGACGCCCCCATCTTTCTTGACAAGATCAATCAGTTTCTTTCTATCCTCTGGGTTACGATAGATCTCCGTCACCTTCTTATGAGCGGCATCCTCTCGCTTGTAGCCCGTTATCTTAAGGGCCTCGTTATTTATCTCGCGGACAGTGCCATCCTCATCCGTCAGGACAATACCCACTGGTGCGTTATCAAAGACGAAGCGATAGAGCTTTTCTTTTTTGAGCAAGTCCTCCTGGGTGGCGTGGAGAATTCTATTGAGGCGGCGGTTAAAGAGCAGGAGAAGAACAACTGCGGCAAGCACGGAACCAGCCAGCAACAGGTAAAAAAACG
Organism: Desulfurivibrionaceae bacterium; assembly: GCA_041562995.1. GTDB lineage: Bacteria > Desulfobacterota > Desulfobulbia > Desulfobulbales > SURF-16 > BM506. The sequence goes on from JBFFNX010000142.1 coordinate 3,808, forward strand.
TGATGGCCTTGGCATAATCTGGCCTGGGCTCGGGATCATAGATAAACCCTGCCAGTGAGTAGCCGGGTTCAACCATACCGAGCTTCACATAGGTATCGGCCATATGCTGCCAGCGCCCAGGGTTCATGTGGCCAATCTCCACGAGCTGGGCCTTCACCAGATCGTTGATTGCTGCCGCCTCAAAGCGGAGATGGGCCAAGGACTTTGCCACCCCGTACTTCTCTTTAAGCAGGGTGATCATTTCCTCCTGATGCTCCAGGGCATAGAGCCAGCCCTTAAGTGATGCCTCCCGGAAGGCCTTTACCTGTTTGGGATGTTTTTCTTTTTCAAGCTCCGAGGTAAAGAGGGTATCACCGTAAAAATCAATGCCGTAGGTACTGGGCCTGATGATGGAAGGCGCAACCCCCTGCTCCTTTAAGAAAAAGGGTTCATTGCTGATATAGGCGTTGAAGACATCAGTCTTGCCGCTGACAAGATCGTTAATATCAAAGGAACTGGGAATAATGTCCACGCTGCCCAGATCAACCCCCTCATTGAGCAAGGTGGCTCTATACTCCGCCGCATCATCACCGGGCAGCAGCATTACCTTGCGCCCAATCATGTCCTGGGGGGTGGCGATGCCGGAATCCTGGCGGGCCAAAAAGATAATGGCGGAATGCTGGAACACCGCAGCCAGGGCCACAACAGGCTCGCCCTTGAGACGATGGAGAAGGATCTCGGAGCGGCCCACGCCAAACTGGGCCCGACCGTTGAGAACACTATCCACCGGGCTCAGTCCGGGCCGGCCTTCTTTGATGGCCACCTGCAGGCCTGCCGCCTTATAATAGCCCTGGTCCTGGGCGGCATAATAGCCGGCAAACTGAAATTGGTGTAACCAGGGAAGCTGCAGGGTAACAGCCTGAAGGTTGTCCTGATTCTGGCCAGCAGCCATCTGGGGCAAGAATAAGACAAGCAAGACCATGAGCCATCTCTTGCCCGCCGGCATAGTGGAACTGCTCCCCCTGTTTATATCACCGGCTGCCGTGCTCATACCCTGTTGCCTCCCGGCCCTTAATCTCGGCGGCTCATGTCTTCTGTACCGCCAGACCAAGCTACCCCATGCTGTACGTTTTTTTAACAAAATCACCGGCACCCAAACGCTGGGCCTCTCTAACCTGGTTATTTCCTGAGAAACCGCTGGCGGCAATGTCCTTCTGAGTCATAGATCACGATGTGATAGAAGCGAAGATATTGGGAAGTAAATGCCTTTTTTAGGCCTGAGAAAAATTTTATCATTTTCAAGATATGCCTGGCAAACATAAACCCTCTAAACGAAAAGAAAGGGCTGCTGTTTTACTGCACGGCGAACAGGGCAAGAAAGAGATAGCCGTTCAGACCATGAGGTCCGGCAAGATATCCCCCCTGTTATCTACCCCTGCGAGCAATCCATGCACCAGGCGAGGCAGGGCCAACAACCCATTGCACAGCAAGGAAGGGGGCAGAATTGCATCAGACCAGCTCTTATATGCTGTCATCTCAACCCGGCAGTGTATCTCCCGGTCCCAGACATGGGAACCAGGGCCGACCTCAACCTTGCCGGCATACGCCTCCACTGTCGCGATAAAGAAGGTGAAGAGATCATGAAGATCAGCGGCTATTTTTTCAATGCAGCGGGAAAGAAGCTCCTGCCCTTGCCGAAAATTTTGAGAAAAGGGCTGCTGCCAGAGCTGACGATGCAGGGCCAGGAGACGATTGACCTCCTGCTCCAGGCCAATAACAACCCGCTGGGTCTGGCGATGACTGGGCCGCTGTGACCTGGCAAGAATGGTGGCGGAAAAAGAACGGAGAAGAGAGGGCAGTCTTCTGGTCGTTCGGCGCAATCCATGCTCCCATATGTTCAGGGCAGCTTTTCCCTCAACAATCTCAAGACCCATGGGTATGGTAGGGCGCGCCATTTCAGCTTCAAGCTTGGCCCTGATCCTTCTGAATTCTTCCTGTAGCCAATAATAATGGGGGGCAATGATTATTGCCGGCGCACTCCCTTGGTTCCTTGTCATGGCGGGTATCCTCTCTCTTTAATTTTGTTATTAAAAAAAGAGGATACCCGGACTGGTAGGACAAATATTGTCCGACATTTTTATTTTTCCCTCACCCTACCCTCTGCAGTCTCCTTGCCGTCGCGTACCTCCCAAAGGGCAAGGGAGCTTGTCTTCAGGTAGGTGGCAAAAAATCGAGGGGGGGGGACCGTCGCTAAAAATGGACAAAGAGGCGGAGAAAGAGCTGATCGGCCTGGCTGCCAAATTCATCATCGCTGCCGCCGTGATAGAAAAGAGCGCCGCCGCTAATGGTGATCTCGTCAGCAGCGCTGTAGCTAAAGGTTGGAGTGATGAACGTGCCGTGGTCATCAAGATTGATAATCCCCAAAATCTGACCGCTCCACAGCATGGAAAACTGATAGGCGAGTTGCCCGGCCAGATAATCAAGCTGGTTGTCGTCGTTATACTTATACTCGCCCAGCAGGGTAAGGGAATTGCTGAAACCATACTCAGCGCCGACGACAAATTCGCTATAGCGCTCCTGGTGTCGACGGTCATGGAAGCTGCCCCCCTCACTGCGCACCTCGATACCGGTTTGGCCGATCTCACCCTGCAGCTCCCAGCCGATAATGTCCCGGTCGTTCTCATCATCCCACACAGCAACAAGGGCCAGATCAGCCACCTCCAGAAAGCCCTTAAGGCGGGCTGCCATTTTCTCCTTGGCAGCGGTCAGATCAAGATTTGCCAGAGGGCTGACAGCATACTCGTAATGAATGGCCTCGGTGCCCCGCCGTTCATCAACCTCCTTGGCCTGGAAGTCGATGGGATCAAACACATCAATGGGATTCCAGACCCGGCCGACACCAAAGGGAATGCGCTGGCGACCAATGGTCCACAGATGAGTTGCACCGCGGTACTGCAGATAGCCTCGATAGATGAGGGTCTTATTGCGCAGGCTGCTTGGCCGCTCGACATACCTGGTCTCGTTGTCAACGATGAGCTTGCCTGAAAATTTATTGTATTGCTGGTGCGTCAGGCTGAGATCCACCCGAAAACGATTATAATCAGCCCACTGCCGATCCTCATCGTAGCTGATGATATTGGTGTTCTCCAGGGCCAACTCCGGAGTAACGGCAAAAAGAGAGGCAACAAGGAGGCTAGGCCAGATGGTCATTGGCAACGACCTCGCCGTCCCGCAGGACAATGGAATGCTTGGCCTTGGAGATCACCAGGGGGTCATGGGAGGAAAAGACAATGGTGATCCCTTCGTCCTCATTGAGCTGCTGCATCATATCCATGAGATTGGCGGCACTTTTGGAGTCGAGATTGGCGGTCGGTTCATCGGCCAGGATGAGTTTGGGCTTACTGGCCACGGCCCGGGCCACTGCCACCCTTTGCTGCTGGCCGCCGCTGAGCTGGTTGGGCAATTGATCAAGGAGATGGCTGATACCTAGCTTGGCCGCTATCTCCTGGGTTCGTGCTCGGCATTCCTGTTCACTACGACCCTGGAGGCGCATGACATATTCGATATTCTCCCGGGCGCTGAGCACCGGAATCAGGTTGTAGGCCTGAAAGACAAAACCGATATGGTCACGGCGCAGCCGCGACAGCTCTTTTTCATCAAGGCCGGTGACGGTGATGCCGTCCAGGACCACCTCGCCGCTGCTGGCCCCGTCAAGGCCGCCGATGATATTGAGCAGCGTGGTCTTGCCGCTGCCGGAGGGACCGGAGAGGACGGCAAACTCGCCGCGGTGGATACTGAGCTCAATATCAGACAGGGCCCTCACCTCAACATTCTGATGGGGGGCAAAAACCTTGCTGACCTGTCGTATTTGCAGAAATGACGAATCCATTGTTACCCTTTTTTATTGTTTTTCCTGGACAGAAAACAGCTGGCCGCCCTACTGGCAGCATAAAAAAAACTAAATCCTGTTAATGGCCGCAATGGGTCGCGCCTTTTTCAGGATGCGAAGCGGCAACAGGACACTGATCAGGGTGGCGCCGCTCACGGCCGCCAGGGCAGTGAGAAAATAACTGGGCCTGATCAGGGCATAGGTGATGGCATCCATGCCAAAGGCGTCCAGACCGGCGCTGAACATGGTGAGGTCGAGGCCGTACTTATAAAAATAAAGGAGGGTGCCCCCTCCCAACAGGGCGCCGCAGCCATAGCCACTGAGGCCAAGGATGAAGGACTCGAAAAAAACCATGGTGCGGATCTCGGCAAAGCTGGTGCCGATGGCCAGCATGATGCCGAACTCCCGCAGCCTCTCCAGCACCGAGACCAGCATAACGCCGAAGATGCCTAAGCCCGCCACGCAGAA
>JBFFNX010000143.1:0-8027 GCA_041562995.1 Desulfurivibrionaceae bacterium
CCCACAGCAGCAGAGCCTTGCTCCCCATCAAGAGGCAACCGGCCTGGTTCTCTCCATTGAGGCGATGGCTGCTGAACTCATGACCAATATGGACGACCCCGACCCGGTCAACGGCGATATGGCAAACGGTCTGGTGGTCACGACCTTTGTGGAGAGCAGCAAATTACACAGAACGTCATCCTTTGGCAGATATCTTTCCGAGCAGTTGATGAACGAGTTTCAGCGCCACGACTTTACCGTGGTCGAAATCCGCAAATCAACCTCCATCCGCATGGAGGAAAAAAGGGGCGAATTCGGCCTGGCCAGGGACGAAAACGAAGTGGCAACCACTATTGAGGCCGATGCCATGATCACTGGCACCTATTTTATCGGCAACGAGGACATCATTGTCACTGCTCGTATTTTAGACAATAAAACCGCTGCGTTGCTGGCAAGCTCTACGGTTATCTTTCCCAAAAACAGCTTGACCAGCCGCATGTTAGCAGACACCGCTTCCGCAAACAAGGTTGCGCCGCCACCGTTATATTTAAAGAGGCTCAATATCTAAAGGCGGACTGGAAAATTTCATACATTCTTTAACCTGAATCGTCTACACACGGCATGATTAAGTATATGGATGACCATGACGTCTGTGCTGACAAAAAAGTTTTTTATAACAACGCAGTTATCTGCCTTCACCACATTGGGAGGACACAATGAAACAAAGAATCACCAAGGTATGTGCCGGAATCTGGCTCGTTTCTCTGGCCGGCCTGGGCTGCTCACCGCTTATGGCCCAAGAAAGTTACGGCCAAATTGCCGTCCAGATTAATGTTCCCCCGATCCAAACGGCCCAGGCAGACCCAAACATGGCCATCCTGCCAGGATCTGCAGCGGCAACCGCTGCCCCGGACATGAAGAAAGAGGCCCCTGAGGAGATGGAGCAGACTGCAATCATCCCCGGAGCTCCCTATCCTGAACCACCCACCAAACAAGCACCGCCATCAGAGCCGGACATTGCGGTTCAGCCTCCCCAGGGGCCGGGTGTCAGCCTCAAGTTCGGAGCGCCCAGCGCCTATCTTGACCTTGCAGAGGAAGAGGCCCGCTATCAGCAGCGCCGCAGCCGCTATACCCCTGGCCGCTATCGGGTATATCATTATATGCCGGATGCCTCACGGACCATGGGCACAGAAGCCCTGCTCTCTGAGCTTTCCCGCGAGGTGGCAGGCAAAGTCTTTTACGGCCTCAAGGATGATGGCGAAAAACATTATTCCGCCAAGGTTGCCATTGTCGGAGCCGTGCCCCTGTCCGACCTGAAGAGGGAAACCGAGTTCGGCAGAATGATGGCCGAATATCTGCTCACCGATCTTTCCGATCGGGGCCTGAAGGTGACTGAGCTGCGCCTGGGCAAGGAAATTAATATCTTGGCCCAGACCGGGGAATTTATCCTGTCGCGCAATATCAATGAGCTCGCCAACAATAATCAGGAGCTTGATTATGTGGTTGTTTCCACCTTTTCAAACACCCGAAAAAACCTGGTTCTCCAGGGCCGCCTGGTTAGTCTAAAGGATGGTATTATCAAAACGGCCTGGCGCTATACCCTGCCTCTCAACAGGGAGCTGCTCGGCCTTTTCCACGCCATTGACCAACCATACACCATTGCTGTCAAAGGCACGACGGAGTAGGAGGATACCATGCTGAAGAAACTGAACATAAAATGGCTTTTTCCCCTCCTGGCCCTGGCCATCCTGCTTAGCGCTCCTGGTCTCCAGGCCCAGGAACAATCAGGGGCAGTACTCATGCCCTTTCCGCCACCACCGGAACGGATAAGTGCCCGCAGCTACGCCAACCTTTCGCAACTGGTCACCCTGATCTGCGATGACGCCATGGAGGATTTCTGGGAGTTTTATGGTCCCACCACGGTGGCAGTACGCCCCTTCAAGGTTATCGCCAACTATACGGTCAAAAAGACCACCATTCTTGGCATCACCCTGGCGGACCAGATGACTGCCATGATCAATACCCAGGCTGTGCCGGAATATGCCTTTGAGGCCCACTATGCCCAGAGACTTGAAGGGGTTATTGAAGAAATCGATGGCTTTCTCCGTGTTCACATGAACGGTCGTAACGTCCGGGGCGAACGGCGCAGTTACTCGGTTACCGTTGAGATGTCAGATCCCATCTATCGGGCCCTGCACACCTACGCAGAAAGTTATTAAGCAGTATGACCAAGGGGGCAATCCATGGCCGGCAAAGATGACGATTTTGATGAATGGCTGGACGATGTTGACATTACGGATAGTGATCTGGACCAGGGCAATATCGACGACCTCCTCCGCGCTGTGGACACAGAGGGTAACGACCAGACAGATAAGGCGGATACCGAAAGGACCGGCGGCGAACTGGATCAGAACAATATCGATGCCCTCCTTGGCCTGAACTCCTCCGACTCTGACTCGCAAACCGCTGGTGGCGAGGCCGGTATGTCCGAACTTGACCAGGACAATATTGATGACCTGCTCAGCGGCACCGGTTATGACGCCGATGCCGCCGAAGACTTCAACCTTGACGAGCTTGAGCAGGACAATATTGACGCCCTCCTCGCCGGAGTTGTCGACAGTGATGACAGCGGCGAGGATGATGAGCTGGCCCAGGACAACATCGATGCCCTCCTCGCAGGAGCCGCCACAGAGAGTCAGCCTGAAGAGGAGAGTCAATCTGAACTTAACCAGAGCAACATCGACTCCCTGTTCAACAGTGCCCCCGAAGATACTGGTTCAGCCAAAAATGATGATCTTTTTGCCGGTGCCGATGATGAACCTGCCCCTGTAACCGAGGAGCCTAGCGATCTTGAACAAGACAATATTGACGCCCTGTTCAACGATCTTGATGCCGACTCAGGTCCTGTTACAGGCACGGCCGCGGCCGAGGAGGACACGAGCTTGGATGCTCTCTTTGCCGATGATAAAGAGGCAGCGGATGCTGGCCCCGAGAAGATTCCTGCAGACCTGAGTCCCGAAGATGCCGACGAACTGGCGGCCACTGCCTTTGACTCCGAGCTTGATGACATGGATCTGCTCTTTGCCGACTTAGATAATGATGTCGAAGATGATGACCCTTTTCAGGCAGAAGAAATTGATTTTGCCGAAATGCTTGGTCAGACCGGCGGCGATGCCCAGGAATTCATTGAGCTTGACGCTGACGACACCACCGACACAGACGACTTTATGACCCAGGCAGGTGCTGAAGATGACGGTGATATTGAGGCCCTGCCAGGCGATGAGGCAAAGGCGAAAAAACCAACCGGCCTGATGTTGCCGGTAGCCCTTTCGGCAATGAACAAAGCTGTTCTTGCCGGCATGGGTGGTGGTGTTGCCTTATTACTTCTTGTTGGCCTCTACTTTCTCTTTTCCGGGCCCAATGAAACCATGGAGACCGCACAGCAGACAAGCATCCCTGTTCAGCAGCCTTCAGTCAAGATGGTCCCAGAAAACTTCATCCCGGTAACAGAAGATGCCCAGTACAATATGGGCAGTGAGGGCGGTGAAATTTCCATTGAGCTTGCCGCCACAGACAAGGATGATCAACCCCTCATTTATGAGATCACCAGCCAACCCCTCCACGGCAGACTGTCCGGCACCGCCCCCTTGCTCACCTATCTTCCCGACAACACCTTTCCCGGTGAAGACCGTTTCGAATTCACAGTCAGTGATGGAACTGACACCAGTAATCTTGCGGTGGTAACCATCGCCGGCCCTGATCTGGCAACAATGGCCAGGGCCAAGATAGAGGCGGAACAGAAAAAAGCAACGGCTGAGAAAAAAATCTTCAAGCCCCAAAAGCCCAAGGTGCTGGCCAAAGACGTTACCTATTTTACCATCAGTACCGGAGCCGTTACCATTGATTGGGCCCGCCTTTGGCAGGAAGCCAACTCCAGCGTCTATGCTCCCCAGGAGGTGCATGTGGAGATCGTCGATACGGACAGTAAAGGATCCCTGAAAAAGCATGACCGTGCCAGCCACATCTTTACCCCGGATCCCTATGAAGCACGCACTGATACCATTCGCTATCGTTTCAAAAAGGGAGGATTCCGCTCTGCCACCAAGACAGTGTCCATCAATATCGAGTTAGGGAGCCCGGCCCCTGAGATTAATATTGCCACCCTTACAGACGGTTACCTGGTAGGGCAGAATGTTGTCTTGGATGCCAGTGGCAGCCGGGATGAGGCCCGGGAAAGCCTGCAGTTTTTCTGGGAGCAGGCGGCAGGAGTGCAGATTGATCTGCGGCCCATGAATACAGAGGGCTCCAAAATTGCCTTTACCATGCCTTCCTCCTTCTACACCGACCCGAATCCCGATCCTATCCTTGTCGTTACGGCCGTGGATAACACCGGCAAAGAGGTTCAAAAGGAGATCAAGGTCAAGATGGTGAGCCGACGCCAAACCGCGCTCTGGCGCGGCGACAACGGCAACGTGGCGGCAGACCCGCCCATGGAGGGCCGCTACTTCCCCTGGCCCTTTGACGATTAAAAAAAAGAGGGATGGAGCAATAAGCTCCATCCCTCTTTTTTTGTTTCATTTACAGGGTGACCCCGTTTCGTTGCTTCATCTCGGCAAGAGTGCCAAAAGAAAAAATACCGATGCAGCTACCACTTGGACTTGAGGGCGGAAATGGCATCCGCATAATTATCAGCACCAAACACCGCCGAACCAGCCACAAAGATATTGACGCCGGCCCGGGAAATTTCCTCGATGGTGGCCGGACTCACCCCGCCATCAATCTCGATACCGACATTCAGACCTTTTTCATCGATCAGCTTCTTTAAGGCCCGGGATTTATCCAGGGTGGAGGCGATGAAGGACTGGCCGCCGAACCCGGGATTGACACTCATCAGCATCACCAGGTCGAGATCCTCTAAAATATAGTCGAGAGTGCTCAGTGAGGTGGCGGGATTGAGTACCACTCCGGCCTTCTTGCCTAAATCCTTGATCATATGAATGGAGCGATGGAGATGGGGACAGGTCTCAACATGGACGGTGATCCAGTCGGCGCCAGCCTTGGCAAAGGCCTCAATATACTTGTCGGGATCGCTGATCATCAGGTGGACGTCCAGCGGCTTGTCGGTGATCTTACGCACCGCATCCACCACCAGGGGACCAATGGTGATATTGGGGACAAAATGGCCATCCATGACATCAACATGGATAACATCGGCACCAGCCGCAACAACATCTTTTATTTCCTGGCCCAGCTGCGCAAAGTCGGCAGAAAGGATGGAGGGAGCTATCATTTTCTCAAGCATGTTCATCTCACTTTTTTCTTTCCTGGTTGAACAACTAAAAAACTCTATTTTTAGCTACTTTGCGCCAACGGTGACCATCACATAGTGATCGGGCTGGATATATTTCCTGGCAACCTCGAGGATCATTGCCTTGTCCACCTTATTGATCTCTTGGATATAGTTGCTGCCATGATCCTGGCCTAGGCCGTACACCTCATTAAGGGCCATTTCCATGGCCTGGTCGCTGTGGGTCTGTAGACGCAACTCATAGCTGGAGGTAAGAACATTTTTAGCGCGCTGCAGCTCCTTGTCACTCACCTCCTGCTCCATAACAAGATAGAGTTCCTTCCACAATGACTTGATGGCATCTTCCCGCTTATCAGGGCTGGTGCCGATATAAATCCCGAAAGAACCGGTATCAAGACCAACAAGGGAAAAGGCGGACAGGCTATAGGCCAGGCTTTTTTTGTCGCGCAGCTCAATAAAGAGCCGGCCGCTCTGGCCGCTCAAAATATTATCAAGAACCTCCAGGGCAAACCTGTCATCACTTGTCAGGGTTGCACCGAGAAAACCGATGATGAGATGAACCTGCTCTTTGTCTCTATCAATGGTGAAAATTTCCGGCTTGGCAGGCATTTCCGGCGGCAACAAGCTCTCCTCGCCAACCACATCCTGGGAAACCGGGCCCTGCCATTCACCGAAAAGATCCTCCACAAGTTCCTTGACCTCCTCTGCCTTGACGGCACCGGCCACGGTGAGCACCATTTCCGCCGGCACGGCGTGCTCTTTATAAATAGCCTTGAGCTCATCAACTTTAAGACGGGCCAACGAGCCTTCGGCACCAAGGGTATTAAGTCCGTAGGGATGGCCCTGAAAAAGCAGTCTGTTAAATTCCCGGAAGGCCAGCGATGGCAGCGAATCTTCCTGGTGCTTGAGCTGGGCCAGGAGTTCAGGCCTTATTTTTTCAGCCTCCTGAACATCAAAACCAGGGCTGACAATAACGTCACGCACCAGGGTCATGGCCGGGGAAAAATAGCGGGATAGAAAATCTGCCTTCAGGCCAAAGGTATTTTTGCCGTTGAAGCCGGACATCGTTCCCGCCATATCAGCAACCTTGACCGCCAGATCACGGACAGAAAGGGTCTCTGTGGTTTTGGGAAAAAGTTCGGCAATAAAGGCAAAGGCGCCATTGGTCATCTCAGTTTCCGAGCGTAACCCTCCGGGAAACACAGCCCGAATGGCAACGGTGTCGACATTGGCATCCTCCCGGACCAAGAGAGTCAAACCGTTCCTTAAGACAAAACGATGAACATTGGTGAGATAGGCCTCGGGCAGATAGGATGCGGGAACGGCCTTCCTGGCCCTTTCATCGGCCCGGGCAATGATCTCTTTAAAGGACTGCTGATCCATGGCAAGTTCGGCAGTGCGAGGTACTAGAAACCCGCCGGTAACCACCTCCGGCCGGAAATATTTATTGGCAACGACCTGGATCTCCTCCTTGGTTACCGAACGGATCTGGTCGAGATATACATTGTTGGTTGGATCTCCTGTCAAAAATTCAAAGGAGCCCAAGGTCCGGGCCTGGCCTTCCGCCCTTTCCAGATTAAAGACAAAATCTCCCTCCAAATTTCTCTTCACCCGAGTCAATTCATCATCGCTGACCGGCAGATATTTGAGCTGAAAGATCTCTGCCAGGGCCGCCTCCATGGCAGCCTCCATGTTTTCGGCATTGAGCACCGCCGTAAGTTCGATCAGGCCAGAATACTTAGGGGTAAAAGAGGCGCAGCTTATCCCGTAGACCAGCTGTTGTTTGTCGCGCAGTTCGTGAAAAAGACGCGAGGTTTCACCCTGGCCAACTATGGCGGCAATAACATCGAGAACCGCTGTATCCGGGTCAACAAAGGGCGTCCCTGGAAAAGACAGGGCCATATGGCCCTGCCCTACATCAGCAGCCAGAGAGAAAAAAACAGGCTCTTTCTTCTCCGGTTCAATGGGCAGATCAGGCTGAACATAATCACCCTTGGCCATGGAGCCCATGACCTTCTTTACGGTATGCCGCACCTCGGCATATCTGACATCACCCACCACCAGTACCATCATATTCTCAGGGTGATAATGCTTGTCCATATACTGGATAATATCATCACGACTAAAACCGCTCACACTCTCCACCGTGCCAATAATGGGCAGACGATAGGGGTGAACCTGGTAGGAATTTTCCATCAAAGATTGAAAAAGCATGGTTCCAGCCCGGTCATTACGCATGCCTATCTCTTCGAGAACCACCTTCTTTTCCCGCTCAAGCTCAGCGCTATCAAAGAGTGAATGCTGGACAGAATCTGCCAGCACCTCGAGGGCCTGCTGCCAATGGCGTGCCGACAAGGTGGCATGATACACCGTGTTCTCATAGGAGGTGTACGCATTTATGCGCCCTCCAAGGCCCTCAAGTTCTTCAGCCAGCTGGCCAGGACCGCGAGTGGGCGTGCCCTTGAAAATCATATGCTCGATGAGATGGGTAATACCCGCCTCCGCTTCATCTTCATAGATGGAGCCGGCCTTGACCCAGATCTGGACCGTGGCAACCTTGGTTCCCGGCATCTCCTTGACCATAACAGTAAGACCGTTTTCAAGGGTGTCTTTGTGAAGATGGGGGGCAAGCTCAGTGGCATATACGCTATTTGTCATCATAAGTATCAGTACAAAAAAAATGTTTAAAAGAGAGTGTTTCATTTCAATCCCATTGCTACGAAAGTATTCATCAGTGGGC
>JBFFNX010000144.1:0-7985 GCA_041562995.1 Desulfurivibrionaceae bacterium
ATCGCCTCTTCCCATGCCGGGCCCCTGCGCGGTAAGCATGGGAACCTGGTGGAGGCGGTGGCCTTAGCCGGGATAGATGGCCAGGAGTATGATTTGTTGATCCTGCCCGGCGGCAAGGCGCCCGCTGTCCTCCGTAAGGACCAGGTGCTTCTGGAACTTGTCCGTCATTTTATGGCGGCTGGGAAAGCCGTGGCAGCCATCTGTCATGGCCCGCAGATCTTGGTGGCGGCTGGGGTGCTGGCCGGCAGAAGGGCCACCTGCCATCATAACGTGGTCCCGGAACTGCAAGGAGTTGGGGCTCTCTATCTGGACCAGAGTGTTGTTGTTGATGACAACCTGATTACCTCGAGGGGGCCGGCTGACCTTGCTGACTTTATGGCGGAGATTATGAGGAGGTGTCAGGCGTGAGTGGGCTTGATCACAAGAAACTGGCTGTCATTCATATTGTCAAGCGGGAGCTCCATCTTGACGACCAGGAGTACCGGGCCCTCCTGGAGAAGGCGGCTGGGGTGAGCTCGGCCCGGGATCTGGACGAAGAGGGCTTCAAGCGCCTGATGCGTTTCTTTGCCAGAAGTAAGCATTTTCAGGTCAACGAGGGGGGGCTGACCATCCGCCAGAAGCTCTTTATTGATCACCTGGTGGCCGACCTTGGCTGGGACCACAACCACCTGCGTAATTTTCTCAACAAATATTATAAAAGGGCAGCGGTTGAGATGCTCAGCAGGAAAGAGGCAAGCAAGGTGATTGTGGCCCTGAAGAATATTTTGACTGCCCGGCCCCACCTCTCCTAGAAGTTTTATTCTTTGTATCGCCTCTCCCTGGTCTGTTGGCCCAGGGCCACTTTGGCCAGGCTGGTCATTTCATCGGCCAGCAGCTCCAGGATATCATCGATGGTGAGGATGCCGACAAGGCTGCCCGTATCACCTACCACCACCAGGCGGCGTATGGCCTTGCTCTCCATTCTTTGCAGGGCGTCCCAGAGGCCCACTGATTCATGGCAGGTCACGAGTTCATAACTCATGATGTCGCCCACCGTCACCGAGGCCAGGTTCACCTCCTTGGCCAGTAACTCGATAACCAGATCGCGGTCGGTGATGATGCCCAGCGGCATCTGGGCCTCTCCCTTCTGGCCCTGGACAATGATCACATCGCCGACATGGTACTCACGCATGAGTTTGGCGACGGCAACGATATCACTCTCCAGTCTGGCAATTACCACCTGACGATTACAGAATTCTCCTATTGACATGATGATCTCCTGTTGTCCTGCTGGTCAAAGTAAAGGGGGCGTGCGGGTATGATTATTATCCCATTTCAGCACAGCGCTTTCGTGAATGTCAAGGGAATGCTCAGGGCGGGCTGTCCCTGGCCACGGAGCTGCCCAGTTCCGGCATAAGTGGACCGGAATCACCTTTGTCAGGACAAGGCTTTGTGCTACCATGGATGGTGAGAACGGCGAACTTCTTCTGGCCATCAACCTCTGTCAGGGTGCCTTTTGGGGATTACCATGGTTTCTGGATCAAGGTCATACATGTCTGTTCACCCTCCTGCCCTGGCCTGGCGCCTTGGTCTTTTTGCCATCCTCTGGCTGATTTTCTGTGGGGGAGAGCTTGGCAGCTGGCCCTTTGGCCTGCCAGCCATTCTCCTCGCCACCTGGCTCCATCTCATGCTTAGCGGGGGCCAGTCGCGCCGCCTGCGCCCCCTCATTCTCGCCCGTTTTGTGCCCTTTTTTGTGGTGCGGTCCCTGGTCAGCGGTATTGACGTCATGGTGCGGGTTTTTCACCCCCGCCTCCCCATTGATCCGGCCTTGGTGGAATACCCGCTCTCCATCGATCACACGAGCGGCCGTATCTTGCTGGCAAACTGTATCACCCTCTTGCCGGGAACCATCTCGGCCCGGCTTACCCAGGACACCATTGTTGTCCATACCCTGGATAAGGGGCTGCCGATTGTGGCCACCATTTATGACCTGGAAGAGCGCATAAAGAAACTCTACGGCTCAACTCCTGGCCAAGGGGGGGCGCTGCGATGACTACTCTCTATCTGGGCTTGGCCTTGGTTCTCCTGCTCTCTGTTGCCCTGGGCTTGCTCCGGATTATGTGGGGTCCCACCGCCGCCGACCGCATGATGGCGGCCCAGCTCTTTGGTACCTGTGGCGTGGCAATCCTCCTGCTCCTGGCCCGGGGCATGGAACAGCTGATTATTGAAGATGTTGCCTTGGTCTTTGCCCTGTTGTCAGCCCTTTCCACCGTGGCCTTTGTCCGCCGGGCCTGGAAAAAAGAAGGTGCTGTTCAGACCGAGGGGCAGGCTGATGCGTGAGCTGGTCGGCATATTTTTTATTGTCCTCGGGGTCCCCTTTTTCCTCTCTGGCACCATTGGCCTGCTTCGTCTGCCGGACATCTATACTCGTCTCCATGCCCTGACCAAGGCCGATAATGTCGGGCTTGGTTTTATCATCCTTGGCCTGGCCATTCAGGCCACAAGCTGGCTTGAGGTTTGTAAACTCTTTGTTATCTGGTTTTTGGTCCTCTTGGCCAGCGCCACCTCCTGCCATCTCGTGGCTGATGCGGCCTTACGCAGGAATATCAAGCCCTGGGCCAAGGAGTGATCATGGTTGGCAGCGCCTTTGACATCATCCTCTGCCTCACCTTGGTCTGGCTTGCCTGGCATGTCCTAACCAGTCCTGATCTCTTTAAGGCCGTGGTCCTCTTTATCTGCTTTGGCCTGCTTATGGCCCTGGGTTGGGTACGCCTGCAGGCGCCTGATGTGGCCTTAGCAGAAGCGGCCATTGGTTCCGGGCTCAGCGGCGCCCTTTTTCTCTCGGCCCTGAGGCGGCTTGCAAGTGTCAGGCAAGGGGAAAGAAGGCTTGATCGTAATGAGGAGCGAGATGATGAGGGGCAGTGACTCCACCGGGCAAAGCCGGGGCAGAGGCCTTGTCTCTCCCGTACATCTGGTCATGCTGATAGGCTTGTTTACCGCCCTGAGCTGGGGCTATCTGGCTCCCGGCTTAGAGTCGTCCGGTCTGGCCCATCGGCTGGATGCCAGCCTGGTTGACAGCGGGGTCGAGAGCAGGGTGACCGCTGTCCTCTTAAACTTTCGGGCCTACGATACCTTGCTGGAATGTTTCGTTTTATTTCTGGGAGTGGTGGCAGTTTGGTCTTTGCGGCCTGTTGGCTCTGATCGCCATGATCCTCCCCCGGGGCTCATTTTGTCCTCGCTGGTGCGTCTGCTGGTTCCCCTCATGGTGCTGGTCGGCGGCTACCTGTTGTGGGCCGGTAGCAATCAGGCCGGCGGTGCCTTCCAGGCCGGGGCGATTGTCGGCGGCGCTGGTGTGTTATTGCTCCTGACCTCTTCGCCGCTTTTGTCTGCTTTTCCCAAGGGCTTGCTTTCCTGGGGCATCTGCTTGGGACCTTTTTTTTTCCTGCTGGTCGCCGTAATAGCGCTGGGCCAGGGCCGCAATTTCATGGAATACCGCCGGGAGATGGCGGCAATGACCATCGTCGCCCTGGAGGCTGTGGCT
The DNA here is from genome assembly GCA_041562995.1 of Desulfurivibrionaceae bacterium. Taxonomy (GTDB): domain Bacteria; phylum Desulfobacterota; class Desulfobulbia; order Desulfobulbales; family SURF-16; genus BM506. The sequence continues at coordinate 3,521 of JBFFNX010000144.1, forward strand.
GCCCTTTCCATTGGCCTCTCCCTGGCGGCGCTGTTCGGCGGACGCCGACCTGAAGCCCACCAAGAAATGGCCGGACAGGATGAGCCGTCCCCTGGCGAGGGTGAAGAGCGATGATTTCTACGCCGGCCCTTGTCTATGGCCTGACCGGCCTTTTGCTTTTTGTGGTCGGGCTGGCTGGCCTCATATCCTGTGCCCAGTTGCTCCGCAAGATTCTGGCGGCCAATATCATGGCAAGCGGCGTTTTTCTCTTTCTGGTTACCATTGCCCATGGTCGCGGCATAGTTATTGATCCTGTCCCCCATGCCATGGTTCTTACCGGCATTGTGGTGTCCGTCAGCAGCACGGCAGTGGCCCTGGCCCTGGCCTGCCGTGTCCAGGAAACCGCAAATATTCATGATCTCCGGAAAATAAGGGCAAGGGGCGATGAAAGATGATGGGCCTGCTGTCTGTCTCAGATTGTTGGATCATCTGGCCCGTTATCCTGCCGCTATTTTGGGCCCTGGTCGCTTTTTGGGCCAAGCAACAGCCGCGGTTGCCGGGCCTTCTGGGCGCCCTGGTTACCTCCCTTGCCAGTGGCGCCTTGTGCTGGAAAATGGTGCGACACGGGGCGTTCCGTTATGGCCTTGGCGGCTGGTATCCGCCCTTGGGCATCTCCCTGCGCGCCGATGGCCCGGCTGTTCTTATGGTGTTGATGACGGCGGTCACTGGTTTTGCCATCAGTATCTATGCCGGCGGTTATTTCCAAAGCAGGATTGCCATGGGTGGTCAAGGGCGCCGCCAGATCGTTCAGGAACGTTCTTTCTGGCCGCTGTGGCTTTTGTTGTGGGCGGCCATGAACGGCCTGTTCTTGAGCGCTGACATCTTCAACATCTATGTCACCCTGGAACTTGTTGCCTTAAGCAGCGTCGGCCTTACTGCCCTCTCTGCTAAGCCGCCATCCCAGGTTGCTGCCATGCGCTATCTGCTGGTCAGTCTCCTTGGTTCTTTAAGCTTTCTGCTGGGGGTGGCCTTCCTGTACAAGACCTATGGCACCCTAGATCTGGCTACCATTCAGGCCGCCCTTTGCCTGTCTCCTCCGGTTGCCATGGCCATGGCCTTAATCAGTGTCGGCCTGATGCTCAAGACCGCCCTTTTTCCCTTTCATTTCTGGTTGCCGCCGGCCCATGCCAATGCCTTGGCCCCGGTGAGTGCCATCCTCTCAGGCCTGGTCATCAAGGGCTCCTGGTACCTGTTTTTCCGGTTTTGGCAGGGCTTTCTTCCCCTGGTCGGTGAAGGCGGCGGCGCTTTTTTGGCTGCCCTAGGCGGGGCGGCCATCATCTGGGGGGCATTTCAGGCCTTTTGCCAGCAGCGCCTGAAGATGCTGGTCGCCTATTCCACGGTGGCCCAGGTCGGTTACCTTTTTATTATTTTTCCCCTGATCGCGACCGGGGCGGGGCAGGGCACGTCTGCCGTCTTTTATTTTGCCATTTCCCATAGCTGTGCCAAGGCCGCCATGTTTCTGGCCGCCGGCACCATCTTTGTCCAGAGGGGCCATGATCGGATCAATGATTTGGACGGGGTCAGGCAGGTGCTGCCGATAACCACCTTTGCCTTTGCCTTGGGGGGCCTCAGTCTGATGGGATTGCCGCCCAGCGGCGGTTTTATTGCCAAGTATATGTATTTGAGTCAGGCCTTCAGCCAGGCCAAGTGGTGGTTGGTGCTTATTATGGTGGTGGGCAGCGGCCTGACGGCGGCCTATATCTGCCGGGCGGTGTCCCATATCCTCAGTGCCCAGAAGGGGGAGGGGCGCGGCCCGGTGGTGGTCGCCGCCAGTATGGAGTGGAGCGCCCTGGCCCTCGCCCTGGTCGCCATCCTTCTCGGCTTCATTGCCCCGGTGCCCCTGGCCCTTTTGGGGGTGGCGGGATGATCTGGCAAAATTGGCTGCTGGTCATGATTCTTTTAAGTTCCCTGGTGCCGGGTCTTATTATCTTCACCCTTGCCGAGGAGCAACGGGGTTGGCGGACAATATTGAACCTCTCGGGCGCCATTACCAAAATGGTTCTGGTGCTGGTCATGATCCTTGGCATCTCTCATGGCCATAGTTTTGCCGTCCATCTTGTCCTTCTGCCCGATGTCGAGCTGGTCCTGCGGGCGGACGCCCTTTCCGCCCTCTTTGTCACCCTGTCGACTATTCTTTGGCTCTTTACCACCCTGTACACCATTGCCTATCTCGAGGATTCGCCGAACCGCAGCCATTTCTTCGGCTATTTCAGCCTCTGTGTCACCGTTACCATTGGAATCGCCCTGGCCGGCAATCTGCTGACCTTTCTTTTCTTCTTTGAGATGCTCACCCTGAGCACCTATCCCCTGGTCGTGCATCGCGGCACCGCAGAGGCCACGGCGGCCGGCAGGGTTTATCTGATCTATACCCTGGCCGGGGGGCTCCTTCTTTTTCTCGGCGTGGTCTGGCTTCATACCCTGGCCGGCCCGGTTGATTTTAGCAGGGAAGGGGTGCTTTCCCCCCTGGTGGCCAGCCACGGCCAGACCCTGCGCGCGATTTTTTGTCTGCTCATTGCCGGAGTGGGGGTGAAGGCGGCCCTTTTCCCTCTGCACGGCTGGTTGCCGCGGGCCATGGTGGCCCCGGCGCCGGTGAGTGCCCTGCTCCATGCCGTGGCCGTGGTCAAGGCCGGGGCCTTCGGTATTATTCGCATCGTCCTTGACGTCTATGGTCTGGAAACCACTAATGAGCTCGACCTTCTCCGGCCCCTGACGCTGTTGGCCGCCGTGACCATTGTTTATGGCTCCATCCAAGCACTCAAACAGGACAATCTCAAGCGCCGGCTGGCCTTTTCCACGGTGAGTCAGGTGTCCTATATTGCCCTGGGTATTAGTATTGGCAATCCCCTGGCCATTATGGGGGGAATGGTCCACCTGGTTCATCAGGGTTTGATGAAGATAACCCTGTTTTTTTGTGCCGGGAATATTGCCGAGACCCTTGGTATCCATAATATCAGCAGAATGAACGGGGTAGGGCGGCGGTTACCCCTGACCATGGCGGCCTTCAGCCTGGCGGCCCTCGGCATGATTGGCCTGCCGCCCATGGCCGGCTTTGTCACTAAGTGGTATCTGGGTATTGGCGCCCTTGCCCAGGGGCAGGGCTGGATCATCGGGGTATTGGTGCTCTCCAGCCTGTTGAATGCCGCCTATTTTCTACCCATACTCTATGGGGCCTGGTTCAAGGAGCCGGCAGGTGAGTGGCCTGAGGATTCCGGTATGGTGGGGCCTTTGGAGTGCCACTGGATGCTCATTGCTCCCCCGGTGATTACGGCGGTTGCATCCCTGCTCGTGGGGTTGCTGGCCAATAGTAATCTCAGCCCCTTGGCCTGGGTTCGTTTTATCGTCAGCGCGGGGTACGGCCTATGACGAGCCAACTCCTGTTCAATGACCAGTTCCAGGTCCTGCTTCTTTCGATGGTGCCGGGTCTGCCCCTGGTTGTGGCCTTCGTCCTTTTTGTCCCCGCCTGGCAAAGGGTCGGTGTGATCTTGGCGCCGTGGTCTGCCTTGCCTGCCCTTGGCGCGGCCTTGTTCCTTAAGCCCGGGATCAATCTCGAGGTGGCCTGGTTTTTCATGGGGGGCCGGATGGGTATTGATCTTCTCGGTCAGCGGTTTTTGCTGTTGGCCGCCTTGGTATGGCTGCTTTCTGCCTTTTTCGGGCGTTCATATCTGCGTAACGACCCCAGACGTTGCTCTTTCTTCTTTTTTTATCTGATCAGCATGGCCTTTAATTTTGGCCTGATCCTGGCCCAGGATATGCTGGGCTTTTACCTCTTCTTTGCCCTGATGAGCTTCAGCGCCTATGGCCTTATCGTTCATACAAGAAGTGAAGAGGCGCGCCTGGCCGGCAAGGTTTACATTGTTCTGGTAATGGTGGGAGAGGTCCTGCTCTTTAGCGGCATGGTCCTGATGGCCAGCCATCTTCCTGACTTGAAACTCAGCACCATGGCCAACAGCAGGCCGGCAAGCGTGAGCGTACTGTTGTTTTTCTTGGGCTTTGCCATCAAGGCTGGGGCCTTGCCCCTCCATGTCTGGCTCCCCTTGGCCCATCCTGCTGCGCCGGTGCCGGCCAGTGCCGTGTTGAGCGGCGTCATGATCAAGGCCGGTCTTTTGGGTTGGCTGCGATTTTTGCCCACCGGTCAAGAGGTTGCCCTGCCTGGCTGGGCCGTTGTTTTTGTAGTGCTTGGGCTTCTTGCCGCCTTCTACGGCGTTGTGGTAGGTTTGACCCAACAGGAGCCCAAAACGATTCTGGCCTATTCCAGTATCAGCCAGATGGGACTGATGACCATGATTGTTGGCTGCGGCCTGCTGTCGCCGGCCTGGTGGCTCCAGGTCAAGAATGCGGTCACTATCTATGTCCTCCATCATGGTCTGGCCAAGGCCGCCCTGTTTTTAGGGACAGGTTTGGTGAAGGGAGGCGGCAGGCAGAGACC
>JBFFNX010000145.1:0-7962 GCA_041562995.1 Desulfurivibrionaceae bacterium
GATCTCCAGGTTGCCAGCGATGACAGCTCCCTTACCCTGTCTTGGGCGCCGGTGACCCACCGGACAGACGGCTCACAGGTTGCAGATATCCAGTATCAGGTCTATCGCAGCCTGGACAATACTGATTTCAGCCCCTTGGGATTTCCGGTGGCAGGGCTCTCTTATATCGACCCTGCCGTGACCAACGGCCGCACCTATTTTTATCAGGTTCGCGCCGTTCATGCTGAAAAGGGGGTCATGATTTTGGGCAGTGCCAGCACGAGCGCCATCGGTATGCCAATTGACATGACACCTCCCGCGCCCCCCACCAACCTGCTTACTGTTCAGCGCCTGGAAGGAGTACACTTGCACTGGCAAGGTTCGGCCGATGCCGATGTCGCCGGCTATTATATTTACCGAAGTGGACCAGAAGGGACATGGCAACGGATCGCCACCACTGATGCCGGCACCATCAACTATGCCGATCTCAGCGAGCTGCCAGCCGGTGTTTATCGCTACCGGGTAACGGCCTTTGACCAAGGCATGCGCCGTAACGAATCTGACCCCTCACAGTCGGTGTCGTACACAAAACCGTAGAGCCCATAAAAAACAAATTTAATCGACCATGAACCATTTCAATTATAAAGATACCCAGCTCCACTGTGAAGACGTGGCCATTAAGGACATTGCCAGCCAGGTCGGCACCCCTTTCTACCTCTATAGCAAGGCGACCCTAAGCCGCCATTTTCAGGTCTTTGACGGCTCCTTTGCCGTCCCCCATATCACCTGTTTTGCCACCAAGTCCTGCTCCAATATCGCCATTTTAAACCTCTTTGCCTCCCTGGGCGGCGGCGCCGATATCGTCTCCGGCGGCGAGCTGTTCCGGGCCCTGAAGGCCGGTATTGATCCTCAGAAAATCGTCTATTCCGGGGTGGGTAAGACCCGGGACGAACTAAAATATGGCCTTGAGTCCGGCATCCTCATGTTCAATGTCGAGTCGGAACAGGAGCTTGATGCCCTCCAGGAGGTGGCTGCCTCCTTGGCCGTCCGGGCCCCGGTTTCCTTCCGGGTCAATCCCGATGTTGACCCCAAGACCCACGCCTATATCTCCACCGGCCTGGCCAAAAACAAGTTTGGCGTGCCCATAGCCGACGCCTTAGCTGTCTATCAACGCGCCGCAGGCCTGGCCAACATCGACGTAGTGGGGGTGAGCTGCCATATCGGCTCCCAGCTCACCGATGTGTCACCCTTTGTCGAGTCCCTGGCCAAGGTGAAAAAATTCCTCCTCCGCCTCCAGGAGACGGGTTGCGCCATCAAATATCTTGACCTGGGCGGCGGCCTCGGCATTACCTACAATGAGGAAGAACCGCCGGCCCCCCTCGAGTATGCCAAGGCCCTGGAGAAGGAACTGGGTGATCTGGGCTATACCTTGATCCTCGAACCGGGACGGGTTATAGTGGGCAACGCCGGCATTTTGGTGACCAAGGTTTTATATACCAAGCAGGGCGGCAAAAAATTTACCATTGTTGACGCCGGCATGAATGACCTGGCCCGTCCCAGCCTCTACGATGCCTACCACGCCATCCTGCCGGTTGAGGACCGCGGCCAGGGCCGAGAACTTGGCGATGTGGTGGGACCCATCTGCGAGAGCGGCGATTTTTTGGCCCGGGACAAACAGGTACCGGTGAGTGTGCAGGATGATCTGCTGGCCGTGATGAGCGCCGGCGCTTACGGTTTTACCATGTCCTCCAATTATAATACCCGGCCCAAGGTGGCGGAGGTTTTGGTGGACGGCGACAAGTTCCATGTCATCCGTAAACGGGAGTCCCTGGAGATGCTGATTGCCGGGGAAATGATCCCCAAATAATATTTTAAGACAACCACGAAGACACAAAGACACAGAGATTAAATTAAAAAACTCTGTGTCTTTGTGTCTCTGTGGTGAAAAAACATTTGCTTTATGAATTTTCCGATACCCTTTACCAAGATGAGCGGCACCGGCAATGATTTCATCATCATTGACCATCGCCAGCCCTTTTTAAAAGAGACCGAGATGGCCGCCTTTGCCGCCAAGGTGTGCAAACGGATGTTCTCAGTGGGTGCGGACGGCCTGATCCTTATTGAGCAGCACCCTGAGGCCGATTTCCAATGGCAGTTCTTTAACGGTGACGGCTCCCGGGCCGAGATGTGCGGCAATGGCGCCCGCTGTGCGGCCCGTTATGCCTACAGTAAAGGGATTGCCCCGGCCACCATGAGTTTTATGACCGTGGCCGGCCTGATCCGGGCCGAGGTGATCGGCGACCAGGTAAAGCTTGAGATGACGCCGCCCACCGCCACTGAACAGGGGCGCGCCCTCATCTTCGGCGGTGAAGAACGAACCATCCAGTTTTCCAACACCGGTGTGCCCCATGCCGTTTATTTCGTGGAGAGCAATGGCCAGACCCCGGTGAAGGAGTGGGGCCGTGAGGTCCGCATGCATGGCCATTTCCAGCCGGCCGGCACCAATGTTAATTTTGCCGAGGTCACGGGCCCGTCATCACTGACGGTGCGCACCTATGAGCGCGGCGTGGAGGACGAGACCATGGCCTGCGGCACCGGCGCGGTGGCCTCCGCCCTGCTCGGTGGACTGCTCGGCTATGTAACGAGCCCGGTGGCGGTAACGAGCTCCGGGGGCGAGGTTCTCACCATCTATTTTGACATTGAGGATCGTGAAAAAAATCTGGTGCGGAATGTCTTCTTGGAAGGGCCAGCCAACTTTATATACGAAGGCCAGCTTCACCACGAGGCTGTACGCTAAAAAACCGGCGGAGCCAAGCGCTCATCCGGCAACGATATTTACCGCAAATTTGCTTTTTATACAGAGAACGAATTAAGGAATAAGGAGAAGTGCTATGAACCCCTTTCGTGGAGCCTTTGTCGCCATAGTCACCCCGTTTATTGATGGTCAGCTGGACGAGCAGGGCTTAAAGGATCTTATCGAGTTTCAGATCGCCGCCGGCACCCACGGCATCGTGCCCTGCGGCACCACCGGTGAGTCTGCAACCCTGAGCCACGCCGAGCACCACCGGGTGGTGGAGCTCACCATCGCCACTGTGGCCGGCCGTGTACCGGTCTTAGCCGGTACCGGCTCAAACTCCACATCCGAGACCATTGAGCTCACCAAACATGCCAAGGCTGCCGGTGCCGACGGTGCCCTGGTCATCACTCCTTATTACAACAAACCTTCCCAGGAAGGTCTCTACCAGCATTTTAAATCCGTGGCCGAGGCCGTGGATATCCCCATCATCCTTTACAATGTACCGAGCCGCACTTCCATTGATCTGGCTGCTGCCACGGTGGCCCGCTGTGCCGAGGTGGATAATATTGTTGGCATCAAGGAGGCCACGGCCGACATGAACCGGGCTTGTGACGTCATCGGCCGCTGTCCCGCCGATTTTGCGGTGATGTCCGGTGACGACTTCACTGCCTTGGCCCTGGTTCTGTTGGGTGGCACAGGTGTCATCTCGGTAACCTCCAACGTCAACCCCAAGGGTATGGCTGACCTGATGAACGCCGCCCTGGCCGGCAATGTCGCCCGTGCCCGCGAAATCCAGTACCAGCTCTTCCCGCTGATGGGCTCCATGTTTTTTGACACCAACCCGGTACCGGCCAAAAAGGCCCTGGAGTTGATGGGCAAAATCAAATCCGCTACACCACGCCAGCCCCTGTGGACCATGGGTGCGGATGCCGAAGAGCGTATGACTGCCGTGCTCAAGGCCCAAGGTTTAATCTAGTTATCTGGATTTATAAGAGGACATAATCATGACAAAGGTAATAATTGCCGGCGCCAGTGGCCGGATGGGCCAACGTATCGGCTATATGGTGAACCAAAACCCCAATCTCACCTTGGTAGGCGGCTTTGAGCAGGCAGACAACCCTGCTGTGGGTAAGGATATGGGCGAGGTAGGGGGCTACGGCACCGTGGGCGTCACCATTTCTCCCAGCCTTGAAGAGATTATCGATCAGGGTGACGTGGTCATCGACTTCACCTTTCACGCTGCCACCATGGCCTTTGCCAAGATCTGCGCCGCCCATACCAAGGGCATGGTCATCGGCACCACGGGTCTGAGCCAGGATAACCTTGATGCACTCCGAGCCCTGTCCGCCAACATGCCCATTGTCCAATCGGCCAATATGGCGGTGGGGGTCAATGTCATGTTCAAGATTGCCAAGAAAATCGCCTCCATCCTCGGCAACGACTATGACATGGAGATCGTTGAGGCCCATCATAATATGAAAAAAGACGCCCCCAGCGGCACAGCCCTGCGCCTCGGCGAGATGCTGGCCGAGGGTGTGAACCGCGACCTTGCCGAGGTGGGTGTTTATGAACGAAACGGTATTATCGGTGAACGCTCCAAGACCGAAATCGGCATCCAGACCATCCGCGGTGGGGATATCGTCGGCGAACATACCATCTATTATTGCGGACCTGGCGAACGTATTGAACTGACCCACCGCGCCCATAGCCGCGATAATTTTGCCCGCGGTGCGGCCGAGGCCGCGGCCTGGCTGGCAACTAAAAAAACCGGCATGTTCACCATGTTCGACGTCCTGGGATTGGCTGACCTCTAACGGCCGTTCCTGATATTTATGATACCCTTGCCAGCCTTTACGCTGGCGACGGACAGCAAAAACCTGCAACTTCAACGGGTAAAAGACAGGCTATGGCCTTGGTATTTATCGGATTAGGCTCCAACCTTGGCAATGGCCGCCAGAATCTGCAGCAGGCCTGGCAGCTTCTGGGGCAAACAAAGGGCCTCACCCTTCTCAGCCTCTCATCACCTTACAAGACAGAGCCGGTGGGGATAAGCACGGACAACTGGTTTACCAATGCCGTGGGTGCTCTGGAAACAACCCTTCCCCCCCGCGAGCTGTTAGCCGTCATGCTTAATATCGAACGGGCCATGGGTCGTAACCGGGCCGCCGGCCATGATCGCAGTGTTGACCTGGATATCCTCTATTATGACGACCAGATTATCCAGGATGCCGATCTGGAGGTGCCCCACCCGGGCGTCAGTGGCCGCCTCTTTGTCCTCGCCCCCTTGATGGATATCGCCCCGGACCATCTCCACCCCGTCCTTGGTCTGACGACCCGGCAGATGTTGATGGCCCTGCAGACCACAGATCACGTTGAAAAAATAAGGTGGCCATAGACCATGCATCCAATCCGCATCCTTATCCTGGCTGTTCTGTTCTACATCCTCTACCGGCTTCTCTTTGGTGGCCGGAAAAAAAAGCCCGTTTCCAGCCAGCCACCTCCTGAGATCCAGGTCCAGGACACCCTGGCCGAAGATCCTATTTGTCACACCTATGTGCCCCAGAGCCAATCGCTTCATGTGGAGCAAGACGGCAAGACCCATTATTTCTGCAGCAAGGAATGTCTCAATACATTTACTGAACAACAAAAAAGGAGAGAATCATGAAATTTTTTATAGATACCGCAAATATTGATGAGATCAAAATGGCCGTGGATATGGGCATGGTTGATGGCGTTACCACCAACCCCACTCTCATTTCCCGGGAAAACAAACCGTTTGAAGAGATTATTGCCGAGATCGCCAGCATTGTTGACGGCCCGATCAGCGCCGAAGTCATTGCCTTGGATAGTGAGGGCATGCTTAAGGAAGGCCGTGAACTCGCTAAGATCAGCGACAATATCGTCATCAAGGTTCCCATGACCACCGAGGGCCTCAAGGCCACCAAGGCCTTCACTGCCGAGGGTATCAAGACCAATGTCACCCTGGTCTTTTCCACGGCCCAGGCCCTACTGGCCGCCAAGGCCGGTGCCTCCTTTGTCAGCCCCTTTGTCGGCCGTCTTGATGATATCGCCCAGACCGGCATGGATCTGATCAGCGACATGATGACCATTTATGACAATTACGGCTACCAGTCAGAGGTCATTGTTGCCAGTGTCCGCAGCCCCATGCACGTCATGGACGCGGCCCTTATCGGTGCTGATATCGCCACCATCCCCTTTAAGGTCATTGCCCAACTGGCCAAGCATCCCCTTACCGATCTTGGTATGGAGAGTTTTCTCAAGGACTGGGAAAAGCGCCAAAAGTAAGTCTTATTTTTTTATTAAGGGAAACAGAGGGTTGTCGCTAAACTGGAGGACAACCCTTGCTCCTTGTTCTGAAAGTTACTAAGATGAAACAATGCTACGTTCTCATATGTCCTGTTATATAGGCCTCTGCCTGGCCCTGCTTATAACCACGGCCGCGCCGGCTAGCGCCGAGATCTATACCTTCATTGACAGCAAGGGAACGGTGCATTTTTCCAATGCCCCCCATGACCCGCGATTTAATGATAAGAACCAGGTTGCCTATCTGCGTAAGTACCGGAAGCAGGCGGATATCCGTGAGTATGATTATTTTATCCGGGAAGCAGCTGATAAATACAAACTTGACCCCCATCTGGTCAAAGCGGTGGTAGAGGCAGAGTCAAACTTTGACAGTTACGCCGTATCACACCGGGGAGCCCGGGGCCTGATGCAGCTCATGCCCGCCACGGCCGGCGACTTGGAGGTCAAAAATAGCTTTAACGCCCGCCAGAATATCGAGGGAGGCTGCCGTTATCTGCGCCGGATGCTTGATATGTTCGACAACAATATGCACTTGGCTTTGGCCGCCTATAATGCCGGCCCTGCCACGGTCAAGAAGTACAAAAGCATCCCCCCCTTTACCGAAACCAAAAACTATGTGCGCTCTGTTCTCCTGAGATACCAGCACTATAAAACTAAAAAAACTTACCTAAACTAGCCGTGAGCCTCTCTAACATCCCCAACCTTCTCACCGGCTTCCGCTTTATGGTGGTCCCTTTTTTGCTTTTCTGTCTGCGCCCCGGCGTCGAAAATTGGCTGGCCCTTATCGGATTTGCCCTGTTCGTGCTGGCGGCCATCACCGATTATCTTGACGGCTTTCTGGCCCGCCGCTGGGAGGTACAGACCTCCTTTGGCAAACTGATGGACCCCTTGGCCGACAAGATTTTGGTCACCTCCGTTCTTATCATGCTCATCCCCATGGGCAGATTATCAGCCCTGGTAGCCTTTCTTATCCTGGCCCGGGAACTGGTTATTACCGGCCTGCGCGGCGTCGCCGCCGCTTCCGGGCTGGTCATTGCCGCCAGTAAACTGGGAAAGTGGAAGACCTTTATTCAGATTGTCGCCCTAGCCACCCTGATGTTTCCCCTAGGGATCTTGCCCATTGCCAATCTCCATGAAATCGGGAGATTCATCCTCTATGTTGCCCTGACTCTGACCCTGATTTCCGGGGCCGACTATGTTCTGAAATTTTACAAAGTATACAATCCATCCTCTTGATGCCCCAGGCGCTTTGCATAGACAATTTCCATGGACATCCTAAAGTCTTGACACCCTAACGGGTCCTGTTCTATATTGACCTGCGTTTCCGCATATTTAGCTGGAGGCGGACATACATTAGCCGGAGTGGTGAAATAGGTAGACGCACGGGACTCAAAATCCCGCGGGGGCAACCCCATGTCGGTTCGATCCCGACCTCCGGTACCAGTCATACCAAGGGTTTTCAGGTTTCTCCTGGAAACCCTTTTTTATTGCCGGGATTCTCCCACTGCTTTGTCCCTCTTTGTGAGCCGTAACAGGGCCGCAGACCCCCTTTTTTTAAAAGATTGAATCTTTTCGATGGAATAGCTCAGTCGGCAGAACAACTGACTGAAAATCCGTGTATGAATCGCCTGACTTTTGCAATTTATCACGCGTTGCTGTTACCAATAACAATAGCAATTGCCAGCTCAGCCGGGGCGCATTTCAGCGGGGGAGGAAAGGGCGGGAAAAGCGACCTTGGGGGCTGCCGTTGCCAAAACATTACTAATGACCCTTTGCTGTAATACAGACCAGAGCGCCTTAATAGCAGTGGCAGCCTGACAGTCTGTCAACACCACAGGCAATCCTGCGAGCTGGGCCGTAAC
>JBFFNX010000146.1:0-7959 GCA_041562995.1 Desulfurivibrionaceae bacterium
AGGGCCCTTTGTTGCCTTTGATGACCTTGTTGTCAACCTGCAGGCCGCTTCCCTTTTTAAGAGGGCCATTATTGTCAAGAGTTTTGCCCTTACCCATCCCCGGATAGAGGTCAGTCGGCACACCGATAATATCTATAGCTTTACTGATCTGTTAAGGCGCGGCGGTGAGTTGGGGGCCGAAGGGCAAGCCCCTGGAGATCCCTTGCTCTTTTCCTTCAATAATATTGAGATTGCCGGTGGCGAGATCAAATTTAACGACCAGCCCAAGGGCACTGTCCACCACATTGGCGAGCTGGCCATGGCCATTCCTGCTGTCTCTAATTTGCCCTATCAGATTGAAACGTACGTCCAGCCCTCCTTTTCTGCCCTTGTTAACGGTACCCCCCTGGCGCTTGGTGGTATGGTCAAGCCCTTTGCCGATTCCCAGGAAACCATTGTCGATCTGAAGATGGCTGGAATCGATATACCCTCCTATCTTGCCTATATCCCTAATGAAACCGGGATCATTCTTCAATCAGCCCTTGTTGACCTGGATATTAAAATTTCCTTTGTCAATTACGACACCAAAGGCCCACGGCTTTCTGTCACCGGCGAGGTGGTGGTCCGCGAAGTGGAGGTGGTGGATGGCGAGAAACGTAAATATCTCCGACTTCCCCGTCTCACCCTGGTCTTTGCTGACGCCAATCTTCTTGAAAAGCAGGTCCATTTGCAAAAGGTCTCTGTTGAGGATCTGGCCCTGGAAGCGTGGCGCCGGGAGAATGGTGATATTTTGCCGCTGGCCCTGTTGGCGACCGGGGCCACCAAGCAGGCGGCCAAGGCCCCGGCAACAGAGGATGATGAGCAGGGCCTGGTGGTGGCTATAGATCTGTTTGAAATTGCCGGGGCCAGTGGACGTTTCCATGATGCCACCCCTGGCACGGCCAGACCGGCCCTGCACCAGGTCGAGGCGCTGAACCTCACTCTGGCTCATTTTTCCACCGCTGCCGACAACAGGGCCGATCTTACCTTCGCTTTACAGCTCAATGGCACAGGAGAGATCAAGGGGCACGGTCAGATCGGCAGCAACCCCCTGTTTGGGGTCGTTGAGTATGAGCTGGCAAATATCACCATAAAGCCGTATCAGCCCTATGTCCAGGCGCAGGTGAATGTCGCCGTAGCAGATGGGGTCCTGGCTAGCCGCGGCAGGCTTTCGGTCCACGAGCAGGAAGGCCGGCTTGCCGTTGCCTTTCAGGGCCAGGCCCAGCTCGACAAACTTGCCCTGGTGGATACCATACATGGGGACAACCTTCTGGGTTGGCAGCGCCTTGGCCTTGAAGGTATCGAGTTTGGCACCGAACCGAAATCTCTGACCATTGCCAATATTGGCCTCAAGGGGCTGGCGGCAAAATTGATTATTTTCGAGGATGGCTCCTCTAATATTGCCGCCCTGCCTGTGGCTGGCGGCAAGGAGAAAAAGGAGAAATCTCAAAAAGAGGGTGAACACGAGGGAGCTGAGCAGGGCACTGCTGTGGTCATTAAAAAGGTGGTGGTCGAAAATGGGCAGCTGGAGTTTGCCGATCGCAAGGTTCGGCCGGCCTATGCCGCCGTCCTTCATGATTTAAATGGCAGTATTGCCGGACTTTCTTCGACCAGGGAGAGCCAGGCTGCCGTGGATTTCAGCGGCAAGGTTAATCAGCAGGCGCCTTTGGCGATCAGTGGCAAGATCAATCCTCTTCAGGAGGATATTTTTGTAGATCTTCAGGTGGATTTCCATGATCTTGATCTCAGTCATGCTTCACCGTACACCGGAACGTATGTGGGTTATAAAACTGAAAAAGGAAAGCTTAATCTTGGCTTGCACTACCTTGTTAATGGTCGAGATCTGGCCGGGGAAAATAAGCTTTTCCTAGACCAGTTTACCCTGGGGGAGACAGTGGAGAGTCCGGACGACATGAATCTGCCAATTTCCCTGGCCATTGCCCTTTTGAAGGATCGACAGGGTGAAATCAACCTTGATATCCCGGTTAAGGGTAATCTCGATGATCCGGAATTCAGCATCGGCGGCGTCGTGTTTCAGGTTCTGGTTAACCTGATCACCAAGGCTGCCACCTCACCCTTTGCGCTGCTTGGTTCGCTGATCCCTGATGGTGAAGATTTGCAAACAGTTCCCTTTGAACCAGGGATGGCAACTATCACCTCTGAGGCCCAGGCTAAACTTGATACAATAGCTCATGTTCTTTTTGAGAGGCCCGGTCTTCGCATGGATATTATGGGGCAGGTCGATGAGGCTCCAGACCGCAGGGCCCTTGCCCATCAGCTCCTGGTCAAGATGATGAAGCTCCAGAAGATGCAGGCGGCAAAGCTTCCCCAGGGCGATAAAGCTGCTGAGGAATCTGTGCAGCTGAGTCCAGAGGAGTATGAACGCTACCTAAGGAAAATCTTTAAGTTGCGCCTGAAGGCCTCCGGTGCAACACCGGCACCCTTCCCCCAGACAGTGCCAGAAATTGAAGAGTATATAGTGGCTAGTCTTAAGGTGGCCGATGGCCAGCTCCGCTTGTTGGCCATAGACCGTGCCAATCAGGCCCTGCAGTATCTGGCGGCTCAGGGGGGGATTGCCCCAGAGAGACTCTTTGTGGTCGAACCTCAGGCCCTGGACGCCGAGGGTGCAGAAACGGGAGTTGCTGCCGTCCGTCTCGTTATTAAGTAGCTGGAACGATAGAAAATTAATATGAAAAAAAAGTCCGCCTTTCCTGTTGATCCGGGCTCTTCTCTTTCTCTATACTAAATTTTTGAAATCAAATGCCACGGTACTGATGACTAAGGGCTTAACGACGTGAGGTAGTGGTCATGGAAAAGAAAATTTTAGTGGCGGTGGACGGCTCTTTGGGTTCCCTGAGTGAGGCCCATTATCTTGGCCAGATGTTTGAAGGGGATGAGAGCGTTTTTATGCATCTCGTCTGCATGGTGCCTGCTGGCCACTTGCCTGTGGTCTCTGACTGGCTCACTGAGGAGGATAAGCACAATGTCATGCCCCCCGGCACCAAAAAACAGTTCGCGGCCGCCAAAGCCCACTTGAAAAAAGTCGTCCATCACCTGCTGCGTCATGGTTTTGGCAAGGGTCAGGTAACGACAGCGGTTGAGTTGTCCCGGCTGGGCGTGGCCGCAGACCTTGTGAATTTTGCCCGCTCCGGCAAATACGATGCCTTACTGGTGGGCCGGCGGGGCATAGGTCGGCTCCAGGCCCTTATCATGGGCAGTGTCACCAAGTCGATTCTTGAGAAGTGTTGGGACATCCCGATCTGGGTGGTGGATGGCCATGTGGACTCCCGCAAAATTCTGGTGCCGGTGGATGGTTCCAATCATATTCTCAAGGCGGTTGATCATCTCGGTTATATTTTCGCCGATACTCCCGGGGTGGAGATTACCCTTTTCCACTCCACTGCCCTGTTTGCCAGAAGGTCCGAGGTCAACCTGGAAAAATGTGAAGTCAGCTTTGGGGCTGAGTGGTGTCGGGAACATCTCCTGGGTGACGATTTTATTTTTCATGCCCCTGAACAGCTCTTACGTGAAGCAGGCTTTGATATGACCAACGTCCATCGTCTTGAGGTCAGTCGCGGTCTGGAGCCGGCCCTGGACATCGCCTTGCAGGCCTGGCATAAGAATTTCGGCACCATTGTCATGGGCCGTCGCGATCCGGACGAGCGTAAAGGTCTTCTGGGTGGAGTCAGTGACAGGTTGCTGGCCAATACCAGTGATATAGCCATCTGGCTGATAAATTAATTTGCGGTGGCCTCTTTGCCATGAGTGATTTTACAACCAAGGAAATTGACCAGATCTTTACGGACCTTGCGACCAGCGACATCGGTCTGGCTTCTCGTGAGGCCCTGCAACGCCAGGTCCAATATGGTCGCAATGAAATTGACAGCAGTGACGGCCCCCATCCCTGGCGGATTTTTTTTGATCAATTTAAGAGTTTTATCATCTACATTCTTCTCTTTGCCGTGGTCTTTGCGGTGGCCATTGGCGAGTATGTCGATTCCCTTATCATTGTAATTATCGTCGCGGTCAATGCCGCCATTGGTTTTTTCCAGGAGTTAAGTGCTGCGAAATCCCTGGCCGCCTTGAAGAGAATGACCACGGTGCAGGCCACGGTTCATCGTGATGGTAGATGGCATAAGGTGGAAGCGGCGGAGCTGGTCCCCGGTGATATTGTCCGCCTGGCTGCCGGTGATAAGGTGCCGGCTGATTGCCGGCTGTTCACCGATGCGGTCTTTGCCGTTGACGAGGCATCCCTCACCGGCGAAAGTCTGCCGGTGGAAAAGAGCAGTGAATCCATGCCGGCCCAGGCTGCCCTGGCCGAGCAGCGGAATATGGTTTTTTCCTCCACCGCAGTGGTTTCCGGCAACGCCACGGCCGTGGTGGTGAAGACGGGGATGGCAACAGAAATCGGCATCATTACCCGCCTGGTCAAGGAGGCAGAGGAGGAAATAACGCCGCTCCAGAAACGCCTCAACTCCTTTGGCCGCCGTCTGGGTATGGTGATCATTACGGTCTGTGTTTTTGTGCTCCTCGCCGCCTGTGCCAAGGAGATCCTGGCCGGCCAGGGACTGACCAAGGAGCTTTTTGTCAGCGTGGCCTTTATTGCCATCAGCCTGGCGGTGGCAGCTGTCCCCACCGCCCTGCCGGCTGTGGTGACCATTGCCCTCAGTATCGGGGTGAAAAGGTTGCTGGCCCGGAAGGCCCTGGTCCGCAAATTGTCCGCCGTGGAAACCCTGGGCAGTTGCGATGTGATCTGCAGCGATAAGACCGGCACTATTACCCAAAACCAGATGACGGTGCGCAAGGTCTGGACCTTTGACCAGGAGTATGACCTTGAGGGCGGCGGCTATAACCCAGAGGCGGGGGCCTTGGCTCTCGAGCAGGTGCCCCGTGTCATCCACAGTGGATTTTTTTGTAATAATGCCACGCTATTTGAGGATAAGGGCGGCTGGCGGATTACCGGCAATCCCACCGAGGCGGCCCTCCTTGTTTCTGCCGCTAAATGCGGTTTTGAAGAGAAGAGCACGCGTCTTGCCGAGCTGCCCTTTGACTCCAGCCGTAAGTGCATGAGTGTCCTTGTGGCCCGGCATGGGGGCGAGGAAATGTTCACGAAGGGCGGTGCGGATGGTCTTCTTGATTCCTGCAGTCATGCCCTGGTGGGGGGAGAGATTATTGCCCTTGACCAGGAGCTGCGAGGCCGAATCGGCAGCCGCATCGATCAGTATGCCTCCCAGGCCATGCGTGTCCTGGCCTTTGCCTGGAAAGAGCTGCAAGACCGCCACGATTTTGTCGAGGAGAACCTGGTGTTTGTCGGCCTGCAGGCCATGATTGATCCTCCCCGGCCGGAGGTGTTTGCCGCCCTGGAGCAGTGTCGCAAGGCTGGCGTACGGGTAATCATGATCACCGGTGATTATCCGGCAACGGCCCGGGCCATTGGTGAGGAGGTCGGCATCACCGGCGGCGTACTGACCGGGGCTCAGATGGATACCATCACCGATAGCGAGCTTGATGCCGCCCTCAATGATGGGGTCAATATCTTTGCCCGGGTGGTGCCGGAGCATAAGCAGCGGATTGTCACCATGTTGCAGAAGCAGAAGCACACGGTGGCCATGACCGGTGACGGGGTCAATGATGCCCCGGCCCTTAAGAAGGCCAATATCGGCATTGCCGTGGGCAGTGGTACTGATGTGGCCAAGGAGGCGGCTGATTTTGTCCTCACCGATGACAGCTTTGCCCACATTGTCGGGGCCATTGAGGAGGGGCGCGGTATTTACGATAATATCCAGAAATCAATCATGCTGCTGCTCTCCGGTAATCTCGGCGAGGTGCTCATCGTTTTTCTGGCCGTTATTCTCGGCATGAACCTGCCGCTCACGGCAGTGATGCTTTTGTGGATTAATATGGTGACCGACGGGGCGCCCGCCCTGGCCTATAGCGTCGATGGCTATAGCGACCGTATTATGGAGCGGCCTCCTAAGCCCAAGGACGAGGGGATCCTGCCCGGCGACAAGCTCATGCTTCTTTTGGTGCTTGGCGTGGTGGGGACGGCAATTGCCCTGGCCCTCTTCATGTTCTGGGGCGGCGGCGGTGACGATGGTCGCCTGGCTCTGGCCCGGACCATGGTTTTCTGCTTCGTTGTCTGTTACGAGATGGTACTGGTCTTTGTCATTCGCCAGGGCTACGGGGTGCGGTTTTTTACAAACCCCTTTGTTTGGCTGTCGGTGCTGGTGTCCATGGCCCTGCAGGCCTTGATTCTCTATACACCCCTGGCCCGTTATTTTGATGTGGTCCCCCTGGGTCGGGAAAATCTTCTCTCCCTCGGGGCAGCCAGTCTGTTTTTTTATCTTTTGGCTGTTTCCTATCTGGGGGCGCTGCGGATCTGGCAGGCAAGACGTTTGGCGCCTTCCTAAGGACCCGGTGTCAAAATTGGCGGGATGAAGTTGTGGCGGCAGGGACTTCAGCCCCTGCCGGGTAGTTCAAAACAAAAAAAACTTTATATTTCCCCGCCTTTGTGGTGTAAATCAGGGGGGTTGGAGGTATGTTTACCAATATTCCTCTTTCCCATCCCCCGAAATGAGTAGGACGGCAGCCTCAAATGAGCTCCGCTGCAGGAAGGGCGTTCCCATGAAAAAAAATAAGGAAGCAGCGGCTGATCATCAGCTGCTCAAGGCAATTCCCAAGGTCGATGAATTTCTCGGCTGGATTAACGATGAGAGCCAGGCCCCCTTGCGCCTGGTGAAAAAAGCGGTGCGCGACCTCCTTGATGATGTCAGGCAGGCTATACTGGGCGGCGAAGAGCAGAATGCCGAGGCCCTTGGTAAAAACCACCTGGTGCCGCGCTTTCACAAGCGCCTTGCCGAGCTGATGGAACCCCATTTCCGGACGGTGATTAATGGTACCGGCGTCGTGGTCCATACCAATATGGGCCGCTCTCTTCTGCCAGATTCGGCCATGGCCAGCATTGTCGCGGCCGGTGCTCGTTACTCCAATCTGGAATTTGATCTGGCCACTGGTAAGCGGGGCAGCCGGTACAGTCTGGTGGAGGAGCTGCTTTGCGAACTCACCGGTGCTGAGGCCGGCCTGGTGGTCAATAATAACGCCGCCGCTGTGCTGCTGGCCCTGGACACCCTGGCCAGCGGCCGCGAGGCCATAGTCTCCCGGGGCCAGCTGGTTGAGATTGGCGGTTCTTTTCGCATTCCCGATGTCATGGAAAAAAGTGGGGCCCGCCTTGTCGAGGTGGGGGCCACCAACCGCACCCATTTGCGGGATTATGAGCAGGCCATTAGCGAAGAAACGGCTTTGCTGCTCAAGGTTCACACCAGTAATTATAAAATGATCGGTTTCACCTCTGAGGTGCCCCTGGATGAATTGGTGGCCCTGGGCAGGAAAGAGGGCATCCCGGTGATGGAGGATCTGGGCAGCGGCTCTTTGCTTGATCTGTCCAGATTCGGGCTCGATAAGGAACCCACCGTACAAGAGGTGGTCAAGAGCGGTGCTGATGTGGTCACCTTTTCCGGCGACAAGCTCCTCGGAGGTCCCCAGGCCGGACTCATTGTCGGCCGCCGGGATATCATTGACCGTATCAAAAAAAATCCCCTCAACCGCGCCCTGCGCATCGATAAATTCACCCTGGCTGGCCTGGAGGCCATCTTTCGGCTCTATCTCGATGAGCATAACGTCCGCCATACTATCCCCACCCTGGCCATGCTGACTATGGAGTATGGTACCATTAAGAAAAGGGCCACCAGATTGATCCGCAGTCTGAAGAGGGAGGGGGGACTGGCCTGTGCACTCTCCTCGATTGATACTGAGTCCATGGTGGGCGGTGGTGCTCTGCCCGAGCAGGGTCTGCGGAGCCGGGCCGTTACCCTGCAACCGACATCCTGCAGCTTGAACCAGCTTGAGGTGCGGCTACGGGCCGGGGCGCTGCCGGTCATTGGC
>JBFFNX010000147.1:0-7894 GCA_041562995.1 Desulfurivibrionaceae bacterium
CGGCTCCAGCAAAACCCTCGGCATTATGTTGCCGGGAGACTATGAGTTCAATACAGCTGAAAAAGAGATTATGGAAATCATGAGCGGCGAGCTGGAAGTTTTGCTGCCCGGGGTTGACGCTTGGCAGAAAGTAAAAGCAGGGGAATCGTTCGAGGTGCCGGCGAATGCAAAATTCTCTCTCAAAGTTAAAACCACTATGGATTACTGCTGTTCGTTTATTAAGTAATTTGCCTCAATATCAGATAATTATATAGGGCATTTTATAACCGCGGTGCGCCCTCGAGTCAGCAACAACTATTGATTTCTTCGTCTGGCAGTAAAGAAGAACCGGGCTTCAATGATCTTGACAGATAAAAAAACACGATAAGCGCCAGTGAGAAACAAAACACCAGCAAAGCATCATATACTGAATATAACAAGCCGCCACTTCCGGTCAGATAACCTGACATTACCGGCAGGAATGCCAAGCAGCTTGCGAGGGTGACAGCCAACGCAAGCTGCTTGGCCCAGCCCCCGATGTTTGATCTTTTTACCATGAGCATATGTTCGGACATAAATCACCTTCATAAGATTTTTATGAAAAACTATATTGTGATTATATCGGAGCGACCTGACATATTTCTGACATTTGCCATGCTAAAAAATTAAATTTTGAAATTTTGAAAAGAACGTGGATGTTTACCGGGATAAATAAACATCAGGCTTCATTAGAAAATGTGGGGCGACCTGAAAAAAGCGTGAAATTCCCCACTCAGTGATGACAGCCAGGACCGTTCCCTAAAAAAAGGACAGTTGACGACAGGGAGGCAACTGCCGGCACACACCAAACCCGATAGCGTGGCGGCAGCTGCTTAATGATTAACGGCGGGGAAGGTTGCCCGGCAAGTATTCACTGGGAATGGTGAAAATCGCGGAGGCGTTGGACAAAACCAGTAGGATCGGCCAGGAAAGGGTAATGGCCCAGACCGGTCATCAGGGCAAAACTGCCATTAGCCAGCAACCCTTCAAGCCAGCTCCGATAACCGGGAGCGGGGGTTCGACCATGCAAGGAAAGATAGGGACATCTGATCGTCGGCAGAAAGGCTTCAAACATCGCGGTCATTTCCGCCAACTGCCCCTGAAACAAAGGCTCCCAGAGCGCCAGAAGAACATCCTGTTTGCCGGCTTCTGAAAAGCGACGCAGCATGTCCAGTTGATCGTCCGACAAAACCCCTTCGCCCAACATGACCTTGAGCCCCAACAGCGTCTCGACAAAATCTTCGCCCCGGAGACGCTCTTCAAGCCGGGCCACTTCAACAAATAAGCTCTGGTCCTGAAAAGGCTGATCGACATTCACCACGGACCGTGCCCCGAACATGCCGGCAACGAGGGTTGCCACCACCCCCCCCAGGGAATGCCCGACCAGATGGGGAACATCAATCCCCAAATCTCGGCTTACCGCCGCCACATCACCGGCAAGGGCAGCAAAATCACAGGTAGTTCCATGACCGGATTGACCGTGGCCCCGGAGATCAAGCCGAACCACCTGATAATCTTCAACAAGCAACGGCATGAGTGCATCCCAAACCGAACGGTCCTCCATCACGCCATGGATCAAGAGAAGAGGTTCGCCGGCCCCGTCGATCTCATAAACAATTTCGGTCCCGTCCTCGGCGACAGCTTTTGTGGTCTTGCCCATGCTCAGATCCTCCTGTTCAGCAAAGCTTAATTCAGATAGTATATCTTGTGTATATTATTCATTAATCCATCCAGAAACTGCACAAACCTGCTCTTCATCCGCAAAAAATTCAAATAAGTTCTGGCATGACTGCCGATCCGCTTCGGCCAAATAGCTTCTCAGGGATCATCCCAGAAGCATTCGATGATCTCGGCGACTTCCGCGGCAGGATATCCCTCATTGCGGAGAGTCTGGGCATAGCGGTCAACGGCATCCTGAGCCCGGGCCGGCTGATTCCGGCTGATCAAGAGCGAATAGAGTTTTCTGGCCAACCGGTGGTTGGTCGGGTCCCGGGGCACGATCTTTTCCAGAACCGCGACCGCCTGTTTCGGTTGCTTCAAGATTTCCAGAGTGTCGGCCAGGGCCAGCGCACACTCCAGACCGCTCTGATGATAGTTCCGCCGCTGCTGCTCAAGCTCATGATCCGCTCTGACCGCAGGCAGAAACTCACCCTGCCAATGCTCCATGGCCCGGTGCAGCAGAAGCTCAGCCGAGCGGTACTCTTTGGCCTTAAACGCATCAAGCCCTTTCTTCAGTAGATCTTGAAAGAGATCGGCATCAATCCGGCAATGGCGGAGACTGAGGATGCCGTTTTTCAGGGAGAGATACGGCTTGCCATCAACATCCTTCCCTCGGGAAGTCTGAAAAATTTTCCGCAGGCGGGAGAGCAGGGTATCAAAGCTGTTGCGAGACTTTTTCTCCGAACTCTCCGGCCAGAGCATCACTTGGATATGGGCCTGGGGCAAAGCCAGGCCCGGACTGCACAGCAGGGCTCCCAACAACTGCCGCTGAGCCTCGGTCAAGGCTGAGGAGGGTAGCGATTGCTGACCGCAGAATTCCAGCTGCAGATCGCCAAAAGAAGTGATGCGCAGCAGGGGAATCATGGCACCATCCTCCAGGATAGCAGCATTGAGACGCTCCGCGGCCAGATCTCTGGCCAGGACCACTTCGATCCCCTGCCGGACCGCCTCGGCCAGCAGGGTTTCCATCAGCTGCGGAGTCCAGAAATTGAAATGTCGGTAGCCTTGCTCTTTCAGAATCCCAAGCAGCCGCCGCAGGTCGGGGAGCGCCAGGTCCAGGACACCATTTTGCAGAAAATGGTTACAACGGTAGGCCAGGGCCGAAGTCATCAGAACATGACTGCCGCTCTCGATGACCTGGTCGAACTGGGCCAGGGCCTCTTCCTCCTCACCTAATCGGGAGAGCACAGCCCCTGAGGCGCATAACCCCTTGATCTGGTTATATTCGCCACCGACCATCTCTCTCAGTCTGCGGGCCTCTTCGATTGCGGCCAAGGCCTCCTCTTTTTTGCCGAGATGGGCCAGATAAATCCCCTGGCAAAGAAGATACTGACTGCGAAAATGTGGCCCACCCGCGACTCCGGCCAAGGCCAACGCCTTGACCAGGCTTTTGGCAAGATTCGGCCAATCACCTTGGGCAAGCTGGATCTCCATATCCCACATAAAAAGGTAGGCTTGAAACGTACTTCTCTCCAGAATCCCCCTTCCGAATTTCCGACAATAGATTTCTCTCTGCCGCTCATAGGAAGCAAAATCACCGGTGAGTTCGATATAGTTCAACCAGGCTACGCCAAGGAAGGCCCGAACCAGTTCGTTGACCATGGGATGGTCGATCAGGGACCAGGCGATTTCCATTTCTTTGCGGCAGTTCTCCAGATCGCCGCTCAGTATGAAACGAAAGAAACGAGACTGATGGGCTTCCGCCTCCAAGTGAACCAGGCCGAGCTTCCGGGCGTTTTCCAGCCCTGAATCCAAAAACCGGTCCGCCTCGTTCAAGTTAAAAAAGATCAGGGTATTGGCAAACAGGAAAATATTTTCAGCGTGGCATTTCAAGGGAGGAGCCAGTTGCGCACCATAGGAATCATACAACTCCATACTCCGCTGGAGCAGAGGATAGCCACGAAGATAAGAGCCATCGACAGCCATGGAGTAATAAATAATCTGCATGCAGCAGAGCAGTTCGCCGATCCTATCAGCATCGTCCCGGAAGCGAGTCAGGGCAGTCTCCAGCCAGGGCAGGGCCGCAACTGGATCGCTGTTTATCAAGGCCAACCCCCGCGCATAGGCGAACCATGGATACTCGCCAATGGTCTCTTCCGGCAAAGAATCGATGCTCCGTTGCAAGGCGTCAAGCCGGGTCCTCTCGGTCATATGGGGGCCGACCTCACGGAAGAGTTTCTGCGCAGTTTCATAGCTCCCCCCTACAACATAATAGTGAAAGGCCTGACGATATTGCTCCCGGCTCCGATACCAGTCACCGGCAATTTCATAGAGTCTGCGAAGCTCTTGGGCTGATTTTTCCGTTTGGGCCAGACTGCGCAAGCCCTCCTGGAGCAGATGATGCATCGTGTAAGTATTCTGTACGGAGTTCAAGGCACGGACAAAACTGTTGCTGCGGGTGACTTCGGCAAGGGCTGCCCCAATATCCTCATTGCCGGTCATCTGAGCGGCCAGGGAGACGGGAATATCATCCAGTAAAGAGAGGATCAGCAGGGTTTCACGCTCTTCGGTCCGCATATTGCTCAGAAGTTGCTGTAAAAAATATGGAAAGGAGCCGCTCTGGAGAGTCTCGAGGTCGGCCAGTTTTGCTTCGACCTCAGCCGCATCAATTTCATCTCCCAGGCTTTTATGGGTCAGCATCAGGCCCATGGCCCATCCCGAGGTGACCTTGATCAGATGTTGGACCGCCTTCCGGGTTAAGGGGACTTCATAAAAACGGTTGAACAGTTCCGCGATCTCAAAGCCGGAAAAAGCCAGATCATCATTGGCAAGCAAAACTTTTCGTCCCGGCGCGTTAACATCTTCGGCCAAAGGCGTCAGGTTGCGCCGGGAGACGCCAATAAAACGGAGCTTCCGGGGTGCCTTGTTGAACAGGTGGAGGAGCAAGGCCATGGTTTGTGGAGAGTTTTCGCAGAAGTGGATATCATCAATAATTATTGTAAGCGAACCGCTAACAACTTTTTTCAGATCGGCAAGGATCCTCTCCAGCAGGAACTTGTACTGATCAAGGCCAACACCACCTGATTCAAGGGAGGCAACAATTGCGTCCCCAGAAAGTTCGGAAAATTTTTGCGCCAGGCCGGCCTGCAGGTTGGACAGAAAAAAACCGGGGGCCGAATCATTTGCCTCCATCCGGTACCAGCAGTAATAATCTCCCTGCTGCCGGGCAAGTAACTGCGTGGCCAGAACCGTCTTGCCCTGGCCAGCCTGGGCCTCGATGAATATAAAGCGGGATTCAGGCCAACCTTTGCCGGGATGCACTGTGGACAGGTCGCGGTCCAGAAGGGTCTGGCGGTCAAAAACAGGGGCTAAAAATTTATCTGACCAATCTTCAGACTGCCCTGTGAATATTTGCGTCTCAGTCATGGAAAAAACCTTACGAATTGCAGCAGCACCAGAATAAAGAGTGTCACCTCACTATTATTCAGGTGGCCCGCTTTTGCTTCTCAGTTGAAGAGGTTCAGGGCTTTGGACATATAACAATGAACGGCCTAACACCCCAATCGGAGGTATAACCCCGGCACAGAAATTGGCCATGGCGGCTTAATTTCTATTTTTGAGCGCAGGTTATTAATGGGATGATTACCCCAGGATCACTCCAGGCTTACTCTTCTCGAGATCAATTTACTTTATAAGTTCTAATTCAATAGGTCTAGTCAAGCAATTTAAAAAGAGCACAACAAAGTAGAGCAAGGAAAAACCCTCTCTGTTCTTCCGGCGGGGTTAATCCAGGGGAACGGCCTTAATCGGACGGCTCTGGAATAGCAAAAACCCAGAAAGACCTGCCCACGAACGGGGTTTTGGACATTCTCGGATGAGCACTCGCTGGAATGATCCTGTGGCGAGCAGCAGGGGGGAGTTATTGAATGGTCTCTGTGGCGGCAGCTTCGCTCGCTAGTGGCGGGATTATCAAGCCGATGGCCTTGCCTATTCGGCGGACCATTTCCATAAAACTATGGGGCAGGGGCAGATCGCGTTCTTCAATCAAGAGGCCGTTCTTCTTGGCAAGTTTGAGGGTCTGATCATCCTCAAGGCCATCCATCTTGTCACAAATGAACTGCATACGCAGGGCATCGGTCAGGGGGATACGCATCTCTTCAAAATTTACGGCAAAGTCCTTAATTTCCGTCTCGATAATCTCGCGGTTCTCATCACCGAAAGAGGCAAATGGCTCCTGTTTGTTAGTAGTACCGAATATTTCATTGATCACCGCGCCGGTAAGCATGCTGCGGTATTTTTTGTCCTGATGCGTATATCTTGCACCCAGCGACGCGCTCAGCTTTCCGAAGCAGATCATCTTGACCACTTCAACGCCTTCCCGCATTACCGGGATGAGATTGCTTTCAAATCCCAAAGTAGATTTTTCCGTCATAATCAGAAATCCTCTAAATAGAAAAAAGGCCGATTCCCTACTTGTCGGAATGCGGTCTTTTTCTATATAATTCGATGTTATTAATCAATCTGTAGTTATGGCGGGCTAAATCCTGAACGCAAACCAACCAGTCGATTCTAGTAGCTCTTAGTCTCATCAACAATTACAACATCGCCAAGAATTTTACTGCCTGCTCCATGACAACACTGTTTCGGTTGTTATCACCAGTGGTTTTCCAGGTCTTGGTGTTGCCGGCGCCCCCCACCTTCTCTACTTCCTTGGCCCTTGACTTGGAATTCATGATGACAAATTTGATATTTTGATCAGCCTTGCCCAGCTCGTCATAACTCGAAATGCTGTCATCGCTGAACTTTGAGATTCCATCGTCAAGGTCACCGGCAAAAACGTTGGTATTTCCCGAAATCAAAACGACTGCCACCAGAGTAAAAGAAATAATTGTTTCCATGATCAAAACTCTCGGTGACTGAGAGAATGGACTGTAACAACAAAATAAGCAGAATAATTATAACACATTGGCCTGGCAAGACAAACTCCTCCTGCCAGACCAATTATAATTAAGCAAGGGGCTTGACCAGTTGAGGATACTTTAATGTACACTAAAGCCAGTCATGCCATCAAAAAACAAGTATATAAATCGTTCAATTATTTCTGAGGCCAAATTCAGAGAAATTGTAAAGTATTTTTCTTTGGATTTGGATGCTCAAAAAATTACTACCCTAACTCGGTTAAACAGAAATACTATTAACCGGTATTTATGATTCGCCTCAGAATTGCTGAATTTTGCGAATCAGAAACTCCTGTCCAGGGCATCGTTGAAGTTGAAGAGTCATATTTCAGCGCCAAAAGGATCAGGGGTAATCGTGGCCGTGGTGCAGCAGGCAAAACACCAGCATTTGGCCTTCTTCAACGACAAGAGAAAGTCTATACCGAGATTGTGCCAGATTGCGCCAAAGCCACGTTGCAAGCAATAATAAGAGGAAAAGTATCCCTTGATAGGGTTATTCATTCTGATGTGGTTGGCGTGGCCATGATGGCTTGGTCGATATCGGCTATAAAAAGCATTACAGAGTCCATCATGGTAATAATGAATTTGCCCGTGGAAAGAAACATATTAACGGCATTGAGTCCTTCTGGTCCTTTGCTAGAAACAGGTTGATACAATTCCATGGAATTTCTCAGAAAACATTTTATCTTCATCTGAAAGAGTGTGAGTTTCGGTTCAATCATCGTGACCCAAACCTTCACTCTTTCCTGTTAGAAATGTTCAGACAAAACCGCTCAACTAGTCAAGCCCCTTATGTTAATATCAACAGCAAGATCATCGAAATCAACCAAAAGCTCCCCCATTCCTGGTACAATGGCCCTGTGATAAACAACAAAAACTCCAAGTTTCAACGATCTCTGGCCAACCCTGACGAGTTCACCCTGACCGTCGAACTGGTGCCAAGCCGGGGCGGTCGCAGCACCGCCCACTCCCGGGCCTTGACCCTTGCCCGGAATGCCGGCGCTGACGGCAGATTGCAGGCGGTCAGTATTACTGAAAACGCCGGCGGTCATCCGGCCCTTTCCCCGGAGGTCATGGGGATCGAGATCAGTAAAATCGGACTCGACGTCATCATCCACCTTTCCTGCAAGGACAAAAACCGCAACCAGATTGAAAGTCTCCTTTTTGCCTGGGACCGGGCCGGTTTACGCAACCTGCTGGTCATCGCCGGCGATTACCCGCAGCGTGGTTATCGGGGTCACCCCAAACCGGTTTTCGAC
>JBFFNX010000148.1:0-7858 GCA_041562995.1 Desulfurivibrionaceae bacterium
CCATGGAACCTAACACCATCCGCATCCGCGGCGCCCGGATGCATAATCTTAAGAATATCGATGTTGATTTGCCCCGTAACAAGCTTGTGGTCTTTACCGGCCTGAGCGGCTCCGGCAAATCATCCCTGGCCTTTGACACCCTTTATGCCGAGGGCCAGCGGCGCTACGTGGAGTCCCTCTCCACCTATGCCCGGCAGTTTCTAGGCCAGATGGACAAACCTGAGGTCGATACCCTGGAGGGTTTAAGCCCGGCGGTTTCCATTGAACAGCGGACCACCAGCAAGAATCCTCGCTCAACGGTGGGAACTATTACGGAGATTTATGACCATTTCCGCCTGCTCTTTGCCCGCGTGGGCCACCAGCATTGCCCCGACTGTGGCGAACGGATCGAGCCCCAATCCATTGAGGATATGGTCACCACCCTCATGGCCCTTGACGAAGGGACAAAACTTCTCATCCTCGCCCCCCTCATCGACAACCGCAAGGGTGAGTATATTGACCTCTTTGCCCGCCTGCGCAAGGAAGGCTATGTCCGAGTCCGGGTGGATGGCGACATCCTCTCCCTGGACAGCCCCATCACCCTTACCAAAACCAAACGCCATACCATTGAGGTGGTGGTGGACCGCCTGGTTGTCAAGGACTCCTCCCGGCGCCGCCTGGCTGACACTGTCAACACCGCTGTCCAGCTCGCCCAAGGATTTTTACTGATCCATTTTCCAGAGACGGGCACAGAGCAACTGCTCAGCGAGCGGGCAGCCTGTATCCAATGCGGCACCAGCCTGCAGGATCTCTCCCCCCAGCTCTTCTCCTTTAATAATCCGAAAGGGGCCTGCGAGGAATGCGGGGGCCTGGGCCTTAAACATTTCTTTGACCCAGACCTGGTGGTGCCTGATCCCACCCTGACCATCAACCAAGGGGCCCTGGCTCCCTGGGGCGGGCGGCGGAGCCAGAGCTATTCCAGCCAGCTCCTTGCCGCCCTTGGCGACCATTATGGTTTCAAACTGGACATCCCCTTCGAGAAGCTGCCTCAAAAGGCGCAGGACGTCATTCTGCACGGCACCGGCCGCGAACCCATCTTCTTTCATTATGTGCGCTACAGGCGCTCCATGACCTCGGAAACCCCCTTTGAGGGCCTCATCCCCAATCTGGCCCGTCGTTTCCTTGAAACCAGCTCTTCTGCCATGCGTGATGAATTGGGGCAGTTCATGAACGAACAACCCTGCCCCCGCTGCCATGGTGCCCGGCTCAAGCCGGAGGCCCTGGCGGTCAAGATCGACGCCTGGACCATTAACGAGTTGACAGCCATGTCAATCGACCGTCTCTACGAGACCTTGCAGGAATTGCACTTTACCAGCCAGGAGCGCCTCATTTCTGAACGGATCATCAAGGAAATTATGGAGCGCCTTACCTTCCTGCGCGATGTGGGCCTTGGCTATCTCACCATGGCCCGCTCGTCCGGAAGCCTCTCCGGTGGTGAGGCCCAGCGTATTCGCCTGGCCTCCCAGATCGGCTCCCAACTGGTTGGCGTTCTCTACATCCTTGATGAACCAAGCATCGGTCTCCACCAACGGGACAATGATCGCCTCATCAAAACCCTGACAACCCTGCGCGATCTTGGCAATACTGTGATCGTTGTCGAGCATGACACCGATACCATCCTTGCCGCCGACCATGTTCTCGACATCGGCCCGGGGGCCGGGGTCCATGGTGGCGAAGTGGTCTATAACGGCCCGGTTGCCGGGCTGGTTAACGACCCCTCCTCTGTCACCGGTGGCTACCTCTCCGGCCGGCTGGAAATCGCTATCCCGGCAAAGCGCCGTAAGCCCTCAACCAAGAAGGGCTGGATTACCATCAAGGGAGCTTGCGCCAATAATCTGCAAACTATTACCGCCAAATTTCCCCTTGGCCTTATGACCTGTGTGACAGGCGTCTCCGGTTCCGGTAAAAGCTCCCTGGTCGTCGAATCACTGCATAAAGGGGTGATCAACCATCTTCGTCACAAAAGGGGAGGCAGCAGCTCGTACGCCTCCCTTGTTGGCGTCGAGCAGATCGACACGGTTATTGATATTGACCAGAGTGCCATTGGCCGCACGCCACGCTCAAATCCCGCCACCTATACCGGCATCCTCACCCCGATCAGGGAACTTTTCTGCCGACTGCCCGAGGCGAGGACCAGGGGCTATAAACCAGGTCGTTTCAGCTTTAACATTAAGGGGGGGCGCTGCGAGGCCTGTGAGGGGGAGGGCGTTATCAAGATTGCCATGCATTTTTTGCCGGACATCTACGTCACCTGCGATACCTGCGACGGCAAACGCTATAATCGTGAGACCCTGGAAATTAAGTACAAGGATAAGAATATCGCCGATATCCTGGCCATGACCGTGGAAGAGGCCCTTGAATTCTTCAAGAATGTGCCGCCCATTAAAAATCGGCTGGCAACCGTTGCCGATGTTGGTTTGCCCTATATTTCCCTGGGCCAATCCTCGGTGACCCTATCCGGCGGTGAGGCCCAGAGGATTAAGCTGGCCCGGGAGCTGCGAAAACGTTCCACCGGCCGCACCCTCTATATCCTTGACGAGCCCACCACCGGCCTGCACCCGGCTGACATCCAGCACCTGCTCCGCGTCCTGAACCGCCTGGTGGACAGCGGCAACACCGTGGTCATCATTGAACACAACCTTGATGTCATCAAGACTGCCGATCACATCATCGATATTGGCCCAGAGGGGGGGGAGGGAGGGGGCAGGATTATTGCCCAGGGAACACCGGAGAAAGTCGCCGGAGAAAAAGATTCATTCACTGGCTTTTATTTACAGAGAATCCTCGCCAAGCAGTAATTTGCTATTTCCCTTTGAAATAGCATGACTTTCTGGCTATAGTAATAAGCTCTTAATCAACCCACAAACGCCTTTTTCTGTGGCTTATTACTTCACCAAAAGCAAAGGATTCCCCATGACTGATAAAACCACTCCACCCAACCCTGAAGAGGCCCCTGTATTTCGGCTTCAAAAAATGTATATCAAAGACCTTTCCTTTGAAAACCCCAATGCTCCCCTGATTTTTCTCGGCAAACAACCGGAGCCCAAGGTTGAGGTGAATCTGGCCGTCAAAAACCAGAAGCTGGAAAACGATCATTGGGAGGTAAGCCTGAGCATCACCGCCACGGTCTCAAACGACCAAAAAGAAGGCCAAACCCTCTTTATCGTCGAGCTCGAGCATGCCGGTGTGTTCCTGCTTAAAAATATCCCCGAACAACATATCCAGATGGTGCTCGGTGTCGACTGCCCCACCATGCTTCTTCCCTTTACCCGCCAGATCATCAGCCAGGTTTCCATCGACGGCGGCTTTATTCCCTTCCTCCTCGAGCCCATGAACTTCCTGGCCCTTTTTGAAAATGCCAAGAAGAACAAAAAAGAGAAAGCGAATTAAAGATTAGAAATTTTCACACCACAATAAAAAAAGCCCGGAGCAGGTTAACCTGTTCCGGGCTTTTTTTATTGTGGTGTGAAATTCTACCTAATTAATAATAACAGGCCGCAAGAGAATGATCATCTCTTTCTTGACCAGTTGATTCCCTGAATGATTAAAGAGCTTAGATATTACCGGAATATCACCAAGACCAGAGACCTTATTTGAAGAGTATTCATTATTTGAATCAATCAAACCACCGACAACGAGCATCTCACCACTCTTCACACGCACGGTAGATGTCATTTCGCGGATAGCAACCTTAGGCAAACCAACCTTACCGCCAAAATTCCCTATCTCCTCATACTGGATCTCCTCAATAAGTTCCGAGGTAACGGGAGTAAGGTTGAGAATAACCTCATTATTATTCAAAATAGTTGCCACCACAGCCAAACCAAGTCCGGAAACCACGGAACTTGTCGTGGCACTCAGGGTGACAACACCATCATCCACCGTAGACTCAATGGACTCGATAAACCTTTCGTCCTGGCCAACGCTGATTAGGGCTGGCTGGCCATTCATCACACTGATACGAGGATTGGCCAAGACCTCGACATGACCTTGCTCCTCCATGGCATCGATGACTATATTAAAGGGTTTAGTGGCAAGGACAATAGGATATGCCTGCAGAGCTTTATTGGCATAGTAAGCGGGATTTAATTGCTGAAAATCCAGTTGGGAATTGACGGAACTAGTAATGGATCCGTCCAAAAGCGTGGACCAGTCTATTCCTGTTCTGTTATCTCCTGAGAGGGTGACCTCTACAATTTTCGCCTCAATGGAAATCTGCCGATAGAGAACTTTTTCCAGGTTATCAAAATAACTTTCGATGCGGCCTAGCAGAGAACGAGGGGCGGTGACAGTGACAAGCCCGACAGGTTTGTCAATCATATAATAGCCGAGGGCACCCTGATTTCTTGTCCTGGTTTTTTCCACAGTGGCAGCGGAAGGCCCACCCTCCATTGCCCCTTGGGTTGTATTTTCATTTATAGCCGTTGTATCGACCGTATCAACAACCTCAGTTTCAGAATAAACTTTGAGGATCTCATTCAGATTTATCTCAATATTGGCCCAGACATCAAAGCTACCTTCTCCTGAAGCTTTGTTTTCCATCTCGATACGGCCCTTCATCTTATGCTTCACATCCTGAGAGCCAAGAACATCACCGCCAACACCTATACTAATAGAAGGATTTAAGAAGGGCATGGCAATATGAAAGGTCTTGCTGTCGCGAAAATTGACGATGATGGAATTGCCCTTAATCTCATAAAAATAATCAAGCTGCCGAAGGATATTATCGATGGCAATATAGAAATCATCCTCGGCTCGGATATCAACATCTACCAGGGCCATTTGGTCAACATCATCTGCCCAGCTCACATTCATTCTTTTTAAAACAGCGAGTCTTTTTAAAATATCTCGCAAGGCAATAGGACCACGATTAGAAGAAATATCCGCACCTACCGGAACAGAATATTCTTCCTGATCGGCAAAGCTGCCAGTCTCAGACAAGAGGAATGTCGGTTTTTGAAACCTGGAAGGCAGTTCTGTAGAATCCTGCATCACCTCATCCATCAACTTCGTTTCGGCAGAAACGGCCCCGGCCGTTTGCTGATCTAAAAAACTCTGGGACTCCTTCCTCTGGTCATAGGAGGAGGAACAGGATGCCGTAAAAGCAATCACCAACAGTACTATTCCTGTCTGCAGATAAGATCTTCTCATGTTATTTCTTGTCATAGCCTTCACTCGGTTTTAACTTGTCCTGCCAGGTTTTCTTTATTGAACCCGGTTGGTTATATACGATTTCAGATCCTCGGGTAATTCAAACCCAGAAAGTAGGATTGCCTTATACTCCTCATCGGCGTGCAGGGCATCACCCATCTCGTCATAAATCCGGGCCCTGCTCACCATAGTTTCCAGGGAATTCCCATAAACAGTGGCATATTGATCGAGCATGGTGAGTGCTGCATCATAACTGCCGTTTTGCTCGCTAAAGGCTGCATAACTTGCCAAAGCATGCTTATCCGGTTTGATGCTGCTTACAGCCAAATCAAAATATTCCTTAGCCTCCTGGATCTTTTCCATGTTGGCGAGGTTCATTGCAGCGATAAGAGCGGACTTATAGTCTTGTGGATTTTTCTGCACTGCTATTTTGGCATAATGGGCAGCCTTGGCATTCTGACCTAATTTTACCATGGCTATTATTGATATACGCTTAGCCAAGTCACCATTTTCCGGCCAGAGTTGGAAGGCCTTCTCATAAAGAGCTAATGCCTCAACATCGTTACCCTTGGTCTCTGCAGTGCTTGCCTCATGGATTAACTTCTTAGCATCCACCTTTTCCTTAGAGGTCTGCAGTCGCTTGGTGACAGTGATAGGCTCAACAGAAACATCAAGCTCTGTCCCCGCGGCCGCCTCCGGCCAGGAAAAGCCTTCGCTCTTTGGTGAAATAACAATGGTATTAAAACGTTCCTCTTTTGCCAGGTCTTTTAAATTAAGAACCACGTCCAAAAGGAAATCCCAGGGCACATCTTTCATCGATAAGGTTAAAGAGCCAGAAACTGCCTCATCAACGATGATATTTTTATTACTTATTTCCCCGATCAGGCGAAAAACATTGTGCAAATCAATTTTATAGAAATCCACCGAAATTTTCTGTTGGTCATAGCCGCTAAAATTCAGATTGGCATTTATGTCAGCAACATTCTGATCGATACTTGATGCCTCAAATGCCATGTCAGCATAATCATTTTGAACTTCCGACAGAGCCATAGAGCCTACTGCAAAATTCCCGCTGCCCTCCGCCCCATTGCCAGTAAGCAGGGCAACCATTTGGTCATCTTCATTGCTACCGGCATCCTTGGCGGCAATGGTGAGCTCCATATAGTTCCCATTCACTTGAATATCATAAGAAAATAAATTGTTATCGGCTGAGTCGAGGATGATTTTTCCACCCTTGCCACCCTGTATGGCCTGGACGAGGGCGACAGGGGAATCTAAGGCCACAGGAATAACGCGATCATCCATTTTCACTCCGGGCAAATCAATGAGCAGTCGAGCGGAATGGGTTTCATCTTTACCCTCCTCTGCCGCCTCAAATTTGCCGATTGGACCGGAACTATAAATCAACACCGTTGCCTTTTCAGCATTGACGGCATCAACCTGGATATCGGTTATGGTCACCTGATTGTCAGCCATATTAACAGGAGGATCTAAAACCTCGTTGTTTGCTGAAAAACGAACGACAAGATCAGCGCCATCCACAACAACGGAGTAGGCAAATTCTTCATCCAAGAGGATCTCAATTCTTGCCACAGCAGGATTTTGCCCCTCGATCATTTTGCCGGTAATCATACCGACAGGACCTTGAGAAACCTGAAGGGGAAAGACCAGCGAGGGCGCAATTTGTCCACCGGCAATATCGATAACGATACGTTGTGGAGCAAAAAGCTCATACATAGTATAGGTCGGCTCGGAAGATCCGGTAACACGAACAGAAAAACCGTCTCCATCGTCGGCCCAGGAAATATCTGAAACTTGATACGTCCCAATATTTGCTGAAAGATTATGTGCAAAAAGCAAAAAGCTCAACAGGAGCGTAGATGCTAGACAAAGGCCTTTTTTAATTTGGATGTTAGGGGTCATACTCCTATTCTCCCTCACGCTTCAAAAGCATTTTTACCACTCTATGGCGAAAAGCCCCGGAAGTCATTTTATACTGTTGTTTCACAAGAATCATATTATCCGTTATTTCCTCAACAACCCCGTTCCGTCCAAGTTTTTCCCCTGCCGAAATAAGATATCCTTTGCCTGTAGAATCCTGGACCATGGCGATGGGACCTTGTTGCTTTTGAACAATGGCCACCACCGTCAATTGCCCAGGTTCGAACTTCTGCATTCCGGTGAGAACACCATATTCCTCGACTTCAACATCAACCTCTTGAACCACTTTGTCCTTAATGAAAGGCATAAAAGGATCAGGCCTGCCTTCTCTTTGGTAAACAAAATCTGAGGCTCGTCCCTCTAAAAAGTGTATTAAATCCTTAACATTTTCAGAGTACGCTTCTTCACTAATTTTCGCGGCGTCTTTTTCAGGGACTGCTGGCTGCGTTCTTTCTGCAAAAACAGGCGCAGCTAAACACACTACCAAGCCCACTGAAAGAGCTGCAGCCGATAAAAACCGACGGGAACGCCTATTTTTTTTTGTTAAAATATTCATAACTATTTTGTTCTCAAAAAAATCCCTTCATTTTCTAACTGAGCGTAAATTCAATCAACTCGTGGGTGCATTTTCTACAAATCTATATGTTTCGAGTTTAAGGCTTGTCTTCAAAATCATCTCGCCTTCATCCTCTTTCGGACTCGAAATGGCCAAGGAAGAAACAGAAAC
>JBFFNX010000149.1:0-7712 GCA_041562995.1 Desulfurivibrionaceae bacterium
CCGGTGTAAGGCCGGGCCGCGTGAAAGGCCAGGACGATATCACGGGCCAGATCGCCGGCACGATTTTCCAGTGTCGCCTCATAAAAGGTGTCGCCATGATCAACGATGAGGAACTCTTTATCATGGCTGGGACTTTTCACCTCGACAATGGGCACGGCTGATTTGATATCAACGGCCACGGCAAACTTGCCATTGACCTTGGTGTCCATACCGTTCTTGCTGTTGGTTGCCAAGGGATAGACATAGGTGGCCCAGTCATGGTCAAAGTCGAGCTCCTGGTAGTAGGTGACCTGGACCTTTTGCCTGGCCTTGGCTGCGATGGGAAAGATCCGCATCTCAAAGGTCTTGTAGTCCGTCTGCTCGAGGAGGCCCGGATCGCGGCGCTGCTTCTTGTAGGAGTTGTAGATGTCTCGGGCCCTTTTCTTCTCGAGGACCTCGCCGATCATCTCTTTGCCGCCGATCCACATGCTGAAGTTGGATACTGAGGCGCCCTTGGGCACCGGGAAGGTGTAGAGGGCCTCGACCTGGCGCGCCTCGGTATTCTCGAAGATCTGGGTCACCTCGGTGACGGCAATGCCGTTGTTGATGGTGACCTTGACCTCATGTTCAACGATCTCCAGGCGTCCGCCCAGGCCGCCGTCGGCAATGAGCAGGCCGGCCGCCTGGCTGTTGTGGCCAGTGCCGCCAAGCAGGATGAGTGTTGTTACGAGGAGTGTGGCCAACCGCTTGGGGCGGTGGTGGGGGGGCTGTGGGGTCTTCTGCTTACTTTTCATGGTGTTTCTCCAGATGGCATGGTGTGCAGACAGGAGCGTCATTTCTTCTCTGCTGACCTGTCATAGCCAGGAGCGTGCCAAGAGGGGCCTCCTGGGGCCACTTAACAGTAACTATCTGTTTTTAAGATCTTTTGATCTGGTGAAGGCCGAGGGCTCCAGCAGATCGGTTTTTGGCCATTTACATTCAATGCATACACTATATACACATGGTGTAATGCCAAGGTTCTTGGTGTTGTGATAGCAACACCTTGCCGGCGCCAGGCATTTGGCCCCAGAGGAACCATGATTCGGGACCGTGATTTCCTGGCCAACGGCCAGGCTGCTCAGGCCGCCAGCCATTGTTACCCCCCTGTTGTTTTGCAATAAATGCATACACCATGTACATATAGTGTTATATTAGCCCTTGGCTATCTTGGCAGTAACCACCATTGAGGGAGGGAGACATTTGGCCCCAAAAGAACTATCCGCCCGTGACCGGGATTTTTTGAACAAGGTTCAGAAGGCTATCTTCACCAATCCATTCAGTGAAGAGAGGATGGCAATTGACCAGGGCATCATTGGTGACGATGCCGGCACTGACCTCCGCAAGCGCGAGGAGCACCTGGCCCATAAGGTCGGCAAGGGGCTCGATGCCATCGGCCGCTTAGTGGGTCCCCTCCGCAATTATGCCGGCATAGACCGCACCCTGCTCGACTACGCTATCCTCTTTTCCACCTATCACAGCTATTGCCCGGCCTTCGACACCTTGATCGCCGACCAGGTCAAGGCCGGCAATGACTCCTGCCCGGTGCCCTTTGCGACGAGCTGTCTGGGCGGTATGGTGGCGCAGGGCATAGAGATCAGCAAGGCGGAGCGCTACTTCGCCCTCTTCTTCCAGATGCGCCGTGCCTTTTACTTCATTACGCAGATCGTCGGCACCAGTAACTGCATGAAAGAGCTGCGTCACAGCCTGTGGAATAATGTTTTCACCTACGACATCAGTCTCTATGAGCATTATCTGTGGAACCGGATGGAGGACTTCTCCACCCTCATTCTCGGCGAGACGGGTACCGGCAAGGGCATGG
Organism: Desulfurivibrionaceae bacterium; assembly: GCA_041562995.1. Classification (GTDB taxonomy): domain Bacteria; phylum Desulfobacterota; class Desulfobulbia; order Desulfobulbales; family SURF-16; genus BM506. The sequence continues at coordinate 1,838 of JBFFNX010000149.1, forward strand.
CCGCCAAGGCAATAGGGCGCTCCGGCTATATTCCCTTTGACAGCCGCAAAAACGCCTTTAGTGAAAGCTTCACCAAGGCCTTTGTGCCCATCAACCTCTCGCAGTTTCCAGAACAGCTCCTTGACTCGGAGCTCTTTGGCCATAAAAAAGGATCCTTTACCGGCGCCATTGCTAACCACCAGGGTGTTTTCGAGCATTGCAGCCCCCATGGCTCCATTTTTCTTGACGAGATCGGTGAGGTGTCGATCCCGGTGCAGATCAAACTCCTGAAGGTCCTTGAGGAGCGGGTCTTTACGCCGGTGGGGAGCCACCAGGGCAAACGATTTGAGGGGCGGGTCATTGCCGCCACCAACCGTTCCCTTGCCGCCATCCTGGCAACTGGGGCCTTTCGCGATGACTTTTATTACCGTCTCTGTTCAGGGACGATTAACGTGCCGCCCCTCAGGCAGCGGTTGTTGGAAACCCCCTCCGAACTTGAGGTTCTTGTCAGTCATTGCGTACAACGAATCACGGGTAAGCCCTCGCCACCCCTGGTGAAAATGGTACGCGCCTCTCTCAAGGATATGCTGCCGGCAGCGTATCACTGGCCCGGCAATGTCCGCGAGCTTGAACAGGCCACCCGCAGCATTCTTCTCAGCCGGGCCTACCATGGCCAGCCCAGGCCGAACATGGGCGCCTCACAAAGTCAACTGGCCGCAATAGTTGATGAGGGGAGGATGGACGCCCAATCACTCCTGGCCCACTACTGCGCCTTGCTCTATGAACGGCACGGGACCTATGGCGAGGTGGCCAGAATAACCGGGCTTGACCGCCGCACCGTCAAAAAACATATCACCAAGGCCTCGGCCTGAAGGCAATCCCAAAGCCAGACTCCGTCATGACTCTGTGTGGATCGATAAGGGTTGGTCTTGTTACAATGAACGCTGTTATGCCGGAGGGAGTAGGCGACGGGCGGGAAATGAGGTGTTGCCAAGGCCTCACGGGGTTGTTAGGGTGCAGGGTCTGGATTTCAGGCGCGGTGGGAAAACGATTTCTTATTACCTATCACTCTTAACGTATGGATGTCATGGTCCCGACCGATACCAATAAACCACGGGTGAAACGCACCTCGGAAGAACACATCCTGCTGACGGTTTGTCTCGTCGGCACCCTTGGTATTGCGCCCTTTGCTGTCAGCCGTCTGCTTGCCCAGCAATGGCTGCTTGGCGCAATCGATTCGTTCATTGTCACGACCATGTTTATGCTGGGCCTCTTTGTCTGGCAGAAAAGAAGGGTCCGCCTGGCTTCCATCTTCCTGTCGATCTGCTCCATGGGGGGCTTAATTGCCGTTGTCCACCTGAAGGGGCCTTCTCTGATCTATTGGGCTTATCCAGTGATGGCCACCGTGTTCTTCCTCTTGGCCCAGCGCGAGGCAGTGATCATCGACCTCCTGGCCATGGTCGCCTTAGCGCCGGCCATTGTGGGTCCTATGTCAAAGACGGAATTTGCCAGCGTTCTGGTCACCATGGGTCTGGTCACCATGTTCGCCTATATCTTTGCCGACCGTACCAGATACCAGCGTCAGCAGCTTGCCCTCTTGGCCACGGAAGATCCCCTGACCGGCGCGGGCAATCGCCGTGCGTTTGAAGTAAAGCTCAATGAAATCCTGGCCGCCAAACAGCGCCACAGACAGCCCGTATCCCTGCTGGTATTGGATCTGGACCTGTTTAAATCCATCAATGACACCTACGGCCATGAAAAGGGCGACCAGATCCTCTGTCAGATAACCAACATCATCCAGGAGAGGATACGCGCCACCGACAGGCTCTACCGTATCGGTGGCGAGGAGTTTGTGGTGATCGCCATGGATGCCAATCTTTCGGCCGGGGCCAGACAGGCAGAGCAACTCCGTGTTCTCGTTGAGAAGAGGAGCCTGCTCGCCGACCGTCCGGTGACCATTTCTGTGGGGGTGGCGGAAATTAACGATGGAGAAACCGGGGCAGAGTGGCTGAAACGGGCAGACAACGCCCTCTACGAAGCCAAAGGGGCTGGGCGCAACACAATCCGCATGGCTGAGCAGCCGTAAAGATCGTATTGGCCCCAATGCGGGGTGGTGAGATCCTTGGCCTTGGCCCAGATGGCAAACTCCTGTTGGCGGCAGAACCTGGCGCGGAACAGTGACCGCCTGTTATGGGCGATGACGGATCTCAAAGGCGCGGTGGATCTTCTTGTTACGGGCAAAATCAAGGGGGATGGACTTTGCTGAAATGTCGTGGACCGCAAAACGGTGCTCCAGGCTCTCATCCAGCTTGAAATTGCGGGAATTGCAGGTAAAGAGGAGCAGGCCATCGCTCTCCAGCAGCCCCATGGCCAGGGCAATCAACTGCTCATGGTCGCGCTGGATATCAAAAAGCTTACCGCCGCCTTTCTTGGTGTTGGAAATGGAGGGTGGGTCAATAAAAATAAGATCATACCTCTCAACCTTTCGGTCCCGCAGCCACTCGAGGCAATCGGCCCGTTCCAGGCGATGGCGCTCGGGATCAAAGCCGTTAAGGGCCAGGTTCTTGCGGGCCCATTCAAGATAGGTCGGGGAGGTGTCGACACTGGTGGTGGTGCGGGCGCCGCCTATGGCAGCATGGACAGTGGCCGAGCCGGTATAGCTGTAGAGGTTTAAAAAACGCACCCCCTGTGCCCGGGCCTGAATTGTGGCGCGGAGGCGGCGATTCTCGAGAGAGAGTCCGGCGTCAAGATAGTCACTGAGGTTGACCAAAAAATAGCAGCCTCCCTCCTCAACCTCAAACAGGCGGCCCCTGGCGACCGGCTTGTCAAAGGTTTTTTTACCCTTCTGCTTGCCCCGTGTTTTCACGAAAATGCGATTACGCTTGCAGTCAAGCAACTCTGACACCGTCGCAAGTATTTCCTTACGGCGGGCCCGGACCTTGTCGTCGGCAACCGTGTCGGGCGCGGCATACTCCTGGATATGGATCCAGGGGCCGTAAAGGTCAATGGTGACGTTATACTCAGGAATATCACGGTCATAGATGCGCAGGCAGCTGATTTTGTCGCGGGCCGCCCATTTGAGCAGGGGTTTGATATTCTTTTTTAAGCGGTTTGCCAGGATGGAAGAGGTCGAATCCTCCTTGATCAGCCAGGAGAACTGGCGTTCAGGACGGCTTGCCACCTCATAGATGCGCAGGGTGCAGGGAATGGCACCGTTATAAAAACGGTATTGACCGATGGTCTTCTGAGCCAGGGCATCAAGGAGATCAGGGTTGCTGCAAAAAACAGCGAGTTGCCAATGGCTGAAGGCGTGGGCCGCGATTCGGCCTAGACAGCGGTAGAGATATTTCACCTCCTCTTTATCGGAAAGGCGTTCTCCGTATGGAGGGTTGGTGACCAGGAGATGGTGACCCGTGCCGAGACCTTCAGGAGGTTGCAAACGGGCGAGGTCCCGGCGTTCAACATGAATTTTGCCGCGTAAGCCCGCCCTGTCGATATTGGCCAGGGCAGACTTGACCACGTAGGGATCGGCATCAAAACCAAGGAGGCGCGGCCACGGCTTCAAATCGCCGGCCTCCTCACGGGCCAGGGCCTCGGCAACCAGCTCGTCCCAGATGGGCTTTTGGTGGCCCTGCCACTTCAAAAAACCAAAATAGCGGCGATCAAGGCCAGGTGCCACATCACCGATAATCAGGGCCGCTTCAACAAGGAGGGTGCCGGAACCGCAGAGGGGATCGAGGATAACGTCATCCCGGCCCATGGCAGCAGTAACGCCGGCCCGGCTGACGATGGCCGCCGCCAAGGATTCTTTTAAAGGGGCTTGGCCGCCATCCTGGCGATAGCCGCGTTTGTGCAGACTGGCGCCGGCCAGATCCAGGCGAAGAAAGGCCTCATCCTGGCGGATAAAGACGTTGAGACGGATATCCGGCTGCTTACTGTCCACCGAGGGTCTTTCGCCGACCAGGTCCCGGAAATAATCAACCACGGCGTCCTTGACCCTGAGGGCGGCAAAATGGCTGTGGTTGATCTGGGTCTCACTCAAGACACAATCCACCGCCAAGGTGTTTTTGACGTCCATATGTTGCTGCCAATCGACGGCCCGCACCCCCGCGTACAGGGCGTCAGGGTCCGGGGCCGGGAAATGGCTGATGGCAAGAAGTATACGCGAAGTAAATCTGGACCAGAGGCAGCAACGGTAAGCCACGGCCAGATCGCCCTGGAAGGACACAGCCCCGGTCATGACAGCCACCTCTTGGCCACCAAAGGTGCGGATTTCCGCAGCCACCAATTCTTCAAGACCAGCGGCACAGGTCGCTGTTATTTGCAATAAATCATCCACGGCAAAGACTCCATTCCCAGTTATAATTCATGGTGAAGAGGGCCGGCTGATTTCTCTGCCGCCAACACCTGTCTGACTAATAATGCATTTTCCGGGGCAGGGATAGCCAATTTCTTGGCCTCCATGACCAGGGCGCCGTTTATGGCCATAATCTCGGTGCTCCTGCCGTTTTTGACATCCTGGAGCATGGAGGAGATGTTCGTGGCCGTGGCCTGGCACACCTCAAGGGCACGGCCCACCGGGTCGGCACCGACATCAATGCCCTTGTGTAAGGCCACCAGGGCCCCTTCCTCCACCAGGGCGATGAGGCGGCTGCGCGCCTCGGCAATGGCAAGGAGCTGGCCGTTGGGGCAATTGTAAAGCACGGTAAGGCCGTTGATGCCGGCATTGACCAGCAGTTTCTGCCAGAGGCGGTCTTTAATATCATCAACAACCTCGGTGGCCAGACCGGCAGCAGACAGGGCCCGGGAGGCCGTCGCCAGCAGGGCGGGATTCGTGGCCGCGGCCGGGTGAAGATAGCCGATGGCTGTCGGTCCGTCGCCGCCATGGCGGACGTGACCTGGTTTTAGCAATGTCGCGCCCTGGGAGGTAACCCCCAGGGCCAAGCCGGCGGCGGAATCTTCAAAGAAGTGAAGATGGCCTATACCGTTTTGGAGGCCGAGAATAAGGGTGTCTGGTCCGGTGCGTTGTTGCACAAAATGGACGAGGTTGCCAATCTCATGTGACTTGACGGCAAGAATAACAAGCTCGGCATTTTCCAAGCAGGCCGGATGAGCCGTAATCGGCAGCATCGCCTCAATTTCCTGGTCTGCAGTGCTGAGGAGGAGACGATTCCCCAAGGTGTGCGCCCGGCGGGCATTGTGGTCAAGGAGGGTGACGCTCTGGCCGCTGATGGCCAGCCGGGCGCTAAAGAGCGAACCCAGGGCGCCCGGGCCGATGACCACGATATTCATAACAGATCCCCGTAAAATAAAAATAGGCGGGACCGGGCTTATATCGCCCGGCCCCGCCTCAACAGATACCCTGTGTCGTCAGCCAGGGGTTTTATTTTGAAATAACGGCCTTTTCGACCAGGGCCTCATAATAATAGCCCATGCCGAAATCTTTTTTGGAGGCAACCGTGCCCTCCACCACAATAATACTGTCGACATCGGCCACGTCGTCGGAGGTAACAACCAGGTCATGGGTGTTCTGCATGGCATTGCCGCTGCCGTCCTGGAGATGGAGCCAGTTGACCCCCATAATCCCGGGTGAGACCTTGACAACCTTGCCCCGAACCTTGACCTTCTGGCCGCTCAGTGCTTCTGCCTCGGCAAAGATCTGCTCGACGGTACGGCCCGTTGCACCCTCGGCCTTGGCAACCTTAAGTTCCTGGGCGGAAACAATGGCCTTGGTGCTGCCACCGGTGGTAGCGGCAGGATCCATGGCCGGCGCCGTCGGGGCGCCGGTGGTCAGAGCGGCCATGAAATTTTCTTCAGCGGAACCGCCCGTAGTTGCCGGCGCTTGGGGCATCATGGTGCCATGGGGGCTGGCCATGCCGGCAGCGCTCTGCATCCC
>JBFFNX010000150.1:0-7701 GCA_041562995.1 Desulfurivibrionaceae bacterium
GTTAAAACCGATCTTGAGCTTGGCGATCCCGGTCTTCTGGCGCTCTTGGGCCTCAAGGCCGAGGATGAGCTTCTTGCCGTCGGTGAGGATATCGATGTACTCGTCAAGCTCGGCATGGACGCCTTTGTTGATCAGCTTGCCCTCCCTGAGTCCCACCGGCGCGTCGTCACGGATGGCCTCGTCGAGCAGGGTGTGGATATCGGTGAGCAGATCCAGGGCCACGGTGTCCTCCTGGAGAATACCGTGGCTGGTGGCACAGAGCTCCGCTAGACGGGGGAGCTGGGCCAAGGAGAGTTTGAGGGCGGTCAAATCACGGCCGTTGGCACTCCCTAAGACCACCCGGCTGTTGAGACGCTCCAGGTCATAGACCCCGGCCAGCAGCTCCCGCAGCTCCTGGCGGGTGGCGGCGCCGGTGGCATAATTCTGGCGGGCCAGAAGATCGCCCTGCACCGGCTCGCCGCCGTGGAAATAGGCCACCGTATCAAGGCGCTTATTGATCTGCACCGGGTCACGGAGCGGAAAGAGGAGGTTCTTGGCCAGCAGGCGGGAGCCCATGGGCGTCTTGGTAAAGTCCAGGCTGTCGAGCAGGGAGCCCTGACGCTGGGCGCCGATAATGGTCTTGGTGAGCTCCAGATTACGCCGCGACGATTCGTCGAGCATGAGGACCGAGTCAATCTCAATGGCGGTAAGCCGCTCAATATGGCCAAGCCCTGATTTCTGGGTATCCTGAATATAGGCGAGCAGAGCTCCGGCCGCGGCCAGGCCGGTGGTGAGATGGTCGCAGCCGAAACCCGCCATATTGGTGGTCTGAAAATGCTCCAGCAGGGTCCGGGTGGCGGTGTCCGGATGGAAGATGGCCTTGGGCCGCACGGTCAGACAGATACCGGCCATGGTTGCCAAGGCCTCTTTAATCTCGGCATCGTCGCTGAGGTTATCCGGAAGCAATATTTCCGCCGGTCCCAGGCGGGCCAGTTCATCACAGAGGGCGGCAAGATCTCTCTGCTGGGCCACTAAGAATTCGCCGGTGGAGATATCAAGGAGGCTATAGCCCCACACCTCTCCCTTGGCAATGGCGGCAAGATAGCAGTTGCTCTTGTCGTCAAGAACTGCCTCGTCGGTGACCACACCAGGGCTCACCACCCGGGCCACCTCCCGTTTCACCACGCCCTTGGCGGTCTTGGGATCCTCCACCTGTTCGCAGACCGCCACCCGAAAACCGGCCTGCACCAACTTGGCAAGATAGGTGGGGGCGGCATGGTGGGGAACACCGCAGAGCGGTATCTTATTCTCGTCATCCTTGGCGTTCCGTGAAGTCAGGGTGATGCCCAGCACCCGGGAGGCGGTGACGGCATCATCAAAGAACATCTCGTAAAAATCCCCCAGCCGATAAAAGAGAATAGCATCAGGATACTGGTGCTTGATCTCAAGATACTGCTGCATCATGGGGGTTATTTTCGGGGGCTGTTTAGTCATTCTTTTCTAGTCGCGTTCTTTTTTATTTCAAGGCGCAGTCTCTAGTGCGCCGATTATGCACTTAAAAAATAGCCACAGAGGCCACAGAGATTTTGTTTTTAAAAAAATTTTACCTCTGTGCTCTCTGTGTCCCCTGTGGTGAAACAATCATTCCGTGGATTCCGTGGCCAAAAGCTTCTGAAAATCAGGCAAGAGCAGGTCAAAGGTGTTGTCAATATGGTCCGGAATGGTACGGACATCGGCCAGCACGGTCATGAAGTTATGGTCGCCCTGCCAGCGCGGCACAATATGGTAATGGAGATGGTCGGCCCGGCCGGCGCCGGCCACCTCGCCGAGGTTCAGGCCGACATTGATGCCGTCCGGCTTAAGGTGGTGACGGACAATGACCACTGCCTGTTTCACCTTTTTAATCAGGGCACTATTCTCCTGGTCGGAAAGATCGGTGATATCAACGACATGCCGCTGGGGGGCCACCAAGAGATGACCGTTGGCATAGGGAAACCTGTTGAGCAGGACAACGCCCATGCCATCCCGGCAAAGAATAAGACCGGCCTTGTCGTAGGGCTTGTCACTCTCTTTACAAAAAAAACAACCCGGCTCGCGGCCCTCTTTGCCGAGGATGTAGTCCATGCGCCAGGGAGCAAAGAGTGTGGTCATGAACGGGGCACCTCCAGTATCCGGCCGCTCAGGGTGTCGCCAACCTTGAGAATGCCGTAGGTGCCGGACGAACCATAGCGCCCGGTGCCCATGAAGCTGCCGGGGTTCATAAAAAGGACGCCAAAGAGGCGGTGGCAGACCGGGATATGGGTATGGCCGGAGACAATGCAGTCCACCTCTTCAAAATCATGGATGAGGTGCTCCTCGACATTATGGCGGTAGCGCATGCCATGGGTGAGGCCGAAACGAAAACCACCCAGTTCAATCACCGCCTGGGTGGGCAGATTCTGGCGGGATGAGGGCTGGCACATATTGCCGTGCACCGCATAGACCTCTTTATTTTTAAAGGCGGCGAGCACCGAAATATCGGTGAGATCGCCGGCATGAAAGATCACCTGACAATCGGCAAAACAACGGGTCGTCTGATCGACAAAACTCGCGGTTGGCGAGCTGATATGGGTATCGGAAAGGACGCCGATCTTCATGGAAAACACTCTTAAAGGGAAGGAATCGGGATATGATCGTAGTGTTGCCTTGAAAGATAAACGAAATACACTGAAAGCTCAAGGGTGGCACACGCCTGGCAAGAGAAAAGAAAGGGGTGACGTTGGTGCAGGTCTCAAGTATTGTTTGTTGATTGCATTTTTCCTTTAAAAATCAAGCTGTCAGTGAGTCTGCCCCATGTTATTAGGTGAAGCACTTATCGCGGCCGGGGTTATTACCGAAGCCCACCTGCAGAAGGCGCTCCAGGCCCAGACCCGCTATACAAACCTTTCCCTTGGTGAAGTCATCATCAAGCTCTTTGCCATTCCTCGCGACGTGGTTGAGAGCCATTATATTAACCGGTCCATTATCCCCTTTATCGAAGAGTGGTTGCGAACGCAACTGAACAAAAAGGCGTTCAGCGATGGCCTGTCGGCAGGCAGCACCATTGCCAACATTACCGTTACCATACCATCTTTTACCCGCTATGAAGGTGAAGCCGTCAGCTTCGAACTCGGTGCCGACGGCATGTACCAGGAAAGCAGCTCTTTAACGAGAATGGAGAGAATCCTCGCCATCATTGACCCCCTCATTATCACCACCACCCGGGGCCAGGAAATAATTATCGCCGATGTCCATCTGGAGGTGAACCTGGCAGATAAAGAAATCCGCCCTGACAACCCCGGTTTTCTCTCCGAGCTCAAACTCCGCCTACTCAAGGCCCATAAAGAAAAGGCCTAGGCCCCCTCACAGCTTTCCAGCAAACGACGCGCCTCCCGGCCATCAATGCCTTTAATAATCAGACGTTTATGCCGACTTTGCTGGCCGCTATGCAGGATCACCTGTGATTTTGGCACCCCGAAAAACTTGGCGACAAAGGTCTGCACCGCCTTATTGGCCTTGCCATCCACCGGCGGTGCGGTGATGCCAAGCTTCATCTCCTCGCCATGGAGGCCGCAAAACCTGTTCTGCGAGGCCTTGGGCTGGATGTAGAGACTGAGGACAGTGTCGCCGTCCTTATTTTCCGAGAGATAGGTCATTGCTTTCTGAATACTGAATAGTGCTGGTTGGATTGGTGTTTAATCTCATTATTTAATGCCGGCCAGAAATGGCCATTTCTCAGCTCATACTTTCTCCTGTTAATCACTCTTCAGCCAGAGTCACCGACGTTACAAAGCCTGCAGGTTTGATGGCAAGTACCGAGCAATCGAGCTGGTTGAGAATGCCTTCAGCGGTATTGCCCATAAGAAAGCCGGGGAGACCGGTGCGGGCCACCGTGCCCATGACCACCAAATCAGCCCCTATCTCCTGGGCGAACTGGGGAATAACCTGGTCGGCATGGCCTTCCAACATATGGACCTTGAGGTGGAGATACTCCTGCTCCTTGTCGCCAAGCAGGGAGTGGATCTGACGCCCAAAGGCTGCATGCCGTTTTTTTACCTCCTGCTTCTGGCTCTCTATCCAGCTTTCAATCTCTTCCCTTTGTGACTTGAAGCGAAAGGAGTTGAGCATACCTGTGCCCACCACATGCCAGGCATGGACAATGTGCAGTTCACTAAACTGGGCAAAGGCGATGGAGGAGGCCATTTCCAGGATTTGCCGGTTGAGGGCTTCCATCTTGTCGTCATCTTCCGAAGGCTCGATATCCACGGCCGCCACAATGCATTGATACTTCTCCTGCTCACCCCGCTTCATGAGCCAGACAGGGCAGGGACATTTACGCAGAAGGCTCATATCGGCCGAGCCAAAGAGCATCCTCTGCATGATGTTTTTCTGGTGGGCGGTTTTCACCACCAGGTCATACCCCCCTTGCAAAACCTTGCGAATGATTTCAATAAAGGGAGTGCCGTAGAGGATGTCGATGGCAACCGGCAGGTCACCAGCAAAACTCTCAACCAACCCTTCAAGCGCACTACGCCGTTCCTGCACCATAATCTGCTGGAGTTCACCAGACCAGCCCTGCCCCATGAGACGCATCATGTCATGGGGCACATCGGGCAGGATGTCAATAATGGTCAAACTGGCCTGGTTGACCGTAGCAAGGTCAACAGCCCGCTTCAGGCTGACTTCCTGGTCAACACCCTCTTCAAGGACCAAAAGAAGATTCTTAAAGCGTTGCATGGGTAACCCTCCTGTGAGTTTATCCCGTAAACTGCTTGTTTTTTTTGGAAAGGTTTATAAATAGTGTGGAGATGCTTGACTTGAAAGTCAAGAAACTATCAACCGGGAACGGCCCTTTCCTGGCCGTAACCCTCCGCCCCTTCACCAATGCTCAGCCTACAGGTACCAACCAACGATGACCAGCGCCCCCTCCTCCAACTTCAACGGTCTTACTCTCCTGCTTGCTGATGATGAAGAGATAAACTGCCTGCTGACCAAGGCCATTCTGGCCCAATCCGGCTTTGAGGTCACCGTTGTTGGTAATGGCACTGAGGCCTTGGCTGCGGCCCGCGCCAGCCAGTATGACATCATAATTCTCGATATCCAGATGCCCGTCATGGATGGCTTTGCGGCCTGTACCCTCCTGCGCGAAATTGACACGGCCCAGGCAACACCCATCATTGCCATGACCGCCCATGTCGGCACCAGTTTTCGCCAGCAATGCCTGGCGCATGGCTTTACCGATTATATCAGCAAACCCTTCAACGGCAAAGAAATGCTGGCTAAAATTGCCGGGTATCTCGCCTCTACTTCCGGGGCCTGACCCCGCGCCGCGCCTGGGCAATGAGCGGATCATCCGGCCAGAAATGTTTTGGGTAGCGGCCCTTCAGCTCTTTTTTCACCTCATTGTAGGTGTTCTGCCAGAAACCCTTAAGATCCTGAGTCACCTGGATCGGGCGCTGGGCCGGAGAGAGGAGATGGATAAGAACAGCTACCCGGCCTTGGCAGACCGTGGGTGTATCTTGCATGCCGAACATTTCCTGGATCCGTACCGCCAGGACTGGAGGGCTTCCCGGCTCATAACGGAGCTTGATGCGGGAGCCGCTGGCCACCTCAAGATGACTGGGCGCCAAGCGCTCAAGATCCTGGAGCTGCTGCCAGCTGAAACGTGACGACAGGATGGTGAAAAGATCAAGTTTTTTGAGCTCTTCGGCCCGCGACATCCCCTCCACGAAGGGGGCAAGCCAAGCAAGATCTGCTTGCAAATCTTCATCAGCCATGGCGGGCCACTCTTGGGGCAGCCATTCATGAAGGAAATTTACCCTGGTCTGAAAGGCGCGGCTTTGCGGGGTCCAGGGCAAACAATCTAAACCAAGCGCGCTGATGCCTTCTAAAAAACAGGCTGCCACTTCCTCCCTGGTCGCCTGCTGCCACCGCTTTTTTTGGAGAACAATACTGCCGATGGTGGTCGACACCCAGGCCTCAACCCGTCTCGTTTCCTGGTTCCAGGCAACCTCCTTTTCCTGGCCCACAAGCTGTGGATGATCCGCTTTGATCTCTTCTTCACTGAGGGAGGCTGCAAGATAGATGCGGCCCTCCTTGGCCCCGGCATCCAAATGGGGGATAACCAGCAAAGGCCAGTTCAGGAGGGGATCATGACCTTCCAGACGTGCCCGACGGCCTGAGGCCAGGAGATACTGACCGCTGCCGGATGACAGCTGACCGGCAATGCGGTCTGGATAGGCATACACAAGAAGAGTACCGATCTTGTTTAAATCAACGGCATCATCATCTCTTTTTAACAGCGCCCTGTACATTGTGGCCTCCCGGTCCACCCGCCGACACGCAGCAGGATCGGCACCTCGGGCCCGCGCCTTACCGTCCCCGTTTCGTCGCCAGAAATCAAGGAGTTGCAAACGAATCTCAAGGTCGGCACTCTCCCTCTGGACCTCGCCCCGCATCAGATCGCGGTTTGCCAGCAAAGCGGCCAGATCGCAGGCAAGCCTCGCCTGGCCCTTTTCTTCGCCTCTGATCAAAAGCAGGCCCAGGCGGGGATGGAGGGGGAGATGAGCCAGTTTTTTACCGAGCGCGGTGAGCAGATTCTGATCGTCCATGGCCCCCAGAGTGACCAGAAGAGATCGTGCCTGCTCCACCTGGCTTGCACGCGGCGGATCGAGCCAGATAAGCTGGTTTGGATCAGTGACCCCCCACAAGCCAAGATCAAGAAGCAAGGGGGCCAGATCGGCGCTGACTATTTCCGGGAGCTGGAAATCAGCAAGACTATGATGGGCCTCCTGGCTCCAGAGACGATAGACATGACCAGGGGCCAGCCGACCAGCCCGCCCGGCCCGCTGTTCTGCCGAGGCCTTAGAGATGGAAACGGTCTCCAGCCGGGTAAGGCCGCAGGCCGGATCAAAACGGGGCCTCTTCATCAGACCGCTGTCAACAACCACGGTTATGCCTTCCACGGTGAGGCTGGTTTCGGCGATGGGGGTGGCGAGGATAAGGCGACGCCGCACCCCCGGAGCGAAAATCCTGTCCTGATCGCGCTGGGGAAGGTCGCCATAAAGAGGCAGAATATCAAGATCAGGGATATCAGCCAGCTCTCCGGCCAGCCTCCTGATCTCGCCACTTCCCGGCAAAAAGGCGAGAATATCCCCTTGCTGCTCAATAAGTGCGCGGCGAATTGCCGAAGCCATGGCAGCAACAACTCTCCACGGCTCGGGTGCTGGCAGATAGGTGGTTGTCACCGGAAAACAACGGCCTTCACCGCTGATCACCGGGGTGTTGCCAAGCAGATCAGCAACAGCGGCACTATCTAAGGTTGCAGACATAACGAGAATACGCAGGTCATCGCAAAGCTCTCGGGCGTCAAGGCAAAGGGCCAGGGCCAGGTCAGCATGCAGGCTTCTCTCGTGAAACTCATCAAAAATAACCAAACCGACACCGGCAAGCTCCGGATCGTGCTGGAGCATGCGACTGAGAATACCCTCAGTGACCACCTCAATCCGGGTGCCTTTAGAAATCTTGCGCTCAAAACGGATCCGGTAGCCCACTGTCCCACCCACCTCTTCACCGAGAAGCTGACTCATCCGCCGGGCCGCAGCCCGGGCCGCCAGACGCCGTGGCTCCAACATGATGATCCGTTTGCCCATCAACCATTTTTCAGACAACAGGGCCAGGGGCACCACTGTGGTCTTGCCGGAA
>JBFFNX010000151.1:0-7638 GCA_041562995.1 Desulfurivibrionaceae bacterium
GTTTCTTGACGGCATCGTTGCCCTGAATAACGAATTTGCCGAGAGTGGCGGCCAGATCTATGAGATCTACGGCTCCTTTCAGGAGGGGGCCTTTAACTCGGCGCGACCAGCCAAATACCTCCCGGCCGTAAACCGTGAGCAGTTCGCCCGCCATGTCAGCGAAGCCAAAGAGAGGGGCCTTGTCTTTAATTATCTCTTCAACGCCCCCAGTTATGCCAATCTTGAATACACCCACGAGGGTAGAGAGAACCTGGAAGAATTGTTGCGCTTTCTGGTTGAGTGCGGCGTTGCTTCGGTAACTGTCGCCATTCCGTACCTGGTTGAAATCATCAGCCGCCGTTTCCCGCAACTTGAGGTGGTCACCTCGACCATTGGCTATGTGGGGGCCCTGGCCGGCATTGAGCAGTTTCAAGGTGCCGGGGCTCATAGGGTGGTTCTTGATGTTGAGGTGAATCGAGATTTTCAGTTTCTTGAGAAGGCCTGCGCGGAAAGTTTGGTGCCCCTCGAGGTGATTGTCAATCCGGTCTGTATCAGTCAATGTCATTTCAAGTATAACCATTATTGTGTGGCCTCCATGGGATCGCAGAGCCATCTGCGTGGCGGTGCCGGTATCCCCTATAACCAGTATTATCTTAACTGGTGTTTTCTGCAGAAACTGCAAAAGGAGGGCGAATTTTTAAAAAGCCCCTGGATCCGCCCTGAGGACCTTCAGCTCTGGGAGGCGACCGGTATCAGCTATTTCAAGATCGCCGGCCGCGGTTTGCCGGCATCGGAGATACTCCGCCTTTGCCGCAGTTATCTGGCCCAGGAGTTTTCCGGCAACCTTCTGGAACTTCTTGGCTGGCCGCATTGGCTGGCCTTCCGGACAAATCCTGATGGCAGCCAACTCCCACCGCTGGATGTTATTATTGATAACCAGGCCCTGGATGGTTTTCTTGCCTTTTTTGCCAGCCGGAAACCGCAATGCCGGTTGGGTTGCAGCGCTTGCGGTCATTGTCTGGCCTGGAGCCGCAAGAGTCTGAGCTATAATGATGAGGCCTTAAAGGACCAATACGTTGCCAATATGGCCAGAAACCTGCGGCGCTTGGTGGAGGAGATTCCGTCCGCCGACGAGAGCCAGGAGGCAGTGCTTGATTGGCAACAACAGGCGGCCCAGCAGGTGGTTGATTGATGGCGGCAACTATTCTTGTCACCGGTGGCACCGGTGTAGTGGGGCGGCCGCTGGTCAGAGGGCTTGCCGCTACAGGCAAAAGGGTCATTGTCCTGAGCCGCCAGCTCCTGGCCTGTGAAAAGGCTACTGCGCCTGAGGGTGTCGAATATCTGCAGGGGGATGTTTCTTTGCCTCTGCTCGGTCTTAAGGAGTCACAGTACCAGGGGCTTTGCCAATCGCTGCAGATGGTCTTTCATCTGGCGGCCCGTACTGATTTTAAGGGCAGTGATGTTGCTGATTATGAGTCAGTTAATATCAACGGCGTAAAAAACGTCCACGCCTTGGCCCAGAAGGCCGGAGCCCATCTCCACCATGTGTCCACCGCCTTTGTCTGTGGTAGCCATCCTGGTATATTTAATGAGGATGATCTTGATTGTGGCCAGCAGTTTCGCAATGGCTATGAGGAGAGTAAATTCCGCGGGGAATGCTATCTGCAGGAACGGATCAGCGCCGGTTATACTGCGGTCACCATCTATCGGCCCAGTATCATTCTTGAACGTCGGCCCTCCCCTGATTCGGTGAACAGCTTCGGCCCCTTTATTTTTATGGACGCGGTTTTTCGTCTACTTCTTACCGCAAAGATGCAGGATGACAAGGGAGCGGCCATCAGGATCAATGGCCAGCGCTCCTGTCATCTGCCCTTTATCTTTGACAATGACGTGGTCGCCGCCCTTTTGCAGATCTCCCAGGCCCCGAAGATTGCCGGCAAGACCTTCCATATCGTCTGCCATACACCCTGCGCCAACGGCTTGCTCGAGGATGTGTTTAATCAAGCCTTTGGCCGCAAGGTCGCTGAGTTTGTGGGCCAGGAGCCATTCGATGCGATTCCGCCAAGTCAGCCAGAAAGGATCCTGGCCAAAAAGACGGCCATGTATGCCCCCTATCTCGATCTGACCATGCTTTTTGACCGCCGGCATCTTGATGGTGTTATGGGTGAAGATTTTTGCCGAGCAGTTGCTGCCGAGGAACTGTTGCACGCCTTCAGCCTTTTTTTGGCCTGCAAGAGAGAGGATAAGGTCGGTCGGCATATTGTCGGCCAGGAGCGCCGAGATATTGACGGTTATTTTGAGCAGTTCCTGCCTGGGATAATCGGTCAACAGCTCATTGCCAATCTCGCCTCCCTTAGCTGTACATTCTGGCTTGAGGTGGAAGGTTCGCCGCGCCGGAGTTTGCTCATTGAAAAAGGCTGTCTGGCAGGGATAGGCGGCGATGGAGTGGGGACTTTTGGCTATAGGGTGAGGCCGGAGGTCTTCCTGCAGGTGGTCAGCGGCCGTCTCTCGCCCCAACGCGGCTTTTTCGAGGGCGACATTGCCATGGAAGGTAACACCATGGAGGCCCTGCGCACTGCTACGGCCCTGGAAGAGTTTTTCCTCCGCCGTCCTTATTTGGTGTCATAGATTTTTGGAAGTACATAAAAGGATAGAGCCATGAAAAAGAGTTGGATTGCAGTGAAGGATGTTGAAAGCAGACCCTACGCGGAATGCGTTGATCTCTTTAGGAAATATATCAATCCCGGTCTGGTTGCCCTCCTGGAAATGGGGGAGTACACTGCCATCCAGCCCCGCTCAGCACGTGGTGCTACCATTGTTGATGGCACGGGGCGGGAGATTCTTGATTTTGTCTCCTCCTATGGTGCCCTTAATCTTGGCCATAACCATCCGGCGGTAAAGGCCGCCATCATTGACGTGCTCGTTAAGGAAAAGGTGGATCTTTCCAAGGAGCTCCTGTCTCCCCATGCCGCCTGCCTGGCCCATAACCTGAGCCTGCTTACCCCCGGTAGTCTTGATCGCTTTTATTTTTGCAATTCAGGCACCGAGGCCGTGGAAGCCGCTTTGAAGCTTGCGGCCCGCTATTTCAAAGGCAAACGATCCCAGTTCATCTATGCGGAAAATTCCCTGCATGGCAAGACCTTGGGGGCCTTGTCCGTCACCGGCGGCCAGAAGCTGCGCAAATTTTTCCCCCTGCTCCCCGGTAAGTGCGTTCCCTTTGGCGATGCCGATGCCATTGAGACCCTGCTGCGCAATAATCCCAAGAAGGGTGATGAATCCGTGGCAGCTGTCATCCTTGAACCCATCCAGGGTGAGGCAGGGGTTATTATCCCGCCGGATGGCTATCTGCGCCGGGTTCGCGAGATCTGTGATCGGTATGGGGTGCTGCTCATCCTCGATGAGATCCAGACCGGCATGTGCCGCACCGGCACCTTTTTCGCCTGTGAGCAGGAGGGGGTGGTGCCCGATCTCCTGGTTATCGCCAAGTCCCTGGGTGGTGGCCTGGCCTCCATCGGCGCCACCATCGCCACCACCAAGGTCTTTGAAACGGCCTATGATAATCCCCACGATTGCCTGGTCCAGACCTCAACCTTTGGCGGCCGTACCACGAGTTGCGCCGCTGCCATGGCCGCCTTGGAGGTCTTTGAACAGGAGGATTTGAGTGGCCGTGCCAAAGAATTAGGGCAGCGCCTGCTGGCCGGCCTGCAGGCCATGAAGGAAAAATATCCAGAGTGGATTAGGGAGGTGCGGGGCAGGGGGCTGATGGTGGGAATTGAGTTTGATGAGCATGTGGTTGATAAGGCCCACTATCTACCTGCCAAGATCCCGGGACTGAGAAACGTGCTCAAGGAGCATCTGCCCGGCATGGTGGCCGCGGCCCTGTTAAAACAGCACGGCATCCTTGGTACCCTGATGCTCAACAACCGTTCCGTGCTCAGGGTGTATCCACCGCTCATCGTCACCGAGAGGGAAATTGATTATTTCATCGGCTCCCTTGATGATATCCTCAGCCAGGGGCCAAAGGATCTGGTTAAGAACCGGGTGAATCATGCCATTGGCTCAGCCGGTTTGAAATTCATCGCTCCCTGGGCCGGTTCTCTTTTAAAAAGGAAGGATTGATGGCAGACTATTTTCGCAATTTTGCCCACCTGCTCAATCACCACCGTATTCTGAGCCTCTTTCTTTTTCTGGGGATCAGCCTGGTCTTGTCCGCCTTTACCCTGCGCAGCCAGGTGGATAATTCCCTGGAGGTATGGCAAACTGCTGATGATGGCCATTGGCTCCAGTACCAGGAATTTGTCCAGCGCTATGGCATTACCGATCCTCTAATTGTCTATCTGCCCGGCACTGATCTTTTTGAAATGGAGGATATCGAGGGGGCATTAAGCGCCGAGAGTAATGCCGCCACTATCCACTCCCTGGTCGTGGAGACTGGTGGCGAACGAAAGAAGGGCCTTCTTTTTATCATGCCCCAGACCGATATGGGCCCTGGCGAGCTTGCTGGTCTCCTTGCCGAGGTGGAGGACATTCTGGGCAGATTCGACACCACCTATCATCTGGGCGGGGTCTGGTATCTGACCGCCATGCTTGATAGCCTTTCTGCCCAGTCGACCCAGACCCTCTTTCCCGTGGTTTTACTTATTTTGGCCCTGGGTGTCTGGTATTTTATCCGTGATGTGAACAATGTCCTCCTTGTTCTGGCCTGCGGTTTTCTGCCGGCCCTCCAGGTCACCGGCATCATGGCTGTGGCCGGGGTTCGCCTCAATATGGTGCTCCTGTCCTTGCCGCCACTCACCATGATACTGGGCATTGCCCATGCCATCCATCTGGTGGCGAAGGTCCCGGATGATGATCATCAGGACAGTATTGCTCTCTTCGGCTTGGTGGCCCCTCCTTGCCTGCTTTCCGGCATCACCACCATTCTCGGTTTTCTTTCCCTCACCTTGTCTGGTTATCTGCCTGTGCGACAGCTCGGGGTCTGGGGCATGGTTGCCAGTCTCCTGGCCCTGGTCAATGCCTTCATTCTGCTGCCCCTTTTTTTTAGGGCTGCTGGCCGGAAGCCCGTTTCTATTTCTGGCACCATGGCAGCAGTTCTGGATCGGCATCGTCTCATGCTGATGTCTTTCTTTCTGATAAGCACGCTGCTTGCCTGTTTTGGCCTGGCCCGGTTGAGCACGGGTTCGTTAATTCTGGATTTTTTCAGTAAAGAAGCGGTGGTCAGTAAAAATTACCAGGCCATTGAAGGTGCCGGGCTGGGCCTGACCCCCTTTGAGGTGGATCTGGCCGGCAGTAAGGTGAGTAATCCCGAGCTTCAGCATCTCATGGCGCTCTATGCGGACAGTCACCCGGTGATAAGCCATATTTTCTATTATTTTGAATCTGATGAGGTGATCACCACCTCCACCTCGACCGGTCTGCAGCTGCCCATGGCCCTGGCCTTTACTGATATGGCAGCACGTCCTGAACGGGCCACCCTTCTCCTGAAGACCCTGGCCTCGGAGCCAACCCTGGCCCTGGCCGAGGATCTGGAGGCATATCTCCAGGGCAATCTCGGCCGCCGGCCGCAGCCCTATGTCACAGGCTCGGTGCCCCTTTATACCAGGGGCCAAAAGGCCCTGTTCTCCTCGCTGCTGAATAGCTTTGCCTTTGCCTTCTTGTCGATCTCGGTGATCATGGGTCTGGCCCTGCGTTCCCTGCGTTATGGCCTTCTCGCCATTATCCCCAACTTTCTGCCGGTCTTTTTCATCCTGGCCGCCATGGGCTGGCTTGCTATCCCTTTAAGTGTGGCCACCGTAACCGTGGCCAGTATCGTTTTTGGTATTGTGGTGGATGACTCCATCCATTTTCTCCACCGTCTGCGGAGCGAAGAGGCTGGGGCGAACATCCGCCAGCGCCTGCAAAACGCCCTGGATCATGTGGGGCCGGCCATCATTACCACGACCCTGGTGGCCGGGACCGGCTTCTTGGGATTCCTGGCCTCACCCTTTATCCCGTTGCGAGATTTCGGGGTGTTGATTGCCGGGGCCCTGGTCCTGGCCCTGGTTTGTGACCTGTTTCTGTTGCCGGTTCTTCTGCTGATGGGGAAAAGAGAGAGATGAAGAGCACCTATATCAAGGAGATTCTGGCCATCCATTTTGATCGTGAGCACGGTACGCCCTACTGGCTGGAGAGGCAGGAATCCCTGAGTTTTGATGTCGTTGCTGAGATCTGCAGCAGGGATGATTTTCATCGTCTAGGCGTCATGGAGATCAGTGAACTCCGCTCCCGGCCACTTATAGATTTCATTCCCCGCAGATTCCATGGCGGGCTATCAGCGCTCCTTCTCTCGGAGACGGGCGGCACCACCGGTGATCCGTGTCGGCGTGTCTTTTCCACTGCCGAGTTCGAAAAGGCCTTTCTTCTGCCCTGGCAGGATGCCGTCAACAAACACGGCTTTCCCCAGAACGGTACCTGGCTCTTTGTCGGGCCGGGCGGTCCCCATATTATTGATCGATCGGCCCGGGCCATGGCCCGGGCGGTGGGCAGCCTGGAACCTTTTAGCGTTGATTGCGACGTGCGCTGGATTAAAAGACAGGCTCCCGGTTCGATGGGCTTTAAACTCTATATGGATCATGTCCTCAGCCAGGCCATGAATATTATCAGCCATCAGCACATCGACACCCTCTTTACCACGCCACCCCTGCTGCTGGATTTGGCGCAACGCATGGCTGAAGAGCAGCGCCAGAGGATCCGCGGTATCCATACCGGCGGCCTGGCCTTAACTGCTGCGACCAGCTGCAAGGTGCAGGAACTTTTCCCCCATGCTGTTATCCTGCCGGGCTACGGCAATAGTCTCTTTGGGGTCACCTTTCCGGTGGGGGATAAAAAGGGGGAGGAGGACGTCTTTGTCGCCCATGATGACAGCCTCTGGTTGCAGCTCGCCCCCATCCCTGCTGACTGCCATGAAGATCAGGATCTGCGAACCATGGTGCAGCCAGGTCAGCGCGGCCGGGTTATTCTCCACCGCCTTGATCCAACCTTTCTGATCATCAATCTGCCGGAAAGGGATACGGCCATGGCCAGGGATATGGGTGACGGTGCCTTGGGACTGGCCGATATCGCGCCCCTGGAGTTTGCCACCCCCCAGGACAGGCAGGGGGTCTATTAATGGTCGGGAATGCTTTTAGCCTTGAGGTTTCCATCCCCTGTGAATGCGGGCATCTGCAGGGCCGTCTTCTCTACACAGATGAGGCTCAGCAGGGGCCGGGCCTGATCATCTGTCCGCCCCATCCTCTGTTGGCCGGCAATATGGATAATAATGTGGTCAAGGCCCTTGCCGAAACCATGGCGGCCAGCATGCCGGTGCTTCTCTTTAATTATCGGGCCGTGGGTAAGAGCAGCCACCCGCAACCTGATTTGCCCCTCTATGAGTATTGGCATGGGCTGGACGAGAGAAAGGAGTATGAGGCGGTGGTCCGCGAGGTGGGCCAGGTCATGGAGTGGTCCCAGCAATATTTTGCGGGATTTCACCTGGTGGGCTACTCCTTTGGCTCCTATATTGCCCTGCGGGCCATCAATAGCAGGGTGCTCTCCTATACTGCCATCACCCCGCCGTTGACTGAGCATGATTTTTCCGCCTTACAGAATTTGCCGTGCCCTGGTTCCGTTATCTTGGCGGAA
>JBFFNX010000152.1:0-7532 GCA_041562995.1 Desulfurivibrionaceae bacterium
TGTTGCTAACCCCCATAAGCGGGGAGACATTCGCTTGAAAGATTATCCGTATCGTGACAAGCCTATTGCCGAGGTGAAATAGGCCGTTTACTGGTGAGACTCATATATTACCTCATAGCATAATTGGCGCTGAGCGGAACCACTTCGGGCATATGCACGTCCTGGGAGTGGTTCCGGCAGGAACTTGGTACGTGGTTGGCAAGAAAAAATGCCAGGCCCTTTTTCGACCTGAGGGGGCCTTGGTCGCTATTATGGTCGAGTTGCAGGCCCGAAAGATCCCCGGTGCGACAAGGAGTCATGACGGCAAGCGGTTTGTGGGCATCCTGGCCCCTAATGCTCCGTCGGCGGTGGTTATTGGATGAGGAAAAATGCCATGCTGGATAGTGCCACTCGGCTCAAACGTCTGAAAAGCCTGATCCACAATACGCCCCTGCTCGCCATTGATTTTCTCCTTGCCGGCGCAAGGCGTACCATTTACGCCAAGGCCGAGCATCTCAATATGAGCGGCAGCATTAAAGACCGCATGGCCTATGGCATCATGGCCCAGGCCTATCAAGACGGAGAGCTCAGCCCGGCGGCGCCGATCATCGAGGTCACCAGCGGTAACACCGGCATTGCCTTTGCCGCCCTGGGTCGTAACCTGGGCCATCCGGTGACCATCTTCATGCCCGACTGGGTCAGCCGCGAGCGTTACAACATCCTCATGGCCTATGGCGCCGATATCGTCACCTTTGGCAAGGAATGCTCGTTGGCCGAGGTCATTGGCCGGGCCGAGGAACTGGCTGAAGACACGCCAGGGGCCTTTCTGCCCCGCCAGTTCGCAAGTGTCGACAATATTCGGGCCCATTACAGCACCACCGGACCGGAGATCTGGTGGCAGTTGAAGTTTCATGGTCTGACGCCGCAAGCCTTTGTGGCCGGGGTGGGCACCGGCGGCACAGTCATGGGGGTTGGCGCCTTTTTAAAAGAGATGGCGCCAACCATCTTGGCCCACCCTTTGGAGCCAAAGAGCGCGCCACTGCTTTCCACCGGTACCCTTGCGGGCGTGCACCGTATCGAGGGTATCTCTGATGGCTATCTCCCGCCGCTGCTCGATTTGGCCAGCCTTGACCGGGTTATCGGGGTGGCTGACGGAGATGCCATTATCATGGCCCAGAAGCTGGCCGTTGAGCTCGGCTTGGGCGTGGGCATATCGTCCGGCGCAAATTTTTTGGGGGCGGTACTGGCTCAGAACGATTTGGGTGGGGAGGCGGTGGTGGCCACCGTTTTTGCCGATGACAATAAAAAATATCTCTCCACCGATTTGTTGCGGGCGGAGGGTGTTAAAAATGAATATCTGGCGCCGCGAATCGAGCTGGTCAGCGTCATGGCCTTAAAAAGGGTGTGCTACACCTGCTGCGATCCAGAGGAGTGTCTGGCCGCCGCACCGCTTGCCTGTACCGAGGAGTTCCCGCCGCCGGTCTGCCCCCGCCGTCAAGTAAGGCAAGCCACGTGACGGTTTAATCTCCTGCGCCAAGAGGGGGGCTTACGCTTTTTGGTGGTGAGTTGTCCACACAATTGGGGTCAAAGAACAAGTACCTCTATTATGAGCAACAATTGTTCTCTGGCCCAATTGTTTTTCTGATTACCATCGAATTTCAGCATGCCTCGTAACTCTTCAGTAACATGTTGAGATCTAAGCAACTTTTTTTTGCTTTAAAGTCATTCCCACGAAGGTGGGAATCTGGGAAGGCTAGCTTAATTCGCTGAACCGAAGTCTGCGCTTATCTGTCGCCTTCACGGCAATGACTTGTGCAAATGGCTGAGACTTAGAGGCAGTCACAATTCATTTTAATTCATGAAATTGATGGTTTAGATAATATCGTATGGTTAAACATGAAAAAACTTTTAGTTAGTAATATGCCCAAGATAATAATCTTATTTGTTTTAATAGGTGCTTTTGTATCTCAAGTTAGTTTTGCGGCTGAAATTGACAGCGTAACCCCAAGAGATCTGAAACTTGATAATAGCCTGACTCTTATTAATGAAATTTTTAATGAACGGCTGGAAGAGGGGATCCAGAGAGCCAATGCCAAACAAGATGATATTGAAGACATCGAAAAAGATGAATTTTGTGATGAAAAAGTCCTTTATAAAGAACTGAGAAAAGCCATTTTTCAATCCTTTACCGCCTCCTGGGGACTCAAGGGCTACGATCTCGATAAACAATTATGCAGTTTGCTGGCCCGGCAAAGTTACTCCTTAGCGTTAAACGACTCTATTTACTGTGACATAAGTTATGTAGAGGGTTTTTCCTTAAAAATGAAGGAGCTGAGTGATGTCGTCAATATCAATGGCCATTTTATTGGACTAGATAAAATGGGTCATTTCTTTGCCCAGGGCTGGCAATATTTTGAGTTAACCGATTATGCGAAAGATAATATTGGCCACGCCCTTGAGTGGGGCAAGGAGCAAGAAGCTGGCAAATTTGGGTATTCAACGACAGGCATATTTTCCTTTGCCGATCTTGTCGCCAACTTTAATGGTTGGCGCTTTTGGAATAAAGTCTTACTCAAAGAGAATGATCCTTTAAAAGGAGCTACCGCAAATTTCTTTAACAGGCCATACGTAACGTGTGAAATTCAAATTATAGCTTCTCTCAAAAACAGGAAAATAGTTAAGGCCTGGGAATCAAACAGCCGTTTTGATTTGGCGGATTATCTTGATGGCGCGTGGGACGAGGGAAATAATTGTAATAACTACGAAAATCAGGTTGTTGAAGAAAAAGTAACCTCACGGATACATAATGTTAATGCCGATTTCAGCTGTCCGGTCAGAGCGGAATGCTGCCTAGCTGCACAGGAAAAATATGGCTCTTATGCAAAAGATGTTTTGCACCCCAACTGCCTTCTTAGGGGAACTAAATAGGCACAAGGTGGTCAGGTCTTGAGACGTGACATTTTGTTTGTAAAGCCAAGAGCGGACTTAACCCCTATTTTTGCATTTTTATCTGGTCACGGTTTGCAGTTTAAAAGACAAGGAGGATTATCTATGAAGAGGAATAAGATTTCGCGATATGTCGTACTGGGATTAGCTGCTTTGGGCCTATGCATGGCAAGTGGCTGCGCAACAACGGATACGGTCAGTTCCCGTTTGCCAGAACTGCAAAAAAATATCAACGCCGCTAAAGCGGCTGAAGCTGAAGTATATGCCCCGACACCTCTCGCTGCGGCTGAGGCCAAGCTTGCGGCCGCCAAATTCGCTGTGCAGTCCGGGGATATGGTTTCCGCCAACAGGCTTGTGGATGAGGCCATGGTGGATGCTGATTATGCCCGGGCCTTGGCCCCCACGGAAAAGGCCAAGAGTGACGCCATGAAACTGCGCGAATCCATCCAGGTCGTACGCGATGAAATCATGCAGCTGCCGGCCGTGAAATAACGAGCTATCCATTTAAAAGGAGGAGTTTATATGAGTTACCGATTTTTTTTCAATCAGTTGAAAGTCGCTGCCATTACCATTGCGGCTGGAGCTGTTCTGACCGGGTGCGCAGGAGTGGCTGATAACAGCGAACAGATCGCTAATACGCGCCTTGAACTGGCGCGTACGGCATATGCCCAAGCACAGGCTAATCCCCTTGTCGAATCGTACTCCCTGAAAACACTTCTCGATGCTGAAAAGGTATTGCAAGATGCTGAGCAGAAGAAAGAGAAAATCGATTCTGCCAATGCCTCGGGTACTTCCAGAAAATATAATTATAGTGAGAAAAAGCTCATCTTTAATGACATTTCCCGTCTGGCCTACATGGCAGAGCGCCAAGCGCAAATCTCTGTCGCCCAGGCTGAGGGAGTCGTCGCGCGTAACGAGGTGGTCAAGCTGGGCAGGGAAAGGGCAGAGGTCCAGTTGCTCAAGAGCCAGTTAGAACAGAAGCTCCTCAAGCAGGATTTGGATGAAAAGGCGTTTGCTCTGGAGAGTGCGAAGCAGGAACTTGCTATGGCGAGCAGCGAGGCCGAGCGGGCAAGAATTATAGCCGATATCCAGTCTAAAGAGGCGGCACTGGCAAATGCCCTGGCTCAAGCAAAAGCTGCTGAGGCTGAGAAGGCCAGGGCTGAGGCCGAGGAGAAGGCTAGAGAGGCGGAGAGAGCGAATGCCGAACTTGCCATGTTGATGAAAGAAATGTCGGAGTTGCAGGGCCAGTTGACCGACCGCGGCATCGTGTTGACCATCGGTGATGTCCTATTTGCCACTGGCAAGTCTGATTTGAATGCCAGTGCCCAGCGCAGTATGGATAAAATAGCAGAGTTTCTTGAGAATAAACAGAACCGCAATCTGCTGGTGGAAGGGCATACCGACAACGTTGGTAGCGATGATTACAATCAGGGGCTTTCCGAGCAGCGCGCCGCTTCGGTTAAAAGAGCCCTGGAGAAAAGAGGCATTGCCAGGGAGCGGATTGTCACTGTCGGCTACGGTAAAAAATATCCCATGGCAAGCAATGATTCCGCCTCCGGTAGGCAGCAAAACAGAAGGGTTGAGGCGGTTATTCTTAATGAAGGTGTCAGGCCGGAGAGTCAGTTCAGAAAATAGCTTTTGAGCACGACTCGCCACCGCTGCTTTATGAGTATGACCTCGGGCCATATCAACAAGGCCGCTCATTCATAGGACCAAATAAAAACAGGAGGCCGGATCAATAATCCGCCCTCCTGTTTTTTTGGATAATCAAGTCGATTTGTTGATCTTGAGTTAACAGAGAAAAGAGGAGGGGATCTGCCTTTTTTCCTAATAAAGAGAGGATTTACATGAATCGTGTTTTCTTTGTAATTGGATCTATTCTGGCAGGATTAGCAGTAGGCGCTGGTGCTTATGGAGCACATGCCGGGCCATCTCTTGGTATAAATCAGGTAGTATGGATTGACAAAGCCGCTCGGTATCAAATGTATCACAGTTTGGCATTAATCTGCGTTTCTTTTGCCATATCGCATTGGCACCAAACGAGGCTGTTTCATCTAACAGGATGGCTTTTTGTCGTGGGGATTCTCTTCTTTTCAGGCAGTTTATACCTGCAGGCTTTTGCCGGCATTAACCTAGGCTATATGGTGCCGGCTGGAGGAATAGCCTTTATTATTGGCTGGGGTCTGATGGCCTTTACCGCATTGTTTATCGACCCAGCTGCCAAAGCCTAGTATCAACTTTGTGCAGTGCGACATTTTTAATGCACGTGAGTAGGTAATATGCTCCGCTTCCTCAACCCAACAACAGGAGGCCAGTCCGCCCTTGGCCTTTCTTGTTTGGAAAGGGGGCAGGTTTGACCACTGGTTATTCTAAAAACAAATTTTCAATAATGGCCCGTAGCCCCATGGCATGGGCACATCTCCAGGATATTAACTATTTATGGCATTAAAACCGACAATTTATAAATTAAAAATTACCTTGGCTGATACCGATCGAGATTTTTATGACGCCCTCAATTTAACGATAGCTCAACACCCTTCTGAAACACGTGAGCGCATGATGGCCCGTGTTCTGGCCTTTTGTCTAAATGCTCAGGAGTATCTGGTGTTTACCAAAGGCCTTTCTGCAGTGGAAGAACCCGATATCTGGGCGCGCACCTTGGATGATCGACTCTCCTTATGGATTGATGTAGGTGAGCCAACGGTGGAGAGAATAAGAAAAGCAACCCGACTTTCGCCGACAGTTAAGGTCTATAGTTTTAATTCAAAATCTGATGCCTGGTGGGCTCAGGGACGAGAAAAGTTCAATGAGCTGCCAGCATCGGTTTTTCAGTTTCCGTGGCCAGGTATCCAGGCCTTGGCGGCGATGGTGAAGCGTACTATGAATCTTTCCGTTACCATTACCGGGGATACCGCCTATGTTGCCGCTGAAGATGCGGAATGTGAGGTGGCTTGGCTGCCATTACAAGTTGTATAATTAGCCAAGCTTTGTCAGCTGTGGCGCCAGGGCCGAGCCTGCCTATCCGCACAATTTCTGGAACAGCATACTTATGAGAATATAACCAAACAGGACGCGGAATGGCTTGGTTGTGTGCATGTTCAGGACTGGATGGGGAAAGGGAAAAAGACTAAGTTGCCGATAGCTTTCACTGTAATCCGTAACCTGATTACCCTCTAATTTCAGCTATGCCAGGCAACTCTTCTGTGAAATGTTGAAATGTAAGAAACTTTTTGCTGGCTTTAAAGTCATTCCCCTGAAGGCGGGAATCCAGGACGTCTAGCGCAATTCAGTGGATCGAAGTCGGCGCTTATTTCCTGTCTTCGCGGGAATGATTTGTGAAAATGGCTGAGACATAGTGGTCATCAGAATCCGTCAAGATCATAAAAAAAGGCCGGGGAATAACTCCCCGGCCTTTTTTTATTAAAGCTGTCGCGATGTGGAAATTACTTCAGGCCGGCCAGCATGGTGGCAGTGACTTCCTTGATGGAAGGCTGGCCATCCACGGAAATAACCTTGGTCTCACCCTTCATCGCTTTAAAGACGTTAACCGCGGCCATGGTGCCGGTCTTGTCGTCATAGTAGATGTCATGGCGCTTATCAATGGCGGCATCATCCTGGTCATCGGCGCGGGCGGAAAGCTCACCACCGCAGACGCGGCAGACCAGTTTGCCGTCTTTTTCCACCGGCTTGATGGCGTCAAAGGCGATATGGTTGGGATGGTTGTTGTCGTTGGCGCACAGGCGGCGACCGGTGATGCGGATCTTGGCAACTTCACGGGGCAGAACGATCTCCACCACATAGTCAAGTTTGATGCCTTCATCTTTCAGGGCCTTGGCCAGGGTCTCGGCCTGCACCTTGTTGCGAGGGAAGCCGTCCAGGATCCAACCGCTTTTGCAGTCATCTTCCTTGAGACGATCGAGGATCATGGGGATGGTGATATCATCGGGCACAAGATCTCCACGATCAATATACTCTTTGGCCTTCATGCCAAGCTCTGTACCGCCACCGATGTTCTTCCTGAAAATAGCACCGGACTCAATATGAGCGATGTTGCCCTGTTGTTCCTGGATGATTGCACCTTGGGTGCCCTTGCCGCTACCATTAGGGCCAAACATAAGGATATTCATAATATACTCCTCTCTCCGTAAGTATTGATTTTCATTATCTCAGCATGAAATAATGTCTTTTTATAGGGATACTATTCTAAAAAATTTATGAAATATATCGCAAGATGCCGGGGAGTGCCACCGAAAATATAATGAAGGGCCAATTTTGTGAATGGCGATTCATTAATAGCGAGGTGGATGGCGAGAGGGGAAACGTTATGAAATTACTGGCAAGGTGTTTTTTGTTGGGCTGATTTTCGAATTTTTCTGCTATATCCTGTGATGATGGCAGAATTCCTGGAAAAGCTGTTGCCGTTGGCACAGGGAAAGGCGAAAATAGAAAGGACTTAACATCAGCAATTTGATAACATCCTTGGCAGTCATGACGTAACCTCCTGGTTGTGATGACGAGAGAGCGATCAATACTTTTGCTGTTACTATCGTTATCGGCCACGAGTCCATGGCTCGTGAATGAAAAATTATTTGAAGGCACATGAAAAA
>JBFFNX010000153.1:0-7522 GCA_041562995.1 Desulfurivibrionaceae bacterium
AGTGTGGTGAGTGGTTATCCTGCCATTGACCACCGAACCTGGCTCCGGGCAAGTTCTGCCTTTTCAAAACTGCCGCAACTTGTTAAAGACGTCCGTGAACTGACCAAGAAACTTGTAAATCTGGAAGAAAAAAAGAAAAATCGCGAAAAATAAGATACCTTCTTTTCTCACATAGTGGAGCCACGCAATGAGTGAACCAACAGCCCCCCTTGATATCCTGGAAATATTACGCCTCCTTCCCCATCGCTATCCCTTTCTTCTTATAGATCGTGTGCTTGACTATACAGTTGGGGAAAAAATTACTGCCATCAAAAATGTCACCATTAATGAGCCTTTTTTTCAGGGACATTTCCCGGTGGAGCCTGTAATGCCTGGTGTTCTCATCATTGAAGGCATGGCCCAGGCCGGTGCTGTTTTGGCATTTCTCACTGAAAAGGAACGGGTGGGGGAAAGCCTCGTCTATTTTACAGGTATTGATAAGGCCCGCTTCCGCCGCAAGGTTGTTCCTGGTGATCAGATCGTTTACGATGTCGTCATTGTTCGCCGGAAGGGCAAGGTTATTAAGATGGAGTGCAAGGCCCTTGTTGATGGGGCTGTGGCGGCAGAGGCCCTTCTCATGGCCACCTTTTCGTAATTAATTTCATATTGGAAAAAAGAAGAATGTCCATCCATCCCACTGCTATTATTGACGCCAAAGCGGAACTAGACTCCTCCGTTGTGGTCGGCCCCTATGCTGTTATTGATCCCGGGGTCAAGATTGATGCTGGAACTGTTGTCAGCGCCCACGCCCACATCTCCGGCCTGACCACCATCGGCAAGAATAACAACATCGGCAGCTTTACCTGTATCGGCTTTCCGCCCCAGGATTTGAAGTACCACGGTGAGGAAACCCAGCTTGTTATTGGCGATGACAATCATATCCGGGAATTTTCATCAATGCACCGCGGCACTCCAGGAGGCCACGGGGTAACGACGATTGGTAATAATAATCTGTTCATGGCCTATACCCACGTGGCCCATGACTGTATTATCGGCAACCATGTCATCATGGTTAATAATGCCACCATGGGCGGCCATGTCGAAGTGGGTAATCGGGCCACCATTGGTGGCATGACTGCTATTCATCAGTTTGTCCGTATTGGCGAATATGCCTATATCGGCGGCATGAGCGGGATCAGCCTTGATATCCCGCCCTATGTTATTGTCGCCGGCATCCGCAATGAATTGCAGATTCGCTCCATTAACCGCATTGGTTTGAAGAGGGCAGGGTTTTCCAGTGAGGATATCCGCAATCTCAACAAGGCGTTTATGGTCATTTTCAAGACAGAGGATCTTCTGCTCCAAGATGCCTTGGCCCAGGTGATGAAAGATTTTGGTGATTGTGCCGCGGTGGCGCGGATGGTCAATTTTTTTAAGGTTTCAAACCGCAATGTTGCCCGTTTAAGCAGTGATGAGTGAAAAAATTGGGATCATTGCCGGTGGTGGCCAATTTCCCCATCTCTTTTGCCAGGCCGCCCAGAAAGCGGGGCGCCTGGTCTATATTGCCGGCCATAAGGGCGAGACTGCCGCTGACCTCGAACAGCTAGCCGATGGATTTTGTTGGGTTAAGCTTGGCCAGCTGGGCAAAATTCTTAAGTTTTTCAAAAAGGAAGGTGTCACTGAGGCTGTTTTCTTGGGAACCATTACCAAGACCAGAATCTTCCGTGATATTTTCCCTGATCTGCGCGGGCTCACCCTGTGGAATAAAATTGATATCAAGCAGGATGACGCCATCCTGAGGGCCATTGCCGCTGAGCTTGAGAAAGACGGCATGCAGGTCCTGGAGTCCACCTGCTACCTACAGGATCTCCTCTTTCCCCAGGGAGTGTTGACCAAGAAGAGACCGGACCAAAATCAGCAAAATGATATCCGTTTCGGTTTTCGGATGGCCAAGGCCATTGGCGACCTGGATATCGGTCAATGTGTTGTGGTTCGCGACCAGACAGTCTTAGCGGTAGAGGCCATTGAGGGTACGGATGCCGCCATCCAGCGCGGTGGTGCTTTGGGCCATGAACTGGCAGTGGTGGTCAAGGTGCGCAAGCCGGACCAGGATTTTCGTTTTGACCTGCCCGCCATTGGTCTGCAGACCATTGAGTCGATGAAAAAGGTTAAGGCCAAGGTGCTGGCGGTAGAAAAGGGCCAAGCCCTGCTTTTTGATGCCGAAAGGGTCATCGAGGCGGCGGATAAGGCTGGAATTATCGTGGTCGGGGTCGCCCAGGATGCCTCCGGCACAATTTATTTCTGATTACCATTTTTATGGGCAGGTTTTATGAAAGCTATGGTTCTTGCTGCCGGGCTTGGTACTCGACTGCAGCCTTATACCCATCAGCGTCCTAAACCCCTTTTCCCCGTTCTTAATACCCCCCTTCTTCTCCACACCCTTGGCGCCCTGCAGGCTGCTGGATTTCAGGAGATTGCCGTCAATTGTCATCATCTCGCCTCCCAGATCGAGCAGACCGTGGCCGGCATAGATGGGGTGACTGTTTTTAGGGAAAATGAGGTGCTCGGTACCGGGGGCGGATTACGCAATGCCCTGAGGTGGCTTGGCAAAGACCCTGTCTTGGTGGTGAATGGCGATATCTATCATACCATCGATTATGGCATGGTCTATGACAGCCATCTCAAGAGTGCACAAGCTGTTACCCTCGTGCTCCACGATTTTTCCCGTTTCAACAAGGTCAGCGTTGATGAGCATGGGGTTGTCATCGACTTTATCCCCTGTCAGCAGGCCTCTGAAATTCAGGCCTTCACCGGTATCCATGTTCTAGATCCCAAACTTCTGGAAGTTATTCCACAGGACACTTTTTATGATATTATAGCCTGTTACAGGCATTGGATGGGTAAAGGCGTGAAAATTCAAAGTCTTGCAGTGCAGGATCATTATTGGAGTGATATGGGTACGCCGGCTGATTATCTTGATCTCCATGGCCGCCTCTTGACTGATCCGCGCTTTTCCGCCTTGTCGCCATTTTGTCTTGCCGATGATCTGCAGGTACCCGGTGTTGAGCTCCATGAATGGGCGGTCATCGGTAAGGGGGCACGGATTGGCCAGGGTTCTTCGTTGACCAGGGTCGTGGTTTGGGATGGAGCGGTTATTGCTGCTGGAAGTCAGCTCATGGACACCATAGCTCTATGATTTTTTCGAAATCATCAAAGAAGGCGGCAAAGTCAGGAGAAGGAAGCGACCTTGAGTTGCTTCTTGCCCTGCTGGCTCAGGAATCTTGCCGGGTTGATGCCGACCAGATTCGGCCCTTGGCCGGGGATGGTTCAGATCGCCGGTTTTACCGGGTCGCTGGAGATTGTTCCTGTGTGGCCGTTTTTCCGTCCCGGGCACAACCCAAGGCAATGGCGGAGGCCAGGGCCTGCTATACCATTGCCTGTCATCTTGCTGATCTTGGCGTGCCGGTGCCTAAGGTGCTGGGCCATGATCGCCAAAACCGTATTATCCTTTTTGAGGATGTGGGGGATGTCCACCTCCATTCTTTGGCGGTGGCTCGCCGGGGTTTTAGTGAGGTCCAGCCCTTTTACCTGCAGGCCATTGATGGCTTGTTGAAGCTCCAGGTCGACGGGGTGAAGGGATTTGACAAACGTTGCTGCTGGGATACGGTCAGTTACGATATGGATTTGATGCTGCAGCGTGAGTCCGGCTATTTTCTCCAGGCCTTTTGTAAGGAGTATCTTGGCAAGATGGTTGATGAACATGGTCTCAATCAGGAATTTGTCCAGCTTGCCCGGCGCGCCGCCCGGGAACGGCCAGATTTTTTATTGCATAGAGACTTTCAGTCCCGTAACCTGATGGTACATGAAGGCCAGGTTCGCATTATCGATTTTCAAGGAGCTCGCCTGGGGCCTCTGGCCTACGATCTCGCCTCATTGCTCATTGATCCCTATGTTTCCTTGAGCAATGATGAGCAGAAGCTGCTGTTCGACTATTATCTTGAGCAAGCAGCCAGACTCATAAAAGATTTTGACCCTGATCTGTTCCGACGGGGCTATCTTTATTTAACACTGCAGAGAAATCTGCAGATTCTAGGGGCCTTTGCCTTTCTGTCACAACAGAAGGGGAAGAGTTTTTTTGAACAATATATCCTGCCTGCCGCCTTAAGCTTACACCAGCGCTTGCAAGATGTGGCAGATCGCTTCCCAAGACTTACAGTGCTTGTTGAAGAGATCTGCGGTGACCTGCACGAGGCAGCGCCTTATACCAAGGTAAGTGATTTCCTCGCGGATTAGAGAGAGATGGATAAAAATATAATTCAAGATCGCGGCCAGGATACCCTCCTTGTTGCCCTGGTAGGACGTCCTAATGTCGGGAAATCAATGCTTTTTAATCGGCTGACCAAGTCCAACAAGGCCATTGTCGATCCCACCCCCGGTGTGACCAGAGATCGCCATTATGGACCGGTGGAATGGGGTGAAAGGCGGATTATCCTGGTGGATACCGGCGGCATTGAGCTGGGTACAGATGATGTTATCTCCGGTCAGATTCAGGACCAGACCTGGGCTGCCATTGAGGAGGCTGACATTATCCTCCATGTCATGGATGGTGTGGGCGGCGTTTTGTCGGAAGATTTTGAGGTGGTGAACAGGCTGCGCCGTTCGAAAAAACCGGTCTATCACCTGGTTAACAAAGTGGATGGCCCTGAGAAGGAGGGTGAAATCCTCAGCCAGTTTTATGAACTAGGAATTGATGAGCTGTGGGCGGTATCTGCATCCCATGGCTTTGGCATCAATACCTTTTTTGATTTTTTCTTTGACAGCTTACCCATACCAGAAGAACGCAATGCAATCCCGGAGGAGGCCATCCGTATTGCCTGTATCGGCCGACCCAATGTCGGCAAGTCTTCGTTGATTAATAAATTTCTGGGGCAGGATCGCATGGTGGTTTCTGATATCCCGGGAACTACCCGTGACTCGGTGGACAGCCTTCTTGAGAAAAACGGCAAACAGTATCTGCTCATTGATACAGCTGGCATCCGTCGCAAGGGTAAGGTGTACGAGAAGATTGAAAAATTCAGCGTTATGCGGGCCCTCTCTTCCCTTGAACGTTGTGATCTCGCCCTGCTGCTCGTCGATGCCAGTGAAGGGATCACCGAGCAGGATACCAAGGTCATTGGCTATGCCCTTGAACGGGGCCGGGCCTGCCTTATTCTTGTCAATAAATGGGATTTGGTTCGGGGCGACAAGAAGAAGGAAAAATGGATTATGGATGAGGTGGCCATGGCAACCAAGTTCATGCCCTATGCGCCCACCATCAAGATTTCAGCGTTGACAGGTATGTCCTTAACGAAAATTCTGGACACGGTGGATAAGGTCTATACCCAGTACACCGCTACTTTTTCCACCAATGCCCTTAATCAGGTGCTTAAGAAAGCCACGGAAACCCATACTCCGCCTCTGCATAAAGGCCGGCGCCTTAAACTTTACTACACAACCCAGGTGGCAAGCTCACCCCCCACCTTTGTCCTTTTTG
Source organism: Desulfurivibrionaceae bacterium (assembly GCA_041562995.1). GTDB lineage: Bacteria > Desulfobacterota > Desulfobulbia > Desulfobulbales > SURF-16 > BM506. The sequence goes on from JBFFNX010000153.1 coordinate 5,513, forward strand.
TTAACTATCCAAAAGGCATCCATTTTTCCTATTATCGCTTTTTGGTTAACCAGTTTCGGGAAGAGCTTGGTCTCTTCAATTCCCCAATTAAACTCCTTCTGCGGGAACGGAAACGCAAGAGTTATGTGTGATTAAGGTCGGGGTTGACTCGTTTCACGGGAATTGGTAGGTACTCTTGTCCCTTTGCGTCCCTTTGTTGCTGCTGGCCAACCTCAATGAGGAGCCAGCCAGTGAAGTGGGCGAAAAGGGCATTTCGAACGGCCCTGGTCTTCAGCGCCCTTCGCTCTTTGTAAGGGTATTGTGAAAACTCGCGTAGTTTATGGCCAAGATGAGGGTGCTTAGAGATACTGTAATGCACTCGTACTTGCCCGGTTCCCATCTCGTTCAGGGCTGGATGGGAACAGTTTGAAACACCAATAAAAAAAGCGTTGTGACCTAAGTTGGTCACAACGCTTTTTTTATTGGTTGAAGATGGAAAACTGAAAAATTATTTCAACTGGGCGCTTATTCTCTCCATGGCCTTGACTACATTCTCATAGGAGTTGAAGGCCGAGAGGCGGATATAGCCCTGACCGCATTTGCCGAACCCGGCACCTGGGGTACAGACAACGCCGGCCTTGTCGAGCAGCAGGTCAAAAAACTCCCAGGAGTCACGGCCTTGGCCGTCGATCCAGATGTAAGGGGAGTTGTTGCCGCCGACGGAATCAAAGCCGAGCTTGGTGATTTCGGCCTTGATGTGGGCGGCATTGCGCAGGTAATAATCGGTGAGCTCCCTGGTCTGGGCCTTGCCCTCAGGACTGTACACGGCTTCGGCGGCCTTTTGGATAGGGTAGGAGACGCCGTTGAATTTGGTGCAATGGCGGCGGTTCCAGAGGGGGTGGACTGCCTGTTTGTCGCCATAGCTGTCAAAGGCCATGCATGCTTTGGGAACCACGGTGTAGGCGCAGCGGGTGCCGGTGAAACCGGCGTTTTTCGAGAAGCTGCGAAATTCAATGGCAACCTCTTTGGCGCCGTCAATCTCATAGATCGATTTGGGCAGGGATTCGTCGCGGATAAAGGCCTCATAGGCCGCATCAAAGAGGATCAGGGCCTTGTGTTTGTGGGCATAGTCGACCCACGTTTTGAGCTCTTCCTTGGTGGCGGTGCTGCCGGTTGGGTTGTTGGGGAAACAGAGGTAGATAAGATCAACCGGATTTTGGGGCAGATCCGGCACGTAGTTGTTGTCCTTTACCGAATCAAGATAGGTGATTCCCTGGTAGCGGCCATCAGTGAAGATGCCGGTGCGGCCAGCCATGACATTGGTGTCGAGATATACAGGATACACCGGGTCAGGGAGGGCTATTTTGATGCCGGTGGTAAAGAGTTCCTGGATATTGCCGGTGTCACATTTGGCACCGTCGCTGACGAAAATTTCATCAGCTGCAATGTCTGCTCCTCGAGACTGGAAATCATTCTTGGCAATGGCCTCACGGAGGAAGGCGTAGCCCTGTTCCGGCCCGTAGCCGTGGAAGGTGGCGTCGCTTGCCATCTCATCCACAGCAGCGTGCAAGGCCTTAATGCAAGCCTCGGGTAAGGGCTTGGTGACGTCACCAATTCCCAGCCGGATAATGTCCTTGTCCGGATTATTTTTCTGGAAGTTGGCAACCCGTTTGGCAATGTCGGAAAAGAGATAGGACGCCTGCAGTTTCAGATAATTTTCATTGATGGTAATCATGGAATCCTCAATGGGTGATTTATTTAGACCTTCGGGGCAAATTAGCTTTGCAAAAACGTAGATGTGGTGAGGAGCACAAAGAACCCCATATGCGGTTTAAGGGTGTAGTGTGTCTTATACCTATCAAGGGGTACTTAAAAAGAGTTCTTCTGCAGCTGGTTAAGATATGAAATATGCAATCAATTCTATATAGCACTGGCGTTTTTCTGTCAATTGACTGTGTCTTGGCAGGCTTCTTTTTTTGGTGAGTTCATCGGCAGACTTGTGGCTCAGGATATGAAATAATCGCCTTCTCA
>JBFFNX010000154.1:0-7493 GCA_041562995.1 Desulfurivibrionaceae bacterium
CTACTCCTCGCCTCTAGGACCGCTTCCCAAGGCCAATGTGTCGGTGAAGATTTCGGCCCTGGACCCCTATCTCGATGCTGCGGACCATCACGGTTCAGTGGCGCGCCTTAAGGAGAGGCTGTTGCCGCTGTTACGGGCCGCCCGCCGCCACAATGTCTTTATCAATTTTGATCTCGAGCAATGGGCCTGCCATGATATCACCTATGATCTCTTTGAGGAGCTGGCCTTCCATCCCGATCTCATTGATTGGCCCCATCTTGGCCTGGTGATCCAGGCCTATCTCAAGGCGTCCGGCAGCGACTGGAACAGGCTCCTGGAACTCAGTAAGAGGCGGGGAACCCCCTTTGCCGTCCGTCTGGTCAAAGGGGCCTATTGGGATTATGAGGTGGTTCATGCCCGCCAGCACGGTTTCTGCTGTCCGGTCTATACCAATAAGACGCGAACCGATTCCAGTTATGAGCACCTGACGGGCAAGCTTATTGCCAACCAGGAGCTGATTACGCCGGCCTTTGCCAGCCATAATCTGCGCTCCCTGGTCCATGCCCTGGTCATGGCCGAGGAGCACGATCTGCCCCGTAACGCCTTTGAACTCCAGATGCTCTACGGCATGGCCGAGCCCCAGCGCCGCGTTTTGGCTGAGGATGGCTATCGCCTCCGGGTCTATGCCCCCATTGGTGATCTTTTGCCCGGCATGGCCTATCTGGTTCGGCGTCTGCTGGAGAACACCTCAAACACTGGTTTCTTGCGCCAGAGTTACCATGAGGGTGTGGCGATAGGCACCATGCTGGCCGCCCCGGACCCGGGCCCGGAGATGGTAGAGGATGACAGCCTGGTGCGCGGCGACCTCAAGAGCCCTTTTCGGAATGTTAATCTCCTTGATTTTACCGACCCCCAAGTGCGGAGCCGGATGGTTGCCGCCTTGGAGGCCAGCAAGGCCAGGCTGCCCATCACCGTGCCCCATGTGGTTGACGGCAATATGGCCGCCAAGGCCATGAAGAAACATCTCTGCCCCAATGACCCCGATCTGCTGGTGGCGGAGGTGAGCCAGGTCACTCAAGACCAGGCCAAGGGGGCGGTGGCCGTGGCCAAAGAGGCCTTTCCGGCCTGGCGCGACAAGCCGGTGGTGGAGCGCGCTCAACTGCTGGCCACCCTGGCCGGGATCTTGGAGAAGGACCGTTTCGATCTTGCCGCCCTCCAGGCTCATGAGGTTGGCAAGCCGTGGCGGGAGGCAGATGGCGATGTGGCCGAGGCCATTGATTTTTGCCGCTATTACGCCCGTCAGGCCCTCAAAGAGCTGAGCCCGAGAAAACAAGGGGATATGGCAGGCGAGGAGAATATCCTTTTTTATGAGGGCCGCGGCCCCTGTGTGGTCATTGCCCCCTGGAATTTCCCCCTGGCCATCCTCTGCGGCATGACCACCGCCGCCCTGGTTGCCGGCAATACCGTACTCATCAAACCTGCCGGAGCGGCCAGTGCCATGGCCTTTGAATTTTACCTGCGTCTGCTCAAGGCTGGCTTTCCACCCCAGGTGGTCCAGTTTCTGCCCGGCTCCGGGCCGGAGATTGGCAATTTCCTGGTGGAGCATGCTGATATCTGCCAAATCGCCTTTACTGGTTCACGGGAGGTCGGCTTAAGGATCATCGAAAAGGCGGCCAAGACCGTGGCTGGCCAGCGTGAGGTGAAGCGGGTGGTCTGCGAAATGGGGGGTAAGAACGCCATTATCATTGATGAGGATGCCGATATTGATGGCGCCATCAAGGGCGTCATGCAGTCGGCCTTTGGTTTTGCCGGCCAGAAATGTTCGGCCTGTTCCCGTGTTATTGTAGTGGGTGCTATTTATCAGACCTTTATGGCCCGCTTGCTCGACGCCTGTGCCAGTCTGCCCATGGCGCCGGCCACCGATCCATCGTGTCGCCTGGGACCGGTGATCGACCAGGCTGCCCATGAACGGCTGGGCCGGCTGATTGCCAAGCCGCCTAAGGGGGCCAAACTCCTTTTTCGCGGGGAAAATAGGTCACCCGGCTTATTCATTGCGCCGGCTATTTTTGAGGTCAAAAAGGCGGATAATGACCTGATGCAGCAGGAGTTTTTCGGGCCCATTGTCGCGGTGATGCGGGTGGCCGATTTTAAGAGTGGCCTGGAGGTGGCAAACTCCACCGAGTTCGCCCTCACCGGCGCTGTTTTTTCCAGGAGTCCCCGGAATATGGCGGCGGCCCGTCAGCATTTTAAAGTGGGTAATCTTTACATCAACCGGGGCTGCACCGGGGCCCTTGTTCAGCGCCAGCCCTTTGGCGGCTTTGGTATGAGCGGTATCGGTACCAAGGCCGGTGGCCCTGGTTATCTCTTGAATTTCTGCAACCCGCGTTGCATTACAGAAAATACCATGCGCAGCGGCTTCACCCCGGATTTACAGATGTGAAAGGCGGCCATGAACCCACGGAAGGACAAGAAAAATCAAAAAAGTCCTTCTGAGGGTTCCGTGGCAAAAAAGTATCGTCCAATCTCTCTCAATGAACTATCCTCCTGGTCAGCCAATCAATGTCTGACCAGGAGGAACCATGGCCAAATACAAACCGCAGCATGCCCGGCTGCTCTTTATTGATCGCAAGATCCAGGAGGGCGGTTTCCCCAATTGCAGCTCCCTGGCCGACGAGTGGGAGGTGAGCAGCAAGACCATCCAGCGCGATCTCGAATATCTCCGTTACCAACTCGATGTTCCACTGGAATATTCAGCCAAGGAGCGCGGCTATTATTACACCGAACCGTGCTTTCAGTTGCCGGCCATGGATGTTAAGGAGAGCGATCTTTTTGCCATCTATCTAGCGGAAAAGCTCCTCAGCCAGTATGAGGGCACCCCGATATATCACAACCTCTGTCAGGTCTTCCAGAAGATAGAGGATTCCCTGCCGGCCAAGATCTCCCTGGGGCCTGCTTCTGATTTTTCCCGGTTTTCCTTCTTCTCAGCGTCGCAGACCATGATAAGGCCCGGCATCTGGCAGGCGGTCTTTGATGGCTTGCGCACCCTGCACAGCCTGGACATCAGCTATCAGGCCGCCGGAGGTCCTGGTGAGTCAAAGAGGCGGCGCATCGATCCCTATCATGGCGTCCGTTTTGAGGGGGACTGGTACGTCATTGCCTACTGTCATCTCCGCAAAGACATCCGCACCTTCAGCCTGGCTAGGATCTCTGAAGCCGTCCTCAGCCAAGAGGGCTTTGTCATTCCGCCTGATTTTAATTTTCAGGCCATCACGGCCAGCCATTTTGGTGTGCACTGGAGTGATGAAGAAGTGCAGGTCCGCATCCATTTCAGTAAAGAGGTGGCCCCCTATATTAGAGAGCGCATCTGGCACAGCAGCCAGCAGATTGCCGACGGCAAGGAGGGCGATGTGATCCTGGAGCTCAGGGTCAGCCATCTCTTTGAACTGAAGAAATGGCTGCTCTCCTGGGGGCGCCATGCCAAGGTGCTGGACCCCCCTGCGTTGGGGCGGGAAATGGCAGCCGAGGCCAAGGCCATGGCTGCCATTTATCTTGAAGGGTGAAAGGCAACGGCAAGGGGTCATTTTCCCCCTCCGGCTCTAAAAGGGCAAGGGCGCCAGGCAGGGGAAGGTGTGGTGGCATGTTTGAGCGACCCGCAAGGGCCTATAGACTAGCTGGATTTCAGAGGGTGCCCCATTACAACGGCTCCCCCTCCTCTGCTTCATCATCCTCGAGCGCCGCAGCTTCAAGGAGTTGGTTGTTCAGAATCTTTTTGGTCTTCGCCCCCAGCTTCTTCAGTTTATTGGTGCGCCCCACAAGATTGCCACTGCCGCTGGTAAGGCGCTTGTGGGCGATCTCGTAGCTCTCCGTCGCCTTGCTGAGCTGGCTGCCAATCTGTTCAAGGGCCTCGACGAAATTGACAAATTTGTCGTGGAGACGGCCCGCATCCCTGGCGATCTGCTGGGCGTTGAGGTTCTGGTGCTCGTAGCGCCAGATATTGTTGATGATCTGCAGGGTGGCCATCAGGGTCGAGGGGCTGACCAGCAGGATCCGGCGGTTGAAGGCCTCATTAAAGAGGTTGGGTTCATGCTCAAAGGCCAGGAGCAGGGCAGGCTCAATGGGCACAAACATGATCACCAGATCCAGGGAGTTGACGCCGATCAGCTCATCGTAATTTTTGGCACTGAGTTCTTTGATGTGGTTGCGCAGCGAGGCGATGTGGCTTTTGATCTGGCGCTGCCGTTCGCTGTCGTTGTCTGCGGCGTGGTATTGTTCGTAGGCCACCAAGGAGACCTTGGCGTCGATGATCACATCCTTTTTTTCAGGCAGATGGACCACTACATCGGGCTGCAGACGCTTGCGCGCCTCGTTTTGATGGCTGACCTGGACCTCGTACTCCCGTCCTTTGCTGAGGCCGGACTCTTCGAGGAGACGTTCCAGCTGCATCTCGCCCCAGTTGCCCCGGAGCTTGCTGTCACCCTTGAGGGCCTTGGTCAGGTTGAGGGCGTCGGCGTCAATACGTTCATTTAATGATTTGAGCTGCTTGATCTCGCTGAGCAGGGAGGTGCGCTCCTTGTTTTCCTGGTCGTAAACATGATCTACCCTGGCGCGAAAACTGGTGAGTTGTTCCCGCATGGGGGTGAGCATGGTTTCAATATTATCCTTGCTCACCTTGTTGAACTTTTCATGCTTCTCTTCAAAGATGCGGTTGGCCAGGTTCTCAAACTCCTTGGTCATTTTCACCTCAGCCTGTTCCAGGAGGTTGAGCTTCTCTTCGTATCCGGCGCGGTCGGCGTCGATCTGGGTCTTAAGGGCGGTATATTCCTGTTCGATACTGTTTTTTTCTACCCGTAGTTTGTTGAGGTCAATGCGGGTCGCATCCCGTTCGGTGGTCAACACCGCGATACGTTGGAGCTCAGTGGTAAGGCCGGCTATGTCGGCCTGCAGGCCGCTGTTTATGGCAGTGAGTTGCTGCGTTTCCTCACGCAGACTTGTCCGCTCGGCAAGTAAGGCAGCATACTGCCTCCCCGCCTCCTGCTCTTTGCGGCTATGCTCAGCCATGGCTGCTGAGGCCCGTTCATGCAATACTGCGAGGTCACGGTCAAGGACGGTGGAAACTTTATGGCTTGCGGTTAGTTGTTGCTTAAGGGCAAATTGCTTTTTGATAGCAAAAAAAAGAACAATGGCCATGAGGCCAAGGGAAATGAGCCATGGTGCTATCTGTGATAATGAGGTCATGGGTGATGGTTATCTCTTGGTGAAATGATGGCGAGTTGGATCATGAAGGTCTGAAAATACCATCATTCAGGGGCCTTGGCTATCCTCTGCCCTTAATTAAGGTGAAATTGGATAAGGACCTGTTCCATCAGGGGATGTCGGTGATGAATGGCACGGCATGGGAGATCTGCCGGTTGAGCGGTCATGGGCAGGAGCTGTGGGTGGTTGCTCCCCTGGCGCTGGCAAAGTGATGCCGGTGGCTCAACCAAGTTGGCCAAGTCGTTGTGATTTTACCAGCGTCATTTGGGGATATCAAAAAAACGTTGGGCGCTTTGACTCAGTCGGAGCTCTTTTTCGGCTTAACGGTAAGAACCGGACAGGGCGCTGTCTTTACGACCTTTTCCGCCACTGAACCGAAAAGGATCTTCTCTAAACCTTGATAGCCATGGGTTCCCATGATAATCAGATCGACCTCCCGCTTTTTGGCCAGATTGATAATCTCGTGGGATACATTGCCGATCAGCACGCACTCCTCAAGTTTAATTTCGCTCCTGTACTTCTCGACAAAGAGGTGCATTCTCTCCTTGGCGGCCTTGTCTATCTCCTCTTCAATGGCTACAACAGGCATCTGAGGGATGAAGAAATCAGAATAGTCTGTGTAGAGCTGGGCCACAAAACAAAGAATGATACGGGCCTTGAAATGGTGGGCAACGCTGAGGGCGTATTCCATGACATGTTCAGCATTGTCAGAAAAATCGATGGGCACGAGGATGTTCTTGATGTTGATCATGGGGTGTATCTCCAGCTGAGGTGAGCGTAAGAGGGGCGCTTGTTGACTATTGTAAGTTCTGGTGAAGGGGTTTGTCGAGGATCTTTAAAGGGATACGAAATTTTAGTAAAAAAAATATTAAAGATTCAGGAAGAGATAATTTTATGGGTCTGGGATGACGATTTTGAAGGATGATTTTGTAGGTAGTTTCTGCTTGGATTTGCTTTTTTTGAGAAGGCAGAAATGGCTGAAAAAGGGGGGCAATTAATTTATTTGTTAAACATCAAAACACTAGGTAAATGCTGATGTTGCGTGGGTTTTTAGCCTGTTTTATTCGGGTAAAAAAAGTTGACAGCCCATCTGTTCTATAGTAAGCAGACACTGATTTAATGAGGGACCATTCAGTAATTGTACAGTACGGAATTTATACCTGCGACTTTTCACCGTTCGAGGGAAGACGGTAAGGCGAGTTGTGGGTTTTTGGTTTGAATTGTACGCCGTTGCTCTCTTTTCAGGTGGGGAAGGCGGCCTATACATGACAAAAAGAAGAGGAGGAAGGAAAACTTATGATTACCCTTGACATGACTCTGCCTATACAGATCCTGAACATCATGATTTTGATGATGGTGTTGAATGCGATTCTGTATCGTCCGGTCAGAAAAATCCTTGCCCAGCGTAAGGAAAAGTTGGAGAGCCTCGCGACTGATGTGGAAAACTATAAGAAAAACGCCCAGTTACGGGGTGAAGAGTTTGATACTAAGTTGAATGACGCCCGTCGTAAGGCCAAAGCCGAGTTCGATGAGGCCAGAGCGTCAGCTCAGGCAGTCGGAAATGAGAAACTTGCTGAGATTCGCGCAGAGGCTGACAAGGCCAAGGCCGAACAGCTGAGCACGGTTGGATCAGAATTCGCCGCTGCCCAAAAAGAGCTGACTGGCAAACTCGATGACTTTGCCACTGATATGGCCGGTAAAATTTTGGGGAGGGCTGTTTAATGATGAAAAATGTTAATTGGTCCAAGTTTGGGCTTTCAGCTCTGGCAGTTGTGGCGGTTGTGGGAGTAACTGCCTTTGCCTATGCCTCAGCTGGTGCTGCCGATGCTACTGGTGCCGCTGCTCTGGGGTTAACCTCGGACAAGCTGTGGGATCTTGGTTGGCGTGCCATGAACTTTGCGGCCCTGATGTTCATCCTGATCTATTTCCTGAAAAAACCCATTGTTGATGGCCTGCGCGGTCGTCGCCAGGGGATTCGTGAGGAGTTTGATGATCTTGATAGCCAGCGCAGCGCTGCTGAAAGGCAGTATCAAGAATTTGCCTCCCGTCTGACCGGTCTTGATGACGAGCTCAAGGAGATGATTCAAACAGCCATCACCCAGGGCGAGGTTGAGAAAGAGCGCATCATTGCCGAGGCCAACGAGGCTGCTGAGCAGATCAAGCGTCAGGCTGAAATGGCAGTGGCCAATGCCGTTGCCGAGGCCAAGGTCAATTTGAAGCGTGAAGTGGCCGATAAGGCAGCCGTCATGGCAGAAGAGATA
>JBFFNX010000155.1:0-7357 GCA_041562995.1 Desulfurivibrionaceae bacterium
TACCGTTGGGGCAGGTTGTCGGGCCCCATCTATCCCGCGGCGCTGACAGCCACCCATCTGAACTTCGCGTTAAAAATGCTTCGAGAAAACCACTCAACCCGTCTAGCCCCTTAAAAATTTATGATTAATTTCCTGAGAAACTTTCTGGTCCATGCCGCCATTATCCTAAGCATAGCGAGCTGTAACACCAATAACGATCAGGCAAGCTATACGGTTGGCATTATTAACCTCAATGAAAATCTGGACCCGATATTCGCTGCCTTTAAAATAGATATGGCCCGGCGCGGCTACACTGCCGGGACCAATATCACCTATCTCTATAACGGCGCCTTAAAATCTCCGAAAGAAATTGATCAGGAAGTTTTGGCGATGTTGGAGGCAGACGTCGATTTACTGCTCACCATGACAACACCGGTGACCAAGAAAGCTCAAAAGATGACGGCCGGCAGCAAGGTGCCCATCTTATTCGCGCCGGTTTTCTCGCCGGTCTCCTCCGGGGTTGTTGATTCCCTGGCCAGGCCCGGCACCAACGCCACGGGCATAAAAGTTAGAGGCAGCACGGCTAAGACCCTGGAATGGTTTTTAAAAGCTGTGCCCTCTGCCAAACGGATTTTTGTTCCCTTCCACCATACCGACCAGGCGGCCATCCAAACCCTGGAAGATTTACAGATGGCCGCCACATCTTTAGACATAGAACTTATCACCAAAAATGTGACCGACGAGGAAGAACTCCTCAAGGTTTTAACTGATATGCCCCATGACATTGATGCTGTTTGGCTCACCCATTCTCACCTGATCATTTCAAATGTCGAAAAGATTGTTGCCCGGGCGACAGCCCTCCGCAAACCCGTGGTGTCCTCGACAGGGCAACATTCAAAAGGTGTCATGCTCTGTTATGCTATGGATCTTGAGATGGCCGGCAGACAGGCGAGCAGGATGGCTGACAGGATATTGAAAGGCACCTCGCCGGCAACGATGCCTGTTGAAACTGCTGATTATTTCCTCGGCCTCAACCTGCAGAGTGCCCAGGCCATAGGCCTTACAATACCTGACGATATCATCAGCCAGGCCGACTTTATTGTCCGATAAAAGTGTACCAAGGTATCATGGTCCCATGACAAGAAATATCAGAAAACAATTTACGGCCTTACTGATCCTTACGGGCATCCTTTTAACTCTTTCAGGAGGCATCCTGATCTGGCAAATTTTTACGGCCCAGAAGAACCAGGCTATTGACCTGCAAACCGAGGTTGGCAAACGGGCCGTCAATGAATTCGTTATTCTTACCCATGAGATTAAAGATAGGCTCCTCACACTTACCAAGCTGTCTGATCTGCTGGCCCTTAGCCATGACGAGCAGGTTACTGTGCTGTCTAAGACGCGGTCACACAAAGACCAAAGACATACCGATATCATAGATGAGATGGTATTATTGAATAGCCAGGGTGACATTGTTGCCTCCGCCTCCCGAGTCAGCCTGTCCCCCGACCCCAAAAATTATTCCTGGCCCGCCTTCAAGCAACGATTTAGTTCCTCCCCGGCAGACAACGCATTTTATAGCCCGGTCAGCATTGACCTGAAGGGCGAGCCCTTCATGGTTTTTGCTGTGCCGCTGATGAATTTGCAAACTGGGGAGGTTAGTGGCGCCCTGGCTTCCCGTATCCGGATAAACCAGGTCCTGGAGGAAATCGTCCACAAACCCGTAGGCCGCAGAGGCATAATATATGTAACAGACCATACCGGCCGTATCATCGCCCACCCCGACCCCTCACTGGTCCTCAAAGGGACAGCTGTTAAAATATCCAGCCAGACTTATTTTCATCATTGGCCCTCTGGTGCAAAGACAATCAGGGTCGTTGAAAATGCCAACATCGGCAACCAGCTCTTTGCCATTGTCGTAGAGCGCCCTGTCAGTGAAGCTTTGGCGCTGACGATACAGGCCCTCGTTATTCTGGTTGTTTTTCTGTTATTTTTTCTTGCGGCAGGGGTTACCAGTGCCATCATCTTCACCAAAAAGATTATCCAACCCATTGAATCTCTGGCACACACCGCCCAGAAAATCAGGGCTGGTGACCTCACCTCCATGGCTGCAATAGAGAGTGATAATGAACTCGGCCTCCTGGCCCGATCATTCAACGCTATGACCCTGCAGCTCACTACCGAAATTACCAAACTCAAAAATGCCAAGGAGGCCTTAAGCGAATCCCGGGCGGGCCTGGAAGTCAAGGTTGCCGAGCGCACCGCAGAGCTCCAAAAACTTCTGGAATGCTCCGAGATTTTGTCGAGCACCAGAGACCTGAAATCGCTCTACAGCCAATCTGTCGAGCTCGCAAAAACGCTGTTCAATCTTGATTTTTCTACCGTCATGCTCTTAACGGCAGACAAAAAAAGTTTGGTTATTCAAGATACGATTGGCTTCTCCAAAGCCATGATCGGCACTTTTTCCTTAGTGGAAGGCCAAGGTCTTTCAACCTATGTTGTCGAGCAGAAAAAGCCGGCTACTGTTTCAAATTTTAATACAGAATCACGATTTGAAGTTCCGCCCATTGTCTTTGCCGAAAAAATTACGTCTTCTCTCTGCGTGCCGATGATGATTGGCAATGACGTCTTTGGTGTTTTCATCGGCCACACCCTCCCGGAACGGCATTTCCAGCCAGAGGAAATAGCGCTGTGTCAAAGTTTTGCCAACCAGGTCGCTGTGGCCCTTGACAATGCCATTCACCTGAAAGAACTCCACGACTCTGAGCTGAAATTCAAGGAATTATTTGACAATGCCAATGACGCCATCCTTGTTTACGATCTGAACGGCGCGTTATTAGAGGTCAACAGGGTTACCTGCCAACGTCTTGGCTACAGCCGAGACGAACTTCTCAGCTTCACTGCCGACAAACTTCTTGCCCCCCAATTTGCAGAAAATCTTCACGCCCGCATCCAATCTGTCTCGGAAAATAAAAGGGAAGTTTTTGAGACTGCCCATGTCAAAAAAAGCGGGGAAGAAATTCCTGTTGAATTGAGCTGCACCCTTTTTGAGTATGAAGGCCAGCCAGCGATATTGGGAGTTGCCAGAGACTTACGGGATCGAATAAAAATGGAGGAGGAGCTGCTAAAAAACAGAAAGCTTGAATCTGTCGGCGTTCTGGCCGGGGGCATTGCCCACGATTTCAACAATATTCTTGCGGCCATTATTGGCAATATCAACCTGGCGACCATCCAGGTCAATCCCTCCGGGGAGACACATAATCTCCTCATCTCCGCCGAAAAAGCAGCGTTAAGGGCTAAAGACCTGACCAAGCAACTTCTTACCTTCGCCAAAGGTGGCGAGCCGGTCAAAGAGGTTGCCTCCATTGCTGAGGTGATCACAGATTCAGCAGATTTTATCCTGCGGGGCAGCAATATAAAATGCTGCTATAGTTTTCCAGATCCTCTCTGGCCGGTGGAAATTGATGCCGGCCAAATCAGTCAAGTTATCCAGAATATCATCATCAATGCCTGCGACGTCATGCCTGAGGGCGGACATATCGAAATCAGCTGCGAAAACATCGCCAAGGAGAACTCAGCAAACCTGGCGCTAGAGATCGCCGACCATGTCAAGATTTCCATCAAAGACGATGGCCCGGGAATACCACCAAACCAGCTCAGCAAGATATTTGACCCTTATTTCACCTCAAAAATAAAAGGCAGCGGCCTGGGACTTGCCATTACCCATGCCATCATTACTAAACATGGCGGTATGATTCTCGCTGAATCCCGGCAAGACCACGGGACAACCTTCACCATTTACCTCAAGGCTTGTCGCCATGCCCTGCTGGAGAAAGAACAGGGGCCGGTGCAGGCAACCCCAAGAGGCAAAGGGAAAATATTGGTGATGGATGACGAGGAAATGATCAGAACTGTTTCACAGGGCCTGCTTGCCAACTTGGGGTATCAAGTGGTTCTTGCCGCCGATGGCCATGAAGCTATTAAAATTTATAAAAACAATGCTACCTCACCGGAAAGGATTGATGCCATTATTATGGATTTGACAATTCCGGGGGGAATGGGGGGCAAGGAGGCCGTAAAGGAGATTCTTCAGATAAACCCCCGCGCCAAAGTCATCGTGTCAAGCGGCTATTCCAATGACCCTATCATGGCAAACCACCAAGAGTATGGTTTTTGCGCGGCCCTTGACAAACCATATCAACTCAAGAGCCTTATGGAGGTTCTTGACCAGGTATTGCCATAATTCTCCCCTGCTCCTCCGCGCACGGGGAGCAGCGAAGGCTTCAAAAACAGCAGGGCATATTTAACTGGCCCTGAGGTCTCGGCACCAATCTCTCCCAACAGATCTTTGCCGCCGCAACCCCTAACCAAACTTACCCCCTGCCTCTTGACCCTGTTCCCAAAAGCAATCAAACCGCTATGTTCCTTGACCGAAAAATTGGGGCTGGCGGCTGATGGGGAGTGCTAAAATTGTCGATATGGGGGTAGAATAGGCCTGGGCTACCCTTGGATAATTCGGTTAGCTGCTGGTTATCCCCAAACATGGTTTTCGCACACCAAAGGTTCTTGCTATGAAATGGTTAGGTATCCTCGTCGGCCTTATTGTCCTTCTGTTTGCCGCGCTTTATGGGCTGCTCTTTACGGCAGTGGGCAATCGCCTTGTCACCCCGGTCATCGAAAAAAAGATCAATGGGGCAACCGCCCTGCAGACCAGCCTGGAAAGGTTTGAGCTGCGGCCCGGCCGCTTTGCCATGACACTGGTGCTGAGTCCGGGCAATCGCTGCCAAGCCGAAGGGGAATTCGGCCTTTTCAGTCGGCGGCTGACCGCGACTTATAGCCTTGTGTTCGCCGATCTGACTGCCCTGCAACCACTGACCAAGACCACCCTGTACGGCCCGCTGCAGACCACAGGCACGGTCACCGGCAGTTTCAACGATCTGCTCATTGCCGGTTCCAGCGCCCTTGCCGACGGCAAGACGACCTATTCGCTGCAGCTGATCTCTTTCAACCCCGGCGCCATCCAGGCGTCCATCACCGATGCCAAGGCCGCGCAACTGCTGGAGCTGCTCGGCAAGAAACCCTTCAGCACCGCCAACCTGTCGCTTAAGATGGACCTCAGAAGCATCAAGCCGCAGGCCATGGCCGGCGAGGTGGTGCTCACCGTCAGCAAGGGCACAATCGATACGGCGCTGATGAAAAGGGAATTCGACCTGAGCCTGCCGGAAACCTCGTATGCCATGCAGGCCACCTGCGACCTGCAAGGACAGGAGATCCGCTACAGGGTGAGCCTGGAATCCAACCTTGCCCGCCTCCTGTCGGAGGGCACGCTGGCGCCGGAATCGTGGCAGACCGACCTGAACTACAACGTCGACATTGCCAAACTGGAACTGCTCAAACCGCTGACCAACTCCCCGCTGCGCGGCCCCTTGAAGACCTCGGGCACGGTCAAGGGCGATCGCCGGGAAATGACGATCGCCGGCACCTCCGACCTGGCCGCCAGTCAGACCAGTTACGACGTTACCCTTGAGGAATTTAAGGCCAGGCAGGTGCTGGCCAGGATGACCAATGGCAAGCTCGACAAGCTCCTCTCTCTGGGAGGGCAACCGGCAACGGCAACCGGCCGTCTCGATGTTGAGCTAACCCTCACCGACCTTGACCCGGACAATCTCAAAGGCCGGGCCGAGGTCAAAATCAGCCAGGGTGCGTTGAGCCGGGCCGTGTTCAAGAAGGAGTATGCCATCGCCCTGCCCCAGACCGCGTTCAGCTACGATCTCCAGGCGCAACTCAAGGGCAAGGCCATCAGCTTTACGACGCTCCTTGACTCGACCCTGGCCAAAGTTGGTGCCGAGGGCAGCCTGGTCCCCAAGACCATGGCCATGGACCTGAAGTACAACGTCGATATTGCCAAGCTTGAAGTGCTGCAGCCGATGACCGGCACAGCGCTGCGGGGGCCGCTCAAGCTCAAAGGCACGGCAAAGGGCGACCGGAAGTTACTGGATGTTGCCGGGACAAGCGACCTGGCCGGCAGCGACACCACCTTTCAGGCCGGACTCAACGATTTTGCCCTGGCCACGATCACGGCGAAAATCAAAAATCTGCAGCTTGGCCGCGCCCTGGCCATGCTCGCCAAACCCCATTATGGCGACGGGGTGCTCAATGCCGAAATCAACATCCTTTCAGCCAAGGCCGGCGAGCTCAAGGGCAACATCAGCGCCGCGATCAGCAAGGGCGTGCTTAACGGCAAGGTGATCGCCGCCGAGTTTGCCACGGGCGCCCTGCCCGCCACCACCTTCACCGCCAAGACACAAACCACCCTGTCAGGCACCTTCATTGACACCGCAACCACCCTCAACTCGTCGCTGCTGACTGTTCAGGTGCAGCGGACGCGTTACGATCTGAAAAACGAGCTGCTGACCAGCGATTACCAGGCCGACATCCCCGACCTTGACCGCTTGTTTTTTGTGACCGAACGCCACCTCAAAGGCGCCCTCCTTGTTAAGGGGGAGCTGAAAAACGGCAAACACCTGGAGCTTACGGCCCAGGCCGCCACCCTGGGCGGCCGTCTCGATGCCACGGTCCGTGACGACGACGTCCATGCCGACATCAAGAAAATCCAGTCCCTTGAGGCCTTGAAGATGCTGATCTACCCGGAGATCCTGGCCGCGTCCCTGGATGGCACCCTTGACTACAATCTTAAAGAGAAAAAGGGGGTCTTTGACGCCAAGCTCAGTGACGGCAAATTCACGCCCAATATCATGCTCGACCTTATCCTGCAGCTGGCCGGAACCGACCTTTACAAAGAGCGCTTCAGCGGCACCCTGCACAGTAAGATCAATAAGGAGCTGATCACCTCCGACCTTGACCTGCGCTCAAAAAAATCGGCGGTCACCGGCAAAAAGACAACCCTCAATTCCAAGAGCAAGCAGGTCAATGCCAAACTCGATGTCCTGGCCAACAACAATCCCATCGGCGTTACCATCAAGGGCAACGTCGACAAACCGAGCGTCAAACTCGACACCTCCGCCCTTATCAAAAAAGAGGCGGGCGAGCTCCTCGAAAAAGAGGTCAACAAACTGCTGAGGAAGCTTTTGAAATGAGCGGGGAGATGCGCCGGTTAGCCGGGCAAGACAACGGTATGGGATTTTCTTGTCAAGAGAACGTGTAGTGGCGGCGGCTGTCTTGCCTTTGGCTGCTTGATGGGCGGCGGGCACAGTCACGCCACTGCTCTCTTACAGGACAGCGGCTGGCACGTCTACCCAGCGATCTTCCCGGGCTGAGGTTAAACAGGCCTCACAGATGCGCACCGCGGCAAGGCCATCCTCCCCGGAAATAGGATTAGCGGCCTGACCGCTCAAAAAGCGCTGCCAGTCATGTAAGA
>JBFFNX010000156.1:0-7354 GCA_041562995.1 Desulfurivibrionaceae bacterium
AATCTAGCCTTTCTGGATGAAGAACCTGAAAAACCCATTGCCTTCTTTGTCGCCAAGAAATGTATGGCCGGAACGGCCACACCAGTTTGGCAGATCATTTTTGGAACCTGGGTCAGTCCCTAGTACTTCAAGGATTTGCCCCGAATTGAGAGAACCGATGGCCTTTTTGGTTTTGAGCAGCGGCATTGGGCAGCTTAAGCCTTTTGTGTCCAGGACTTGATCCGGAGTGATGTTTTCTACATCCATTCGCGACCCCCTATGTTTTAGGTAGAGTTTTTATAAATGTGATGCGCTAAATCTTTTATGCTTGCAAAATCATGGCCACGGGGAGCGGGGGTGTCTTTTTCCTGTGAGGCAGGAGATGTAAGGCGCTACCTTCTCATTGCGAGGAGGCCATGGCAGGTGTAGTTGACTTTGCGGATTGATTCACTGGCTTCCCTTGGGGATTTCACCATTATTTTGCTGGCTAAATCCCCAAGGGAAGCCTAGAAATAAAACGGGTCAGGGTAAAATTAAACATCGAATAAAAGCCTCCATGAAACTGGGGGAGGATCGGTCTGGCCCCTTTTATTTACAAAGAAAGAGGAGGGAGAGTTCAATGCCTGTAACACGACAAATTCAGCAAATCCTTAAGGCTCAGCCCACCATGGAAGGGGCTGGGGTCCACTTAAAAAGGGTCTTTGGTTTTAGTGAAGCGCCGCAGTTTGATCCCTTCCTGCTCCTTGACGATTTCCGCTCTGATGTTCCAGCTCATTATCTGAAGGGCTTTCCCTGGCATCCCCACCGCGGTATGGAGACCATCACCTATGTGCTGGCTGGTGATGTGGAACACGGCGACAGTCTCGGCAACAAAGGTTTGATCAGCGCCGGCGATGTCCAGTGGATGACGGCGGGCAGCGGTATAGTCCACCAGGAAATGCCTGAAGGCGATGGCGAGGGCCGGATGTACGGCTTTCAACTCTGGGCCAATCTGCCGGCCGCCAGCAAGATGATGGATCCGCGCTATCGCGACGTCACCCGTGAGCAGATACCCGAAGTCTCTCTCCCCAACGGCACAACGATCAAGGTCATTGCCGGCGAAGTAGGCGGCATTACGGGGCCGGTGGGGGATATTGTCATTGAGCCAGAGTATCTCGACGTCACAGTGCCGGCCCAGAGCGAATTCCACCACCCCACCAAGGCGGGGCATACCGTGTTTGCCTACATTATTGATGGCCAGGGACATTTCGGCGGGGAGGATAATCCACGCACCTCCGGGGCGAAAGGAGACATGCCGGGCCGGGCCGACAACGGCACCCTTGTTCTGTATGGCGATGGTGATGAAATAACGGTCTGCACCGGCGACGAAGAAGTGCGATTTCTCCTCATTGCCGGCAAACCCATTGCTGAACCGGTTGCCTGGCGCGGTCCCATCGTCATGAATACCCAGGAAGAGTTACAGATTGCCTTTGAAGAGTATCAGCAGGGCACGTTTATTAAATATAAGGGCTAAAGCAGTAAAAAGCGCGTCGCGCCAGGCGATAATCGGCTCCAGGCCGGAGCCATAGGCCATAAGCAAGTTTAGAAAAGAAAGTATGTAAGGTGTCCCCGGAATTACGACAAACAACGGTTCCTGAAAAGATTCGATTTTCACACTCCGAATGAAGTATTCTTTTACTATCGACAGCAAATAATAATACTCACCCGCAAAATACACTCACTGGAGTGAAGGAGTGCCTCATGAGTTTTCGCCATTCCCAAATTGTCCTGCTCATTGCCGCAATTCTTTGTCTTGCCATTCTGGCCGGCTGCCGGCGGCCTCCTTTCTTTCCTCCGCCCCCTATCATCCTGGACGACGATCATCATGATAGGGGGCGACACGGCCACTGAGGCATGGGCGCTATTGAGAAAGTGGGCTCGTCAAAGAGAGGAGGGGTTGGAGCCGAAGCACAGAGCCTAAGGGAGACTTTACCTCTGTCACGCGCATGAATATGGGCCTATCCCATGGTTAAAATCAGAGCCAAAACGATATTTTTTCTAAATCGGCCCTGTCATCTGACAGCTCCGTTTTTTGTCCTCTTGATGATGGTTCTGGCATTTTCCAGCAATCCGGCCCACGCCAGGGAAGGAAGTGTCAGGGGTGGCGTCTATGGAAACGCTCCCCTCCTCTGTCGGGATGGCAGTGGTGAATACCGTGGCCTCGCCATTGCCATTTCGAAACATGTTGCCGCAACGGCGAGAGGATTCGCTCATGGCTGATCAGGCAACCGAACTCAGATACGCTGTCCGCTTTCGGGTGGTCTTCAAGTATTTCGGCCAACTCTGCCTGGTGGTCGCCGCCCTGACCCTGGTGCCGTTGCTCATGTCGGTGATCTTTGGCGACACGGGCATCACCCTGCGATATGGCCTGGTGATCGGCGGGCTCACAGCACTGGGGGCCGTCTTGGGCCGGATGCGAGCTCCTGCCATGATCCAGACCAATGAAGCCATGGTGTTGGTCGCCCTCATGTTTCTCTTCACTCCCCTCGTGATGACCTATCCCCTGATGGGCTCGGGTATGGCCTTTCTGGATGCCTTGTTCGAGGCCATCTCTGGCGTGACCACCACGGGGCTGAGCACGAAAGCGACCCTCATTGGCGTGCCACAGACCTTCCTTTTCGGTCGCGCCTGGATGCAGTGGTACGGCGGACTGGGTATCGTGATATTCTCACTGGCCCTCGTCATGCAACCGGGTCAGGTGGCAAAGGGCCTTACCGCCACGGAGACCGAAAGCGACGATTTGGTCGGAGGCACGCGCGCCCACGCCCGGCAAATCCTCAAGGTCTATGGCATTCTGACTGTTGTCGGCATTATCGGTTCCTGGGCGGTGGGAGTCGGATTTGTCGATGCGATGCACTATACCTTCGCGGCGGTGTCCACCGGGGGATTTGCCCCCCATGACAACAGTCTCGCGACCTTTAGCTGGCCCGCCCAGGTGTGGATTACCCTGCTCTGCCTGGCCGCTGCAATCCCGCTGACCTTCTACCCCCGGATGCTGCGCGAGAAGCGACGCGGGGCCGTGGAATCTCTGCAACTTGTGGCCGTCCTCCTCGCCGCCCTTGGCGTTTCGCTGGTAATGGGCGCCACCATGCGCTTGAGTGGTGGCATGGCCTGGTCGCAGGTTCTCCATCACGCACCCTTGCTCGCCTTTTCCGCCCAGACAACCGCGGGTTTCTCCTCGCTGTCGTGTGCTGAGCTCGATGCAGGCTCAAAGCTCGTCCTGATCGTATCGATGCTGGTGGGCGGCGGCGCCGGTTCGACAGCAGGTGGCTTCAAGCTGTTACGGCTCTTGATCGCGATGAGCGTGTTACGTTTGATCCTGCTGCGCACCTGTCTGCCGAAACACGCCGTCATCGCCCCACGCCTGGCAGGCCACCGCCTGCAGGACGACGAGATCCATGCCGCCCTGCTGCTCATCCTGCTGTTTGTCGTCGTGGTTATCCTGTCCTGGCTGCCCTTTGTGGCAATGGGGTACAACCCCCTCGACTCTTTGTTTGAGGTGGTGTCGGCAACGGGAACGGTGGGGCTTTCCGCGGGGCTGACGAGTACGACGTTGCCGGCCCTGCTCAAGGGGATTCTATGCGTTGATATGCTGATGGGAAGACTTGAAATTGTCGCCTGGCTGGTGATGCTCTACCCGGGGACATGGTTTGGCAGAAAAATGGAGGGGACATGAGAACTGTTTTTATTGGCGCCGGGAAAATGAGTGTTGAAACGGCTAAAGCCCTCATCAAAAAGGGGCACGAAGTCATCATTATTGACACTGACAAGGCCAAAATCGATGAATTGTCGAAAGATATGGACTGCAGCTTCCTGCAGGGTGATGGCAGTCAGCCAAAGATCCTGCGCGAAGTCAATCCCGGCCAAACGGACTTCCTTTTTTGCCTTACCAATAGCGACCAGGCCAACGTCATCGCCAGTCTCGTTGGCCGTTCCCTCGGCTTCAGTCGCATCGTGACCAGCATTGGCGACCCGCAGTTCGAAGGCATCTGCCATGAGTTGGGCCTCCATGACATAATCATCCCCTCCCGGGCAATCAGCCGTTCCCTGGAAGACATGGTGGCCGGCAGCGAAAACGTCGATCTTTCATCGGTCATCAAGGACGAGGCCCGCTTTTTTACCTTGATTGCCAAAGAGGAAGATGCGGTCCCGGCCACGGATCTTAAATTGCCGAGCGATGCCAAGGTCATCTGCTATTACCGGGATGGCATATTTGCACATGCCGATGAAGCTACGACATTCCGCATCGGTGACGAGGTGGTGATTCTCACCCACAGCAAAAATATGCCGGCCCTGCAGGAGCGCTGGCAGTTGAAGCAAGCGCCGGAGGAGCCCGAAGATCCCGACGTCAAGAAGAACACCTAGTGGAAACTCAAATCGCATGCCAATGGGCATAACCTTTGAAGCGGCTTGCGTGAACATAAAACCAGTAATGAGGCGGGCTGTCTTTCAGGCCGGGAAAAAGCCGAAGATAACGACGACGGAAAAGAAAAAGTCGATGATCATCGATGCCAGAATTCCCGGGACACCCTACGTAATTATAGAGGAACTCTTTCCATGAGCTATCCGTCAGGTAAGCTGCTGGCGGTGGGTTTCAGTCCGAAATTTTTTTATGAGGGGAGATCTGGATGTGAGAGGGGCGGGGTCTTGCTTGCCCCCCTCAGGGTGCACGCACTACCGCCGAGAATTAAAAAAAGGGCCAGGTAAAAACCTGACCCTTTTTAATTCGCCACTCTGGCTTGTTTGCCCTACACCTTACACCTTCTTTTTGCGTCTGATTCTGGCGCCGGCCAGACCAGCTAAGCCTGTGCCGAAAAGGAGCATGGTGGCAGGTTCAGGAACCGGAGCAGTGGTAGAAACAATGCTCCACTCTTCAGGATTATTGTCGCACTCGGTAAAGGCTGAGTAGAGGTAAAAATATTGTCCTATGTTCGTCTCTTGGATCGGCACCAAAACACTCAAATCACCCCACCAGCCGCTGCCACCGCCAATTAAGGTATAGTCGAGCAGAACCTCGGAGTCGCCATCGCTCCCCACGTCCATATTCCAAGTCACCGGCGCCATAAGTCCTGTGTCGCCTTGGGTCGGATAAGGATATTTCTGATCAGAGCTGTCGGTGTATAAAATCAGGTCTGTCAAAGTGATAGATTCCTTGGAGGCGGGTTCGTCCGTATCAAGAATAAAATTGACATAATCCTGGCCGGCGACATTAAAGATATGATCTGTCGTTAACTGAAAAACAGAGATCCAGGCTGGTTTCTCATCAAGCACCGTTTCCTGATTGGTGTTCGTGCCCTCTTCGTCAAGCCTTGCCACGGGAGAGCCAACGGCCTGCAGACGAACAAAGGGTTGTATGTAGCCGGTGCCGGCCGGGTTCATCGCATTCACGGAAAAAAAGCCGTCATTGATCCAGCCATCGCCACCGGTTGTCAAATCCAAGCTCAACGCGGATGCTGGCGAGAAGTTACAAAGCGATAACACGGTAATCCCTAGTCCCAGTAGGTATTTTTTAGTCGTTTCACGTTTCATGTTTGTCTCCTCACGCTCATTCCCGCCGTCAATTTGGTTAGATATGCCGCCTGATTCGTTACTCAATGCATAATTCACACCGCCAGCTGCAAAGCGGAACGTGCATCAGGTGAAATATACGAATTTTCAATTGCTTAAAGTGCAGCATCCGGGCCAGTCAGCCAGCCATGGCACAAGCCGTTTCGGCGGGGCAAAACAGAATTGTTCGGAATGCCGGAAAACGGGGCGGGGGGACAGACGCCATTTACGCAGGAGAAGATTTTTCTCCTGAAAAGTGGAAAACAGAGGGCGCCGTATCTTTTATGTAGCGCCGATCTTTGGCTGATGGCCGGTGTTGAGAAAGCGGAACAGATCTAATTAACGGGGGAAGCCTCAAACAACGATAATTGTCTGAAAAGATAAAATGAATTGTTGGGTACGCATTGGCTTTTGTTATGGAGAACAACCAGCGGGCAGGTCTTGCAATATCAGGACTGCGATCATTGAAGATGGCAACGCGCATTTTTTCGGGGTGTGCGGCGGGGTGTTTGCTCTGTTGAAAGGTTTCGGGTAAACAGCAAATCAGTATGAAGCAATTGTAACATCAGGGGAATCAGACCCTGCTGTGACAATAAATCGGGCTCAGTCCGCCCATTCCAGAGACACTATCCTTCAATTAATCAGGAGGCCTTCACCGGCGCTAAGCTGAGCAAAGATCTGAATCTTTCTCACCTCCCCCTTTTCCATGAAGAAACATCATCTCATAGCCTGTCCGATTTTTGCCAAAGAGCTGGCGGCTGTTTTGCCCGAGATAGCGGCTGAGGCGACCGTACAGTTAATGGACTATCGGGTCCATAACAGTGCCAAGGTCATGGAAAAGGAATTGGCCCGCTGTATCGAAACGGCTGGGGCAGAGGGGGCGGCCATCTCGTTGCTGGTGGGGCAGGAGTGCCAGGCCCAGCAACCGCTACGCGACATTGCCGATCACTGTGGGGCCTTATTGCCTGCCGGCCATAACTGCCTTGAGATCATCCTGGGCCGCGACAAGGCCAGGACCCTGGCGGATAAGCGCACCACGATCATGACTCCGGCCTGGATCGACATGATCAACAACTCCATTAGCGATGGCTTCTGGACCGTGGAAGATGCCCGTATTAACCTTGGCCGCTATGATCGCATCATCCTCCTGGATTGTGGCCTGGTGGTGCTGGACGACGAGATGATTATGGAGTTCTTCGAACTGACCCGGGTGCCTATTGAAATTATGCCGGTGTCCCTGGGTCATTTCAAGAAAGTCGTCCGCAAGCTCCTTGCTGGTTCATAAATATATTTTGATTTTCAGGCCGGGGATGTTCGGCGGAGAAAAGAGATCTGTTTGCGGAAAACAGTTTACAGGCGGGTTGTGGCGTTGATAGGCTTTAGGGGGACCAATAAATCTTCAGGGAGACGTGATATGGACAAAGGATCACATGGACGCGGCGACCGCTTGATTCAAGAAAAACGCCATGATACCTACCAGCAGAGGGGGAAATTGCCCGAGCCTTCAGTATGCACGACGTGCAGGGCCCTGTTCCAAGGTGGCCGCTGGACCTGGGAGGCAGCCCCGACCGGGGCGCACGCGACGATCTGTCCGGCCTGCCAGCGCATTGAAGACGACTTTCCCGCCGGCCACATTGAGATCCACGGCAATTTTTTTAAAGAACACCGGGAAGAGTTGCACAATCTCATCCGTAATGCGGAAAAGCTGGAAAAAGGCGAACATCCCTTGGAACGGATTATGACCTTTGCCCCTGAGGAGGAGCATTTTCTGGTGACGACCACCGGCATC
>JBFFNX010000157.1:0-7272 GCA_041562995.1 Desulfurivibrionaceae bacterium
CGTACTTGATATCAAGCATTATGACGGCCTTTTTGCCGGCCTTGACTCAACCGGTGCAGAGTGCCAGGTGTGGATGAGCCATGGCGACCGCATTGAAAAATTACCGGACCATTTCACTGCCGCCGCTGAAAGCGAACATTCTCCCTATGCCGCTATCCGCCATGAGAGCCGCCCGCTGGTCGGCGTTCAGTTCCACCCGGAGGTGGTGCACACCCTGATTGGCACCGATGTGATTCGCAATTTCCTCTTCAAACTCTGCAAATGCCAGCCCTCCTGGACCATGGGCTCCTTCATCGATACCACCGTTGAGGCCATCCGACAGAAGGTGGGCAGCGACCAGGTGCTCTGCGCCCTCTCCGGCGGCGTTGATTCGGCCGTTACCGCCGCCCTTATCCACCGGGCCATTGGCGACCAGCTCACCTGTATCTATGTCAACAATGGCCTGATGCGCACCAATGAAACCGCCTCGTTGCTGAAATTCTTTGATGAGACCACCCACCTCAAGGTCATTGATATCGATGCCGTGGACTACTTCCTTGACGAACTGCACGAAGTTGTCGATCCCGAGATTAAACGTAAAAAAATCGGTTTCGGCTTTATCAAGATTTTTGAAGAAGAGGCCAAAAAGCTCGGAGATGTCAAGTATCTGGCCCAAGGCACTCTCTACCCGGACGTTATTGAAAGTGTTGCCTTAGATGGCGGTACCGTGATTAAATCTCACCATAATGTTGGCGGTCTGCCTGATGTGATGAAACTTGATCTGATCGAGCCGCTCCGGGAATTGTTCAAGGACGAGGTGCGCCTCCTGGGACTTGAACTTGGTCTGCCTGATGAGGCTGTCTTCCGCCAACCTTTCCCTGGACCGGGTCTAGGTATCCGCATCATGGGCGCGATTGACCGGGAGCGTTTGGATATCCTGCGCCAGGCAGATGTCATTGTCCTGGAAGAGATGAAGAAAAGCGGTTGGTACAACAAGGTATGGCAATCCTTTGCCGTGTTATTGCCCATTCAGACCGTTGGCGTCATGGGCGATGAACGCACCTATGAAAATGTTATTGCCCTGCGCTGCGTTGACAGCCTTGATGCCATGACCGCAGATTGGTCCAAACTGCCCTATGAGCTTATCGGCCGGATCTCTAACCGCATCATCAACGAGGTTCGTGGCGTCAACAGGGTTGTGTTTGATGTATCTTCCAAGCCACCAAGCACCATTGAATGGGAATAAGATTGCCTCGGGCAGATACATTATCCTGCCTTAAAAACAAAGTGGTCCTAAAAAACATATGATGGCCACTTACGCTCAGTTAGGAAAACAGCCTTTAATATTGTCCCATGCAGGGCTTACCTCAAAGGAAAAAGTTAGCCCTGCCTGAGCTCATACATAATAAGACAAGTATAGCTTTATAAAAACCTTAAATAACCTTACTGAAATCATGCTAAAAACTGGAATTTACGTGGATGCCGAAAACATCCGTCTTTGTGGTGGCTATGGTATGCGCTACGACATCCTGGTGGATCTGGCCAACACCAACAACTCAATCATGCTGCGGGCCAACTCCTATCTGGCTGAAGACCAAAAGCGCACGGAAGTAGATTCCGAGTATCGTCATAAGCTCTATGCCTACCACGACGTCCTTCGTAAATGCGGTTTCAAGGTCATCAAGAAATATGTCAAACATTACGTCGATGACGAGGGTGTGGTCACCACCAAGGCCAATGCCGACATGGATCTGGCCATTGACGCCATTCTGCAGTCCCGCAATCTTGACCGCATTATTCTCCTCACCGGTGACGGTGATTTTATCCGCCTCGTCACAGCCCTGCAAAATAAGGGCTGCCGGGTCGAGATTATCGGTTTTAATAATGTCAGCAACGATTTACGAGAGGCTGCCGACATCTACCTCTCCGGTTTTCTGGTTCCAGGCCTGCTCCCCTTTGCTTCCGATTGCGATGGCGACAACTGGCATCGCGGCGTCGTTGCTACCTATAAGTCCGACCGTGGTTTTGGTTTCTTCCGTTATTTTTATTTCGGTGAAAATGGCCTTAAGGCCCAAACCGTCTTTTTCCATTGCTCCAAGTCCGC
Organism: Desulfurivibrionaceae bacterium; assembly: GCA_041562995.1. Classification (GTDB taxonomy): domain Bacteria; phylum Desulfobacterota; class Desulfobulbia; order Desulfobulbales; family SURF-16; genus BM506. The sequence continues at coordinate 2,084 of JBFFNX010000157.1, forward strand.
CCATGAGCAAGAATCCCACGTTTTCACCCAGCACGGCAAAATCTTTGAATTTCAAATCGTGCCCACCACACGGGACTCGGCCAAGGTTGAGGCCCAGAATATCCGCCTGCTAAATGCTGATAATTATTGATATTCTCGCCACGGTACTTGAGCGTTCAGCACTCGGCTTCACGAGCAGATTTTGACAATGAGTTAAATAAGCAGAAGGACCGTTGTTCATTAAGGGAATCGCCTTATTCTCAAATTCTTATTTCTTACCTTTTTCATTTCTCAACTTCCCTTTCCTACCTCACCTGTTGTAAGCTATTTTTAGTTAATCCTTCAGATTCTGAGGGGTTAGCTCTCCTGACAGCGACAGTCACCACCCCATGCGCAGTACCCCTGACAATTCATCCCCTGGATGCCCATGAAAGCCTTGAGCCCCCATACTGTTTCCGACCCCCAGGTTGCGATACGTCTCCTTGACTGTATCCTGCAAATTGCCGACACCATGAACGGCAGCAAGCATCATTCCGAACGGAAGATGAATAAAATTCTTGCTCTTATTCTTGATTACCTGGGAGCAGAACAGGGTTCGATCATGGTTCTTGAAAGACGGAATCTAGTTGTCTGTGCCGCGACCCGGCCAGGAATTATTGGCAAGAAACAACCCCTGGAAGCTGATCTTGTCGCCTCCTGGGTTGCCCGTGAGGGTGAACCCCTCTTTATTGAAGATATTTCCAAGGATTCCCGGTTTCCCATGCGTAAGGGAGGGGCCTATAAAAAGAACTCGCTGCTCTGCGTGCCCATTTTCCATAAAAATAAAGTGGCCGGCACCATCAATGTCTCCGACAAGGCCGGCAACCGCGACTTGCTTAAGCAGGATGTTCAGCTCCTTCTCCACTTCAGCAGTATCATCATCTGGGGGCTGGTTCTTGAGGATCTGCAAAGCAAGATCAGTAAGCAACGTTCCACCCTTCGTAAACGCAATAAAGAGTTACAGCATCAGCAAGAGTTACGGAGCCAGCTCTCCAGCATGCTTATCCACGATCTAAAAACTCCCCTGGCTGAGGTGGTTGCCAATCTCGACATCCTGTCCTACTCCATAGCCGATGACACGAAAGAGTTCCTGGAGGGGGCCCAGATCGGTTGCGATCAGGCTGTGCGCATGATGAGTAATCTGGTGAGTGTTGACAAGATCGCTGATGGCAAACAGCAGCTCTTAGAGGAGGACGTCAAGCCGACAGATCTCCTCGTCGAGGCCCTCTCTTCCATCCGCGCCATTGCCCGTCTCAAGGACATTACCATCGTCCATAAAGAGAATCAGGAGGTTGAACTTCCTGTCCTGCGGCTGGACCGCACCCTGATTCTGCGCGTTTTCCAGAACATTCTTGCCAATGCCGTGAGCTACTCCAGCCCCCATACAAAAATCACGGCCGGTATCCAGCTCGACGATGCCCATATTATCTTCATGTTTGTTGATGAAGGACCCGGGATCCCCCCGGAGATGGGCGAAACCATCTTTGACAAATATGCCCGCTTATCAACCCAGCAGAATGCCCTGGTGGGCACCGGCATGGGGCTTCATTTCTGCAGACTTGCCGTGGAACTCCATCAAGGGAGAATCTGGGTTGAGGGCAGCGAAGGACAGGGGAGCTGTTTTTTTGTGGAACTTCCCCTTCAAACAGCTTAAGCCAGCCGGCATTTCCCTGCACATGTGACTTAATGAATCCTTTGAACCCCCAAAATTTGACGTTTTTGATCGTTGATGACATGGACAATATGCGCCGTTCAGTGCGTGCCATGCTGAAACTGATCAATTACGGTAAAAATTTCTACGAGGCCCCAAACGGCAAAGAAGCGTGGAAAATGCTCAACCAAAAAGAATCTCGCATTAATTTTATCATCTGCGATTACAACATGCCCTATATGAGCGGCACCGAGCTTCTCCACCTCCTGCGTGGCAACAAGTTGCTCCGCGACATTCCCTTTTTGATGATCACCGCTGACGCCAACAAGGAAGTGGTAGCCGAGGCCGCAGAGCACGATGTAGACGCCTATCTTACCAAACCCTTTGTCACCGCCTCCCTTGAGACCAAGATCAATGAGCTTCTTGATAAGGCCAGTAATCCCGACATCCAGACCAAACTGCTTAAAGAATCGAAACTAGCTGAGGAAAGCGGTGATATAAAAAAGGCCATCAAGCTTGCCTTAGAGGCCTCCATGGTCAACCGCAATGTCTCTCGTCCTTACCGGGAGCTTGGTCGCCTCTTTATTAAAATCAAAAACATCAAACAGGCCATTGCCCAATTCAAACAGGCTATTGACTTAAACAGGCTTGATGTCACCTCTTACCATTACCTGGGCCAACTCTATCTTCACCAGGGCGAACTGGACAAGGCCATTGATTATTACAGCAAGGCCATGGACATCAGTCCCCGTCACAGTGACCGCTCCTTTAAATTTGCTGAACTGCTGATCAAAAAGGGCCAACCGCAAAAGGCGGAAAAGGTGCTGCGCCTGCTCTTCAAGCATGACCCCAACAATCAAGAAAACCTGGAAAAAATCGCTCTGATTGCCGGCAGTAACGGTTTTCCTGATTTGGCGATCAAATGCTACAAAGACATTCTCAAACATGCCCCACGGCGATTCTCCATCCATAAACACCTGGGTCTAGTCCTCCAGCAGAAGGGCCAGCATAACCAGGCAAGCGGCTATCTGGAAAAGGCCGCCCAAAAATTTACTGAGGATGTCGAACTTCTCATCGCCCTGGCCCAAAGTTATTTGGCGATGGATATGCTGGTGAGGGCGGATAGATGTGCCAGTAAGGCCGCTCTCCTGGAGCCAGATAACCTTGAGGCAAAAAGCATCCTCAGCCAATGCTGACCCGGCAACAGAGAGAGGGGACATGGCAAAGAAATCAGGTGACCCCAACACATAGCATCTCCCCCCCACTTAAAAAAAGGCGTACCCCATAAAAACTTCACAGCAATAGCCACGACAATGTCCAAGACCCTTACGCTTCTTCTCACCATCCGCGCCCTTGGCCAGCAGGGAGAAAAAATACTAGGAAACCGCTGGCTTCCCTTTATTGACTACCTCCGTAATGCATTAAGGGATCATGGCACGGAATCGGAGTTGAGCAGTGATGAGCTCCTCGTCTTCACCTTTCCCCAGGGGTTGGCGGGCTTCACCGTTCTTCTTAACGCCCTGCTTCACGCCAAGAAAGAACATGACTGGCGGCCGGCAAGCGGCCCTTGCCCACTGCAGATTTTCTTGGACTTAATCCCACCTGCTGGCCCTGAAATTGTCCCCCTTCTTCCCGAGAGCAACGTCTGGGACACCCTGCAACACGAGGCCATCCATATCTCCCCTGCCCTTGAACAAGAATTGCTGCTTGCTATTGACGATCTCAAGCAATTTCCAACCCATAAGATCCAAGCCGACGATTCCGGCTTCAGCAAGGTGATATTCTTTGACCATGACGTGGGCAATAGACCAAAACTTTTAGCATTTCGTGCCCTACCCGTGTCTGGCAAGGGGCCAGAATGTTTTTACTGCGGCATGACATCCCACCACCCCTCACTCTGTCCAAGCAAATCGTTGACCATGTCTTCCTGGGCCCTCGCGGATTCCGGCTACCTGACCTTTGCCGAGCTTAACCGCCTCTATAAAAAAGTTTTCCCGGAAAAACAAAGCCTTGTTGACGAACTGGCCACCGGTGTCAAAACAGCCCAGATACGCACAAACAAGGAACTTCTTACCTTCATCTCCTTTTTTGATATTTCTGCGGTATTCCAGCTCCGCTTTCTGTGGAATTTTGTCTTCTCAGGCTATAGCCAATGGGACTCCATCTACCTCTCAGACCGTATAAAAATTGACAACAGCAATCTCAACCTTGGGCTTGATTGTCTCCGTGTCGGCCAACATGAACAGGCCTTGGAGATTCTCGAAAATGAGAATAAACGAAAGGACGGCGCCCGGTTTGCTGCCAATATTGCTCTGGCCTTCTGTTCGCTGGAGTCCAACAGATCCAGCGACTTTGTGCGCTACCTCAATGAGGCCCGCAACCTCGCCCATCAGAACAGGGAAATAATCTACTGCAACCTTCTCCTTTCCCGTTACTATGAATTGCATAAGGATTTTTGGAATGCCAAAGATGCGGTTACAAATGGCCTGAAGGCGGATTACGACTGCCTTGACCTCCAGTATCGGCGCATTCAGCTCGCCGTCAGGGAAGGTTTGACTGACCGGGAGTTTAAACAGTTGCGCAGCCTGATTGTCGGCCAGAAAGAGATCTTTATGAAGGCCCTCCTTGATCCACAACTCTTACCCATCCAAGGCCTTGTTGAAAACATTCTCGCCCAGCAGCATGCTGTAATTTCCCTTGATGCTCAGAAAAATATCAAAAGTGCCCAGCAGGAAGTGCTGGCCCTGGATGTATGGCTGCCGGAAAACGACCGGCGACGCACTGAAAACAAAAGCAATTTGGAGCAACTGGGGAAACAACTGGCACGGAAAAGCTATTTCGACCTTCTGGACGTCTCTGACCGGAGCAACGGCCTCTTTTTTACCTGTCGGCGTTTGCGAAAAGATAACTCCGATAGGCTGACCCAGGACATCCACCAACTTGGCCAGCGCCTGGAGGCTTATCTCTCCTTCTGGAAGGGATACGGATATAAAAAATTCTTCCCACGGTTTCAGGCCTCGCTCATGGCCACCATCAAGAAAAATCAGCAGGCCAGCCTGCTGCTCAGGGAAAACATCAACGAATCAACCAGAAAAGCCATAGCGCTTTCAAAACAGGTCCACACCGACTTTACGGTTATCGAAAAGGAGTACAGCCACCTGTTATGGGTACGTACTACCCTTAACGGCCTTAAGATTTTTGCAAAAAGACTGCTCATCAGCGAAATCAGTATCATTACCCTGGTGGCACTGATGTTGCCCTTCTTGACCTCTATCCTTGCCGGCCATCCTTCCTTCTCCTGGCTTGTCGATCTTGCCAGTAATAAAGAAGTCCAGAAACACACTCTTATCATCTCCACCCTCTTTATCGCCCCCTTCATCTCCTTGGCCTGGACCATGATGGATCTGCAGAAAAAGTAGGGCAGGTTCAAGGTTCATCACGGGTTACCGTGGGAAGGCCTGTCTCTGTATTTATTTTCTTGTTTCAAATGTTCTTTTGTGCATTTTTGCTTGCCCAAAAA
>JBFFNX010000158.1:0-7256 GCA_041562995.1 Desulfurivibrionaceae bacterium
ATGCATTTTTTGGATCTGGGCCTGGCCCTGGGCCGCATCTGGCTGTTTAACCCCCTGCTCGGCGTGATAGACGGTCATCTCGTCGGAGTTAATGAGAAGTTCGCCCTGCTTGGCCTTGACATGGCCGGAAAAAACAACCGCCCGCTTTTTTTCCAGCGAGGTCATTTTGTCCGCCTCAATATGGATGGGCGCCTTTGGGGTTACCCCCGCCACAACCTGGGCGTACGGCCCCATTGCCAAGAGCAGGAGCGCTGCCAGACAGGAGAAAAAAATATATGGGTAGAAGTGCCTAATCATCGTTTTTACCAGGTAAAAGAAGAAATGCCCTCCCTTAAGATTAAGAGTTGGCAGCTAAATTGCAAGACAAAAGTTCTGATCTGTCCAAAAGTCATTTTTTACATTTTTTTATCTTTAAAAATCAATATATTAGCCAATAACGAGGCCCGATAAACTCCAACTTTCTGTTGGACAAACGGCCCCGAAATGTCTTTTAGTGACCAGTTTTGTCACTTTATGGTATTCTATGAGCTTGTAACTGTGGGAAGATTTTCATCTTTTTCACGGCCCTGGAATGGCCATGATACTCCTAAGAATTTTATTAATAAAGGACTAACCATATGCAGGACGGAAACGTAACAGCGCGGATTCTTATAGAGTCGCTGCCCTATATAAAAGAATTTTATGGCAAGACCGTGGTCATCAAATATGGCGGCCATGCCATGGTGGACGAGGAGCTGAAAAAAAACTTCGCCCTCGACATCATTCTTATGAAATACATCGGCATCAATCCGGTGGTCGTCCATGGCGGCGGCCCCCAGATCAATAAATTTCTCCAGAAGATGAATATCCAGTCCAACTATATTGACGGTATGCGCGTCACCGACGGTGAGACCATGGATGTGGTTGAGATGGTGCTGGTGGGCAAGGTCAACAAGGAGATTGTCGGCCTCATCAATTACCATGGCGGCCGGGCCATCGGCCTCTCCGGCCGTGACGGCGACTTGATCCAGGCCCGCAAGATGCAGATCATGAAGTCCCTGGTGGAAAATGCCCCGCCTGAGCTCATTGATCTCGGCCGGGTTGGCGAAGTCACCCATGTCAACCCCGAGGTGCTCCTGACCTTGGGCACCAAGGATTTTATCCCGGTTATTGCCCCGGTGGGCGTCGGTGAGGAGGGACAATCCTACAACATCAATGCCGACTTGGTGGCCGGCGCCATTGCTGCCGAACTCAAGGCCGAAAAACTGATCCTGCTCACCGATGTTGCCGGGGTTCTTGACGAGGCCAAAGAAATCATTTCCTCCATGGATACCCAGAAAGCCAACGACCTCATCACCTCGGGTGTTGCCGCCGGCGGTATGATTCCCAAAATTCGCTGCTGCCAAGACGCCCTCACCGGCGGGGTGGGCAAAACCCATATCCTTGACGGGCGGGTTCCCCATGCCCTGCTCCTGGAAATCTTCACCCGGGATGGTGTTGGAACGGAGATTGTGCCATGAAAAACCTAATAGATATCAGCAATGATCTTTTCGTCAACACCTATGCCCGCCATCCCGCCGTCATGGTGGAGGGCAAGGGCTGCCTCCTGAAAGACGCCAAGGGCAACGAGTATCTTGATTTTGTCGCCGGCATTGCCGTTTGCAGCCTGGGCCACTGTCACCCTGTGGTTACCGATGCCATCTGTCACCAAGCCGGCAAACTGGTGCACACCTCCAACCTCTTTCACACCCTGCCCCAGATAGAACTGGCCGGCATGCTGGTGGATCACTCCTTTGCCGACAAGGTCTTTTTGGCCAATAGCGGCGCCGAGGCCAACGAGGCGGCCATCAAGCTCGCCAGAAAGCATGGCGGCACCGGTTGTTTTGAAATCATCTCCCTGGAAGGCTCCTTTCACGGCCGCACCCTGGCCACAGTGGCAGCCACCGGGCAACGCAAATTCCACATCGGCTACGAGCCCCTGCCGGTGGGTTTTTACCACGCCCCCTTCGGCGACCTTGAGGCCATAGAGAAGCTGATCACCAATAAAACCTGCGCCATCCTGGTTGAACCGCTGCAGGGCGAGGGCGGCGTCCGCCCCTTGGAGGAAGAATACCTCCAAGGCATCCGCACCCTCTGCGACAAGCACTCCATTCTTCTCATCCTTGATGAGATCCAGGTGGGCATGGGCCGGACCGGCACCCTTTTTGCCCATGAGCAGTATGGTATCCGCCCCGACATCCTGACCTGCGCCAAGGCCCTGGGTAACGGCATGCCCATTGGCGCCTTGCTCACCACCAATAAGGTGGCCAACTCCTTCAAGCCCGGCGACCACGCCTCCACCTTCGGCGGTAATCCCGTGGCCTGCGCCGCTGCCGTCGCCGTCCTCAAGACCATAACCGGCAACGGCTTTTTAGAGGGCGTCAAAACCCGGGGTGAGCATCTTCACAAAAGCCTCAAGTCCATCGCTGATCAGTACAACCGCCTCTGTCGCGGTGTTCGCGGCCGCGGCCTGATTCAGGGCCTGGTGCTTGACGACAGTATCGCCGACAAGGGCGGGGAAATCGTCACCACCCTCTTTAAGGCCGGAATTTTAGTGACCCTGGCCGGCGGCAAGGTGCTGCGTTGCACGCCGCCTCTGATTGTCAGCATCGAAGAGATCGACGCCATGGCCTCCGTTTTGGAAGAAGTCTTTTCAAATCTTTGATTTGAAAAGCAAAAAACTGTTACTAAGGCACTGGCGACCCCAGTGCCTTTTTTTATGGCCGCTCACCTTTGCCATGTTGCATAAGTTGTTATCAATGTGATTTTTTCCCCGGCTACCCAAAAAGACCTTTCAAAATAAAGGGATTTTATGTATTCATGCCTATTTGGTACAGAGCCGGGCTTTTCGCCTGTTGTGAGAGGCTGGCATTACCCCCTTTTATAACTACCTTGAATAATGAGGCGTCCGGTGTCTCGGAGTTGCACTTAAAACTGCAAGCGCAGATTGCGGGCTCGCTTACCCGGCTCGCGACCTCCTTATCTCTTCACAATAAAACAATGACAACACATCTTATCTCCCTCTGGGATTTCAACAAAGAGGAGTTGCGTCACTATATTGATCGCGCTCTGGTTTTAAAAAAAGAAGCACAGGACGGTATCCGCCATCAGCAGCTGACGGGCAAGACCATCGCTATGATCTTTGAGAAACCTTCAACCCGTACCAGGGTTTCCTTTGAGGCCGCCATGTACGCCCTGGGTGGCCAGGTCATCTATCTTTCCGGCAAAGACACCCAGCTTTCCCGCAATGAGCCCTTAAAGGACATGGCCCGGGTCATGTCCCGCTACGTGGACGGCATTGTGGTGCGCACCTTCGGTCAACCCATCGTTGATGAACTGGCTGCCTATGCCACCGTGCCAGTGATAAACGCCCTCACCGACCTCTTCCACCCCTGCCAGATATTGAGTGATATCATGACAGTTCTTGAGGTCAAGGATCGGCCCTTGGAAGATCTGAAAATTGCCTGGGTGGGTGACGGCAACAATATGGCCAACACCTGGATCCATGCCGCCAGCCGGCTTGGCTTTGAGCTCATCCTGGCCTGCCCGGAAGGATATGATCCGGATGCCGCCATCCTTGCTGCGGCCCGGAAAGAGGCAAGCAAACCGATCACTGTGGTCCGAGACCCCCAAGAAGCGATACACGATGCCGATGTGATCAACTGCGATGTCTGGGCCTCCATGGGCCAGGAGAACGAGCAGGAAAAACGACTCGGCAATTTCCAGCCCTACCAGGTAAACAGCGCCCTGCTGGCAGCAGGCAAAAAGGATCTCACCGTCCTCCACTGCCTGCCGGCCCACCGGGACGAAGAAATCACCGACGAAGTCCTGGAAGGCCCGCAATGTGTGGCCTGGGACCAGGCCGAAAACAAGATGCATATCCACAAGTCTATCTTGGAAAGACATCTTCTGGCAGGCTAAGCCCATGCCACATTATTTTCAGACTAGGAACAAATTATGGCTGCACACGTAAACAAAATAGTACTGGCCTACTCCGGTGGCCTTGACACCTCGGTCATCCTCAAATGGCTCCACGAAGAGTATCAATGCCCGGTTATCGCCTATGCCGCTGATGTCGGCCAGACAGAAGACTGGGACGCTGTCCGCGCCAAGGGCATGGCCACCGGTGCTGAGAAGGTGATCATCTCCGATCTGCGCGAGGAGTTTGTCACCGATTATATCTTCCCGGCCTTCCGGGCCAATGCCATCTATGAAGGCTCCTATCTACTCGGCACCTCCCTGGCCCGGCCCATTATTGCCAAGGAACAGGTTCGCATCGCGACGGAAGAAGGCGCAGATGCCGTCAGCCATGGCGCCACCGGTAAAGGTAACGACCAGGTTCGTTTTGAGCTCGGCTACCTGGGCCTGAACCCTAAGCTCAAGATCATTGCCCCCTGGCGCATATGGGATCTCAACTCCCGCACCAAGCTTGTGGCCTACGCCAAGGAACATGGCATCCCGGTGCCCACCACCAAGAAGAACCCCTACAGCTCGGACGAGAATATCCTCCACATCAGCTTTGAGGGCGGCCTTCTTGAGGATCCTTGGAATGAACCGGAAGATTCCATGTTCAAGCTTTCCGTGTCACCGGAACAGGCTCCGGATAAACCCACCTATATTGAGATGGAATTTGTCCAGGGCACGCCAGTGGCCATTAATGGCCAGCGCCTGCCCCCAGTGGAACTCTTTGCTATGCTTAACAGGCTGGGTGGCGAAAACGGCATCGGCCGCCTGGATCTGGTGGAAAATCGCTTTGTCGGCATGAAGTCCCGCGGCGTCTATGAGACCCCCGGCGGCACCATCCTCCGTGCTGCCCATCGCGACCTGGAGACCATCACCCTGGACCGCGAGGTCATGAAGATCCGCGACTCCCTGGTGCCCCGCTACTCCGAAATGATCTATAACGGCTTCTGGTTTTCGCCGGAAATGGAACTGTTGCAAAAGACCATGGATGAGGCGCAGAGAACGGTTAACGGCGTGGTGCGGCTCAAGCTCTACAAGGGTAACTGCATCCCGGTGGGCCGTAAGTCGGACAATTCCCTCTACCAGGAAAGCTTCGCCACCTTTGAAGAGGACGAGGTCTACACCCAGTCTGATGCCGAGGGTTTTATCCGCCTCAATGCCCTGCGCCTGACCATGCGGGCCCTGGCTAAAAAATAATTTTCAAACTCACCACCACGGCCCAGAGGCACCAAGGGGGAAACCTCCGTGCCTCTGGGCCGTGGTGGTGAAAAAAATTAATTGATCATGACCCAAAAAGACCAGAAAATGTGGGGCGGCCGCTTTACCGGCAAAACAGCGGCCTCAGTGGAGGCCTTCTCCGCCTCTATCCACTACGACTCCCGCCTCTACCGCCAAGACATTGCTGGCTCCATGGCCCATGCCAAAATGCTGGCCCATCAGGGCCTGATCACCGACGAGGAACTTGGTCAGATCCTTATAGGCTTGGGTGAAATCCGTGACGAGATTGAGGCCGGCACCTTTGTCTTTAAGCCAGAGCTTGAAGACATCCACATGAACATCGAAAAGGCGCTGGCCGACAAGATCGGCGATGCCGGGGCCCGGCTCCACACGGCTCGCAGTCGCAACGACCAGGTCAACCTCGACACCCGCCTCTATATGCGCGAAGTAACCGGCGAGATGATCGAGCTGCTCACTGCTGTCCAGCAGAGCTTTGTCGGCCTGGCCCGCACCTATCTCGGCGCCGTGATGCCCGGCTACACCCATCTCCAGCGCGCCCAGCCCGTGCTCATCTCCCACCATATGCTGGCCTATTATGAGATGTTCGGCCGCGACAAGGAACGTCTGGCAGACGGCCTGAAAAGAATCAACGTCCTGCCCTTGGGCGCCGCCGCCCTGGCCGGCACCGGCCTGCCCATTGACCGGGACTTTGTCGCCAAGGAACTCGATTTCCCCAAGGTGTCGGCCAACTCTATGGACACCGTGGCCGACCGTGATTTCATCATCGAATTCTGCGCCACCGCTGCCATGATCCAGATCCATCTCAGCCGCCTCTCCGAAGAGTTGGTGCTCTGGAGCTCAGAAGAGTTTAAATTTGTCGAACTGGCCGATGCCTTCTGCACGGGGAGCTCCATCATGCCCCAGAAGAAGAACCCCGATATTCCAGAGCTTATCCGCGGCAAATCAGGCCGGGTGGTGGGCAATCTCATGGGACTTCTCACCCTGCTCAAAGGGTTGCCCATGACCTATAACCGTGACCTGCAGGAGGACAAGGAACCCCTCTTTGACACCATCGACACCGTGGGGCAGAGCCTGGCCATCATGGCCGAGCTCCTGGCCAACATGACTTTTTACACCGACCGCCTTGAAGCACTCACCAGTGGTGGCGGCTATATGACCGCCACGGACCTTGCCGATTATCTAGTCCGCAAAAATGTACCCTTTCGCCAGGCCCACGCCATTGTCGGCCAGACTGTGGCCTATTGCATCAAGGAAGAGAAGGAACTCACCGAGCTCTCCATAGCCGAACTGAAAACATTTTCCGCCACCATTGAAGAGGACGTCTTTACTGTTCTCTCGGTCCAGGGTTCAGTGAACAGCCGCCTCTCCCAGGGCGGTACCGGTCTCAAAAGGGTTGAAGAGGCCCTGGCCGTGGCAGAAAAAGATCTTGGGATGGTGGCATGAAACGGCTTTTCGTCCTTATTCTCATCATGACGATACCCCTGGTTTCCGGTTGTGGCCGCAAAACGCAGCCTGTGCCGCCCAAGGCCGTCATTGCCGCGGCCATTACCGATCTGCGCTCCCAACTTGATGACCAGGCGGTTACCCTGACCTGGACCTACCCGCGCCTCTCGGTTAACAACGCCCGAATTGATACCATCCGCACCTTTGTTGTTTACAAGGCCCAGATACCAGCTGCCGACTATTGTAGCGGCTGCCCGGTGGTCTATGACACTACCTTTGAAATCAATGCCCGGGGACTTGAGCCAGGCAGTCAAGTGAGCTTCCGCGACCCCGAGCTTGAGGCCGGCTATCATTATATCTACATGGTGCGCTCCAATTCTGGTTGGCGGATTTTGAGCAAGGACTCCAACCGTATTGGCTTCTTGCGCCACCATCCCTTGCTCTCCCCTGCAGATCTCCAGGTTGCCAGCGATGACAGCTCCCTTACCCTGTCTTGGGCGCCGGTGACCCACCGGACAGACGGCTCACAGGTTGCAGATATCCAGTATCAGGTCTATCGCAGCCTGGACAATACTGATTTCAGCCCCTTGGGA
>JBFFNX010000159.1:0-7234 GCA_041562995.1 Desulfurivibrionaceae bacterium
CGCACCCCGCAAAAAACCTCCTGAAGCAACAACCGCGCAAGCGACTGCTGGAAACCAGGATGAGGCAAAGATGGAGACTCAGACAGCAGAGAGTACAGCCGAAACCGCCAGCTCCCCCGAGACCACAGAGGCGGCGACCAGCCTGGACACGGAAAAACCAAAGCCGAAACGCCGGCCGCGTAAACGCGCACCCCGCAAAAAAGCACCGGCCACCACCGTGCAAACGACTGATGAACATCAGGCAAAAGAAGAGCTTGAGACCAAGGCCGAGGACACCAAATCTGCAGCAGCTGGCCGGGGAAGAGCCCCTGCCAGAAAAGCAACCAGCACGACTACAGCCGTAAAAGAGGGCGCCAAGATCTCCTACAAACTGCTGATCAATGCTGACGAGCCGGAAGAATGCCGCATCGCCCTGCTCGAAAATGGCAAGGTCGAGTCCTTTAATGTTGAGACCGTGGTCCAGGCCCAGAGCAAGGGCAATATCTATAAGGGTATTATCAGCGCCATTGAACCGAATCTGCAGGCGGCCTTTGTTGACATGGGCACCGGCAAAAACGGCTTTCTGGCCTTTGGCGATATCCACCCTGAGTATTACTGCAAGGACGTGGGCCGCAACCCCAACTGGAAATCCCTCAATATCCAAGATGTCCTCATGAAGGGCCAGGAGGTCCTGGTGGAGGTGGTCAAAGATGCCACCGGCAACAAAGGCGCCAGCATCACCACCTATCTCTCCATGCCCGGCCGCTATATGGTTCTCATGCCGGGCAGTGATTCCCACGGCATCTCGCGCCAGATCGTCAACGAGGAACGGCGCGCCAAGCTTCGCGAGATCATTGAATCTGCCAAGCTCCCCGAAGAGATCGGCTACATCATCCGCACCGCCAGTGAGGATGTCACCAAGACGGCGTTGATGCAGGATATCCGTTACCAGCTCAACCTGTGGACGGACATCAAGGAGAAGGGCCAGACCATGAAGGCCCCGGCCCTGGTCTATAAAGAGCAGGATGTGGTCTCGCGCTTTCTGCGCGACCATTACACCCCTGATATTGAAGAGATCCTGGTTGACAACGAGGAGGTGTTTGCCAAGGTCAATGACTTTATGCAGCTCCTGCCGGCCCGGCAACGCAAGACCAAGGTCCTGCTCCACAAGGGCTCCAAACCCATTTTCAACCAGTACCAGGTGGAGGAGCAGATTGAGCAGATGTATCAGCCCACCGTCCCCCTGCCCTCCGGTGGTTCCATCGTCATTAATCCCACCGAGGCCCTGGTGGCCATTGACGTCAACTCCGGACGGACCTCCAAGGATAAAAATTTTGAAAAGACCATCTTTCTGGCCAATTCAGAGGCTGCCGATGAGCTGGCCCGCCAGCTGCGCCTCCGCGATCTGGGCGGTCTTATCGTCGTTGACTTCATCGACATGCGGGACAATAAGAATATCCGCGAGATCGAGAAACGGGTGAAGAACGCCATGAAAAAGGATAAGGCCAAGGTGGACACCAGCCGTATCTCGAAATTCGGCCTTATGCAGATATCTCGCCAGCGCCTCGGACCGCCAATCCAGAAGGGTAATTATATTGTCTGTGACCATTGCCAGGGTCACGGCATGGTCAAATCCGTGGAGACAACAGCCCTGGCCTTGATGCGCCGCATCCAGACCGCAGCTGTCAAACGCCACATTTCGGCCATCCACTGCGACCTTCCCCTGAAGGTCGCCCAGTATCTCCTCAACCAGAAACGCGCTGAAATTGCCGAGCTTGAGCAGCGCTACAGGGTGGAAATCCGCATCACCGCCAACCCGGACCTTACCCCGGCCCAGGGTGAGCTGAAATTCATCAAAAGCTCCTAACCAGCGGCAGCTAGGCAGCATAAAAAAAGGGCGATTGATTTTATCAATCGCCCTTTTTTTATGCTTATTTCGCCCACGGAAAGGAGCGCTCTGGCTAGGGACTACCGTTTCTTTTGAAACTGATAGACTGCCCGATTATGCTCTTTGAGATTGGTGGAAAAATGGTGGGTACCATCACCGCGGGCCACGAAATAAAGCCAGTCACCCTCTGCCGGCTGCAAAACAGCCTTGAGTGAATCGCGGCCGGGATTGGCAATGGGCCCGGCCGGTAGACCAGTGAGAAGATAGGTATTATAGGCGGACGGGGTTCGTAAATCCTTGCGGGTAAGATCGCCGTCAAACTCGTCTATTCCATAGATGACCGTGGGATCGGCCTGGAGACGCATCTTCCGGTTCATACGGTTGAGAAAAACACGGGCGATCTGGGGCCGTTCAAAACCAACCCCGGTTTCTTTCTCAACAATGGAGGCCAGAATAACCATGTCATGGAGGGTCATGCCTTTGCCGTTGTCACCCTTCGCCCCGGCTTCCGACAACGGCAGCTCCTCCAGAGATTTGCTGACCTCCATAAAACGCTCTACCATCATCCGCAGGACAGCCCGACCATCCTGACCCCGAGAGAGATGATAGGTATCAGGGAAGAGATAGCCTTCAAGGGTGGGGGCCTCAATACCCAGGGAGGCTATAAACTCAGGGTCGCGACAGAGGGCAAGGAGTTCCGCCTGCCCCCCCCAGCCCTGACGGCTCAGCTCCTTAACCACCTGGAACATGGTGAGGCCTTCCTGAAAGGTGAGGGGATGAAGCAGGGTAGAACCGTCAACTAGTTTTTCCAAAACATCAGAGGGGGTGATCGGTCGGCTAAAGAGATATTCACCGGCCCGTAACTTCTTGGAAACCCCACGCCAGCTGGCCAGCACGCCAAAACGGGCATCCTCTGCAAGAACACCGCCATCAACAAGGGCCCGATAAACCCCTCGAAAGCCGCGACCCTGGGGAATAGAAATCCGTACCTCATCGCCATCTGCCGGACCCGGGCCCGCCATGATGGAGTAGGAATAAAACCAGTACATCGGCAGCAAAACAATAATGGCCGGGATGAGTATCCGGGCCATTATTGTGGCCCGTTTCCGAAGGCCGTTTTTTGAAGAAATCGAGATCATCTCCTCCTTACTTAAAAACCCTATTAAAGACCTGGGTAATATTCTTTACCGGCACAAAATCGATCTGTTTACGAAGATCTTCTGGGATCTCCACCAGGTCCATTTTGTTCTGGTCAGGGATGATCACCGTTTTAATATTGGCCCGCAAGGCAGCAAGGGCCTTTTCCTTCAGGCCGCCAATGGGCAGAACCCGACCGCGCAGGGTGATCTCGCCGGTCATCGCCAAATCCTTGGGCACCTTCTTGCCACACATGGCCGAATAAAGGGCGACGGCCATGGTGATGCCTGCCGAAGGCCCATCTTTAGGAATAGCCCCGGCCGGCACATGGAGATGGATATCCTTGCTGTCAAAATAGTCCTCAGGTAATTTGAGTTTTTTAAGCATGGATTTGCAGACGGTCAGGGCCGCTTGGGCAGACTCCTTCATAACCTCACCCAACTGGCCGGTGAGCTGCAGATTGCCCTTGCCGGGCAGCAGCGACACCTCAATATAGAGGATTTCGCCGCCCACCTCGGTCCAGGCCAGACCGGTGGCCAGACCAGGCTGGTCGATATTGTCGACATCCGCCTCTGGAATAACTTTAGGAGGACCAAGATACTTGGCCAAGGTGCGCTTGGAGATAACATAGGGCCCCTTACCACCTTCCGCCACCTTGCGGGCCACCTTCCGGCAGACCTTGCCGATCTCCCGCTCCAGATTACGTAAGCCCGCCTCCCGGGTGTAATGGCTGATCATCAGGGTCAGGGTCTCGTCCTCAAGCTTGATATGCTTAGGCCGGATACCATTTTCCTTAATCTGGCGCGGCACAAGATAACGCTTAGCAATCTCCAGCTTCTCCTCGTGGGTATAACCGGAAAGGGTGATCATTTCCATCCGGTCAAGGAGCGGCCGGGGAATGGTGTCGCTCATATTGGCCGTGGTGATAAACATCACCTTGGACAGGTCACAGGGCAGGTTGAGGTAATGATCGGAGAACTCAGAATTCTGCTCCGGATCAAGAACCTCCAACAGGGCCGAAGAGGGGTCGCCACGATAGTCGGCACCCACCTTATCAATCTCGTCGAGCATGAAGATCGGATTATTGGCGCCCACGGTCTTCAGGCCCTGGATAATCCGGCCTGGCATGGCACCGACATAGGTGCGGCGATGGCCGCGGATCTCGGCCTCATCACGCATGCCGCCCAAGGAAAAACGGGCGAATTTTCGGCCCATGGCCCGGGCAATGGACTTACCAAGCGAGGTCTTGCCAACACCCGGAGGGCCGACAAAACAAAGGATAGGGCCCTTGGTGGACTTGTTGAGCTTGCGGACGGCCAGGTATTCAATGATCCGTTCCTTAATCTTGTCGAGACCGTAATGATCCTCGTCAAGCACCTGCTTGGCGATCTTGAGGTCCAACCGATCCTTGGTGGATTTACGCCAGGGCACGTCAAGGAGCCAGTCAAGATAGGTCCTTATGGTGGAGGCCTCCGAGGCATCCGGATGCATCATCTCCAGGCGTTGCAGCTGCTTTTCCCCCTCCTTCTTAACAATGGAGGGCATCCGCTCTTTTTTGAAGCGGGCCTGCAGCTCTTCAATCTCCTGGGATTTTTCATCATAATCGCCAAGCTCCTTCTTCATGGCCTGGATCTGTTCGCGCAGATAATATTCGCGCTGGGTGCGGCCCATCTCCTCCTTGGCCTCAGACTGGATCTTGGCCTGCATGGTGGAGACTTCAAGCTCTTTATTCAGAAATTCAAGAACTTTATGGAGACGATCCACCGGGTCATAGGTCTCCAGAACCGACTGCGACTCCTGGGTCTTTAGACGCAGATTAGAGACCACCAGATCGGCGAGACGGCCTGGTTCCTCAATGCCGTTTAAGATGGAAAGCAGCTCGGATGACATCACCCCTTTCAGGGAAAGAATTTTTTCAGTCTGCTCCCGGACATTGCGCATCAAGGCCTCGACCTCGACGGTCATGACCACCTCGTCAGGGTTCTCAATGACATTGATATCGGCCACAAAGAAGGGATCTGTCTGGGTAAACTCCTTGATTTCCGCCTTTTGAATGGCCTGGACCAGGACCTTGAGCCGACCGTCAGGCAGTTTCAGGGTGCGCATGATCATGCAGACCATCCCTACCTTATATACGTCATCGGCAGTGGGCTCATCAATGGCCGAATCCTTCTGGGTGACAAGCATGAGCAGCTTGTCTTTGGCCAAGGCATCCTGAACCGCTTCCACCGAGGCGGAACGTCCCACAAAGAGGGGGATAATCATATAATTAAAAACAACGATATCGCGTACTGCCATCACTGGCAGTTGCTCGGGAATATCTGGCTCATCAATATCAGCCAAATCGCCTATCCCTGCGGTAAGAGGATCGTTTATATCCACAAAAACCTCCAAATCAAGTGACAGCCTCCGTTACGAAGGCAGAGAGTTCATCAAGGTATCCCGGGCCCCTGGCAATTGAGCCAAAAAAAGGTCGGGAAGCAAAGTCGTATTAACGTAAACATTGGAGCAGACGAAGTCAAGGAAGAGAAACAGGGCTCCCCAGCAGCGCACTTTGGCGGATAACCACCTGTTTTTTGCAGAAAAACAGGCATAAATCCCTTGAAGAAATATGGATTTTACACCATGATATGTTTGATTTAATGCGAGTTACGGCCCACCCCAACAAAAATTCACGCCTCATAAAACCTACCTATGCTGACCTGCGCCTCTTTTTTTGACCTCAGTGACTCATCCTTTGCCGAGCTGTTCATGGAGACAGCCTATGTCTGGCAAGGCCTCAGCCGTCTGCAACCATACATGAATGACCTGAGCTACCCTGACTTTGGCAAAATTTTCCCAAAAAATGGCGAACCTTTACCCAAGACCATTGTCCTCCATCAAGCAGATGTCTATAACGGCGACGAGGTGGATATCGAGTTTGGCGATGCCCCCAAGGGGTTACTGAAGGTGAGCAAAGAGGGTAGGATTCTGGTTGGCGCCACGGTGATCATGGCCGGCGTCTCTTTTATGGGCAACCAGATAAAAATAGGCAAGGGTGTTCTTATCGAGCCCGGTGCCATGATCTCGTCACCGACAATTATTGGTGACCAGACCGTGATCCGTCAGGGCGCCTATATTCGAGGCTACTGCCTGTTTGGCAAACGCTGTGTGGTGGGCCATGTGACCGAGGTAAAACATTCTATCTTTTTAAATGATGCCAAGGCCGGCCATTTCGCCTACCTGGGCGACTCCATTCTCGGCAACAATACCAATCTGGGGGCCGGCACCAAGCTCGCCAATCTCCGCTTTACCAGCGGCAATGTCCAGATCAAGACCGCGGATGGCTCCCTGAACTCGGGCCTGCGCAAATTCGGCGCCATCTTGGGCGATAATGTCCAGACCGGTTGCAACTCCGTTACCAACCCCGGCACCCTGATCGGGCCACGCTCCATGGTACTGCCGAACGCCACAGTGCCGTCAGGGCTGCACAAGGCCTGCTCCATCATCCGGGGCTGATATTTTTATGCGTTTTCCGATCAACAATGATCGGCAATGAAAAAGTATTTTTCTATTATAAATTGGTGGCCTCTTTAAGAGAGCTTGTTATCCATTAATCACAGGAGCAAAGTGCATGCAGAAAAAAATTATTCTTCCCCTTCTCTGTGGCCTCTTATTTTTTCCAGGGGGTTTAGTCATGGCCGAGGACAGCTCACAGGTTCTGGCAACTGCCGGGACAGAAACACTGAGCCAGGGCCAGTTTGAGCAGATGTTGGTGGGCATGCCCCCCCAACTCAAAGCCATGATGGACAGCCAGCCAGAGCTGCGCCAAAGCATGCTCAGTCGCTGGGCCGACTTTTCCATTCTGGCCCAGGAGGCCAAGAGCCAAGGAATCGACAAGGAGCCCCTCATCCAAAACAAACTCAAGGACTTGACAAGCCGGGTCCTGGTTGAAGAATTCATTACCCGTAACACCGGCAAGGCAGAGGTCGATGACAAGGCCATCCAGGCCTATTACGACGCCCATAAGTCCGAATATGCCCATGGCGAGATGGTCAAGGCCCAACACATTCTAATTAAGGTTGAACAAACCGCCACTGAGGAGCAGGTGGCCGCTGCCAAGGGAAAAATCACCGCCATCAAGACACGCCTCGACAAGGGTGAGTCCTTTGACGTTCTGGCCCAAAAGATGTCAGATGATGCCGGCTCAAAAATGAATGGCGGCGATCTTGGTTTTTTTGAGAAGGACAG
>JBFFNX010000160.1:0-7233 GCA_041562995.1 Desulfurivibrionaceae bacterium
CTGACCGGCGATGTGGCTGCCAGCCATATCCGCTGGGGAAGCCTGTCGCCCGTCACCCCCGCCCAGCGTTACAAAGAGACGGATCAGGCCCTGGCCCTTCTTGATGGGCAACTGGCAACAGCCACCCTTGCCCCTGCCCACCGGCTCAGGGCCCGCTTCGACAGAGTTGTCGCCTTACATGACCGCTTCCGCATGCCCGAGGTGATAGAGGAGCATGAAAGCCTTATGGCCGCAGGGGTAGAAATGCCCACCTATGTGCTCCTCAGCGTAGCGAATGCCTATCTTCACGAAGAGAAGCCGGAGACAGCTCGGGCCGTCTGCCTGAAAATCCTCACAGAGGACAAGAATAACTACCGGGCCCGCACCACCCTTTTTTACGCCTTGGCGGATCTCAATAATTTCCCTGAAGCATTCCAGGTCATTGATCAGCTTGCCAACGAAGAACCAGTATGGCGCTGGACCACTGACGGACGCATCCGCCACCCCAATGAGCGCAAATCCGCCACTGACGCCAGGGCGGCCATGGCCCGTGCCTATGCGGACGAACTTAGTGTGGCCCAGGAAAGGCTTGAAGAGATGGTGGGCCATGCCCCCAACAGCGCCGACATCCGCCAGGAACTGGCCACCGTCTACCGTTGGCGCGGCTGGCCGGAATTGGCCCAGCACCATTATGAACTGGCCCTTGCCAGCGAGCCCACCTCAACAGATGCCGGCGTCGGCTATGGCTATGCTCTTCTTGACCGACACAACTTTGCCGAAGTGGATGCGCAACTGACCAGACTGCTGACTGTCGACGCGGACAACCGCCAGGTGCGGAACCTTGCCAGCGCCAGGGGCCTCCTCAACATGTTCCGGCTCTTGGCCCGTGTCACTTCGGGCCGAAGTGACGGTGATGTCGGGGGCAGCAGGGACCTTGAATACGAAACCTACCTCTATGCCCCGGCCTTTCATAAAAACTTCCGCCCCTTTGCCCATGGCTTCTACAGTCAGGCGGACTTCCAGGAGGGGCGCGGCGAATACCAGCGTTTCGGGGTCGGCCTGCGCTATGCCCCGCAGGACATGACCTTCGACACGGAAATCAGCAAAAGCCTTGGTGGCGAAGCCGACATGGGACTCAGTCTTGCCGGGCAATGGCGCATCACCGACCAATGGCGCACATCCGGTCGCCTGGAAAGCTTCAGCACCCGTGTGCCGCTCCGCGCTTATCGACAGGGCATCGACGGCGGGCTGGCGGAATGTTCACTGCAGTACCGCCCCGACGAACTGCGCCATTATCAACTGACCCTGCAGGGCCTCGACTTCAGCGACAACAATCGCCGCCGCAGCGTGAGCCTCTCAGGGTATCAGCGCCTCTGGCAAAATCCGCGCCAAAAAATCAATCTCTATGCCTCCATATACGCCTCCACCAACAGCGAACAGGGAACCATCTATTTCAACCCCGAGGAAGATCTGGCCGTCAATGGAACCATTGAGCACGACTGGCTCATCCACCAGCGCTATGAACGCTCGATGCACCAGAGGCTTTCCTTCTCCCTGGGCCAATACGAGCAGGCCCACTTCAGCGGCGGGCAGACCTTGGGTTTCCGCCTGGAGCACGACTGGCGACTCAACCGAACCTGCGCCTTCACCTACGGCTTGGGCCGCAGCCGTAACATGTATGATGGTGATCCGGAATACCGGACCTTTTATTTTGCCTCACTGGACTGGAGCTTCTGACAATGAAACGCCTTCTGCCGATTATTGCCGTACTTCTCCTCCTCGTCTGTCCGGCCGCCTGTCAGGCCCGACTGATTGCCCTCTGCTATCACGACATCCGCGATGATGTACAAGAAGACCTCGACGCCGACCCTTACGCGGTGAGCACGGATCGACTGGTTGCCCACTTCGAATGGCTGCGGGCCCACGGCTACAAAGCAGTGGACGTCAACGATCTCCTTGCCGCCCGCAAGGGCGAAAAAACGCTTCCGGAAAAAGCAGTCCTCCTCACCTTTGACGACGGCTACACCAGTTTTTACACCCATGTCTACCCCCTGCTCAAAAGCTTTGGTTACCCGGCAATCTTCGCCCTGGTCGGCAACTGGCTTGAAACTCCGGTGGGCGGCCTGGTGGACTACGGCAGCCAGCAACTGCCTCGCAGCACCTTTCTCAGCTGGAACCAGATCCGGGAGATCCAGGCCTCGGGCCTGGTGGAATTTGCCTCGCACAGTTTTGACCTGCACCACGGAATCTTGGCCAACCCGCAGGGCAACAAACTGGCCGCCGGCGCCACCAGGGCCTACGATCCGGCAGACAAAAGCTATGAGGATGACGCTGCCTTCAGCAGGCGAATCACTGCCGACCTGCAAAAAAACAACACCCTTCTCCTCAACAAAATAGGGGTCGCGCCCCGGGTCATGGTCTGGCCTTATGGCGCCTACAATCTGCCGGACCTTGAGATTGCAGAGCGCCTGGGGATGCCGGTGACCTTTTCCCTGTCAGAAGGCGATAACGAGCCCTTTGCCCTGGAGCAGATCCAGCGCATCGTCCTCACCCAGAATCCGGATCTTGACCAATTCACCGCCCTGGTCCGCAATCCTGAACCCTTCCAGCCGGTGCGGGTGGCGCATGTGGATCTTGATTATGTGTATGATCCTGATCCTGCTCAGCAGGACCGGAACCTCGACCTGCTGGTGGACCGCATCCACGCCCTGCAGATCAATACCGTCTTCCTCCAGGCCTTTGCCGATCCGGACGGTGACGGCAACGCCAGTGCCCTTTATTTCCCGAACCGCCATCTGCCCATGCGCGCCGACCTCTTCAGCAGGGTGGCGTGGCAACTCAGAACCCGCGGCCAGGTTGACGTCTACGCCTGGCTCCCTGTCTTATCCTTCGATCTTGGCGAAGAATTCTACCAGAAAAACGGCGTCCGGGAAGACAAGGAGGGGCTGATCAGGCCCAGCACCAATGCCTACCGCCGCCTCTGCTTTTTCAAGCCGGAAGTGCGTTCCCTGATTGCCGAAATATACGAAGACCTCGGCAAATATGCCTTCTTCAGCGGCATTCTGTTCCATGATGACGCATTGCTCACCGACCTCGAGGATGCCGGACCAGAAGCACTAGGCTATTATGGCCGCCACGGCTTCACGGCAACACCCCTGGCCGCTCTCCGCAGCAACCCGGCAACACTTGCGGCCTGGAGCCGCCTCAAGACCGAAGCCCTCATCGATTTCACCGACGAGCTGCGCCGGGCTGCGGGACGCTACAGACCGCAAATCAAGACCGCCAGAAACGCTTACGCCAGGATAGTGCTGCAGCCGGAAAGCGAACACTGGTTCGCCCAGGACTTTGCCCTTTTTGTCGACCATTACGATTACGTGGCCCTCATGGCCATGCCCCAGATGGAAAATGCCGACGCCCCCGGAATATGGCTCAAGGAGCTTGTCAGCAAGGTTTCCCTCACCCCAGGGGCCCTCAAAAAAACCATTTTCGAACTGCAGAGCGTTGACTGGCGCTCCAGCGACAATATCTCCAGCAACGAACTGGCGGCGCATATGCAGTTCCTGGCCACGCATCAGGCCCTGAATTTCGGCTATTATCCGGATGATTTTCTCAATAACCATCCGGATCTTACCTCAATCCGCACGGGAATTTCCCTACAGACCTATCCCTACAAAATTCCATAACCGACACCATGGACATTTTTATCAACGACATAATAGCAGCGGCCATCGGCTTCACCTTTTATTTCCCACTGGGCATGGCCTACCTCTGGATGACAGGGGCCATCTATTACCGTCTGCACTGGGAGTGGGGCTCTCCCCTGCCGGATAACCCACCGGAACTCTCTTCCTATGAGGGTCTTTCCATTCTGGTTCCCTGCTTCAACGAGGCGAAACAGGTGGAAGAAACCCTGGCCTCACTGCTGGACCAGGACTATCCAAACTTTGAAGTCATCGCCATCAACGATGGCAGCTCGGATAACACCCTGCAGATCCTCTACGAAATCGCGGCCCGGGAGCCACGGTTGCGGGTCATCAACCTTATGGAAAATCAGGGCAAGGCCATGGCGCTCCGCATGGGGGCCCTCATGTCGCCCCATGAATTTCTCATCTGCGTGGACGGAGACGTTCTTCTTGACCGCCATGCCTGCCGCTGGATCATGCACCATTTCATCACCGGACCCCGGGTCGGCGCCGTTACCGGAAACCCCCGCATCCGCAACCGCTCCACCCTGCTCAGCAAAATCCAGGTTGGCGAATTTTCCGCCATTATCGGCCTGATCAAACGGAGTCAACGCATCTACGGACGCCTCTTCACGGTTTCTGGTGCGGTGGCCGGCTTCCGCAAGAAGGCCCTGCACATCTGCGGCTACTGGAATACGGACATGGTCACCGAAGACATCGACATCAGCTGGCGCCTGCAACTCAATTACTGGGACATCCGTTTTGAGCCCAACGCCCTGTGCTGGATTCTCATGCCGGAAACCCTGCGCGGCCTCTGGCGACAAAGAGTACGCTGGGCCCAGGGGGGCGCCGAAGTTTTCTTCCGCTATTTCAAGCATTTATTCAGCTGGCACAAACGGCGGATGTGGATGGTCTATGTCGAATATTGCGTAAGCGCCTTCTGGTCTTACATGTTGGTCATTGTTTTCTGCCTCTGGCTCCTGGGGCAAATCATCACCCTGCCCCCCCACCTGCATATCGTCACCATAATCCCGGGCTGGACCGGCGCAATCCTGTGCATGAGTTGCCTCATCCAGTTTGCAGTCAGCCTGTTCATCGATAACAAATACGAACGCAATGTTGGCAGATACTATTACTGGATGATCTGGTATCCCATGCTCTACTGGATAATCAACGTCACCTCCACCTTCGTGGGAATCCCGAAGGCAATACTCAAAAGAAAAGGGAAACGCGCAACATGGATAAGCCCAGACCGCGGGTTACATTAGCCACAAGCAGCTCAATCATAATAGAATCACCAAACCTGCAGACCCGGCAACAGCGGTTAGGCTCGACTCTGTTCACCCTGATCTTCTGGTTGCTGTGGCTCTACCTGCTGCTGCCCTTGCTCAGTCTTGCCCTCTGGCTTTTGGGCTTTAACATCGTCTATCACCAAATGATAATCCTGGAGGGCTACAAGGGACTTCTCGGGCTCCTCAAGTGGTACACCCTGTTTTTTGGCGGCCTGTGCACGAGCCTGCTCATCTGGGGTCGCATCAACTTCATCCGCTTTCGCAACAAGGAAAAGAGAACCAAGGTGAATAGCCTCTCCACGGCAGAAGTTGCTAGCTACTTCAACCAGAACGCAGACAGTCTGGCCGCCTGGCAGAAATGCAAAAAAATGACTCTGCACCTGTCAAAAGAGGGGCATCTTGTCAAGGTCTCTGACTGCGCCAACTAATTGCGCAGAAACCTAAAAGGTTACACGAAATGGCCACATAACTCGTGGAGGTCGGCGATTTATTTTCTGGCAACCAATAGCTCCCCCACTCAAGACATTGGTAACGTTTATGGGCGACTGTGGTTTTCTTTTGCTGATCGGTCCAAAAAAAATTAAGCCAGCCAGCGAGAAACCAACAAGACCAGGGACACGGTATGCTATCATGTGCCATGGCCTCCTTCACCCGCACATCTCTCAGAATCGTCCTCACCGCCTTGCTGCTGCTTCTGCTGCCCACGCTCTGCTACGCCCTTGAAGCCGAGGAGATTCTTGTGGTGGCCAACGGCCGGGCGACCAGCAGCGTCCGCCTGGCAAAGTACTATATGCAAAAAAGGGAGGTGCCCAAAGACAACCTTATCAAGCTCTGGACGAGCTATGAGGAGACCTGCAGTCGCGAAGAGTACCTGAAAAAAATAGCGCAACCGATTCGTAAATTTCTCGCCCAAAAGCAGTTCAAGAACAAAATAAAATGCCTAGTCCTCATGTATGGGGTGCCCTTACGCATTGCCGAATCATTGCCCGCCGACCAGATTACAGATCGCAAGGCCCAGGACACGGTGGCCTCGGTTGACTCTGAAATCGCCCTTGTCCTTGCCAAAGAGTATGCCCTGGAGGGCTGGCAACCTAACCCATATTTTCTTGGATTTGCCCAAATAAAGGAGCACAAATTCCCCCGAGAAGATGTCTTACTGGTCAGCCGGCTCGATGGCCCCACTGATCAAACGGTCAGCCGCATCATTGACGACAGCATTGCCTGCGAAATGCAAGGGCTGCAGGGCACTGCCTTTTTCGATGCCCGCTGGCCCAGACCGAAGAACCTCGAAAAACTCTCCGGCTATGCCCTCTATGATGCCTCCCTCCACTTTGCCGCCGCGCTGTTAACCGACCGGGGCATACCGGTGGTCCTCGATGCTGAAGCGGAACTCTTTGCCGCTGGCAGCAAACTGCCCACCAGCCTTTACTGCGGCTGGTACAGCCCGGGAAACTACGTGGACGCCTTTACATGGCGACAGGGCGCCGTCGCTTACCATATCGCCAGTGGCGAATGCGTCACCCTGAAAAACAAGAAGAACCGCGGCTGGTGCAAGATGATCCTCGAAAACGGCGCGGCCGCCACCATCGGGCCCGTAGGCGAACCCTATGTCCAATCCTTTCCCCTGCCGCAGTTTTTTTTCCCCATTCTCGCCGATGACAAGGTCTGCCTGGTTGAATCCTACTTTCTGAGCCTGCCCTTTCTGTCATGGAAAATGGTTCTCATTGGCGACCCGCTCTATCGGCCCTTCAGCCAGAGCCACCAGTCCCAGGCTTCCGGCAACTGAGTCCTCGCCTTTAGAAACTGAGGCGGTACGGTTCAACGAGAAACCCCAGGCTTTCTCTTTATTCAAGTTACAAATGCGCTGGCAAAAAGCGCTCCCCGAACCAGATCCTTTTTTGATACTGAGTGGAATCGGCAATGCAGAATGAGCAAAGGCATCTTTTGCTGCTGAGATCCCGCACCGCTACTCGTGGCGCAGGGCGTCTATGGGGTCAAGGCGGGCGGCCTTCCTGGCTGGGAAAAAACCGAAAATAACGCCCACCGCGGCGGAAAAGAAAAAGGCGATGATCATGATGCCCGGGTTGAGGATAAAAGGGATCTTCAACATTCTGGCAAGGCCTAGGGAACTGAAAACAGCGAGCATGATGCCGATGAGACCGCCGAAGGAGGAGAGCACCACCGCCTCCACCAGAAACTGGAGCAATACCTCGCGCTCCAGGGCACCGATGGCCAGACGGATGCCGATCTCCCGGGTACGTTCGGTCACCGACACCAGC
>JBFFNX010000161.1:0-7217 GCA_041562995.1 Desulfurivibrionaceae bacterium
ACCCCTGCTGATGCTGCTCATCTTCCCCCCTGTTGCCAAGCCGTGCGAGCCGCCGGGCGGCATTGCCCTCCTTGCTGGCATTCTGCGCGGCCACGGTTTACCCTGCACCTTGCTCGATGCCAATCTTGAAGGCTTATTGTATCTGCTCGATTCGCCGCCCGCCCCCTCGGACACCTGGAGTCGCCGGGCCTGCCGAAGTCTGAGCGACAATCTCGCTGCCCTCAGAGATCCCCAGCTCTACACCAACCCCGACCGTTACCAGCGAGCAGTGGCCGATGTCAGCCGGGTTCTCGACCTCGTTGGCCGGGCCCATGGCCTGGGGCTGAGTCTGACCAACTACCAGGAGCAAGGGGTGTCGCCCCTGAAGAGTGCGGATCTGCTACGGGCTGCCGCAACAGCGGAAACAAATATCTTTTATCCCTATTTTGCCGAGCGACTGCCGGCGCTGTTGGCGGCCCAAAAAACCAAGCTGGTCGGCATCTCCCTCAACTACCTGAGTCAGGCCATCCCCACCTTCGCCCTGGTCGGCTTCTTGAAAAAAAGGTATCCGACCCTGCCGGTGGTGCTCGGTGGCGGCCTGGTCACCTCTTGGCTCAGCAACCCCGCCTTTGCCAATCCCTTCGCCGGCCTGGTCGATCACCTGGTGGCCGGGCCGGGTGGGACAGCGCTCCTTGCTCTTCTTGGAGTGACCGACAACCACGAACACTTTGGCCCCCAGTATGATGATCTGCCCCTGACCGACTATCTCGGCCCCGGCCTGATTCTGCCCTATGCGGCTTCCTCGGGCTGCTATTGGAACAAATGTTCCTTCTGCCCGGAAACGGCCGAGGACAATCCCTACCAACAGGTGCCGCCGCCAGTGGTGCTTGCCGATCTTGGCAAGCTGGTCGAACGCCACCAGCCCCGTCTTCTTCATTTTCTTGATAACGCCGTCAGCCCGGCCTTGCTGCGCCACCTTGCCGACCAGCCGCCCGGGGTGGACTGGTACGGCTTTGCCCGGGTCAGCCCGTTGCTTGCCGACCCTGATTTTTGCATACGACTTCGTGAGGCGGGTTGCCTGTTGCTCAAACTCGGACTGGAATCGGGGGATCAGGGCGTGCTGGACAATATGGACAAGGGTATTGATCTCGATCTGGTGGCGCGGGCCTTGGCCGCATTACGTCAGGCCGGGATTGCCACCTATGTCTATCTGCTCTTCGGCACCCCGTCCGAGTCGATTGAGGAGGCTCGAAAAACCCTGGAGTTTGTCCGGTGCCACAGCAAAGAGATCACCTTTCTCAACCTGGCCGTCTTCAATATGCCGGTCTGCGGAGCCGAGGCAACGACCTTGGCGGTGCGCGATTTCTACGACGGCGATCTCCCCCTCTACACCGATTTTAGCCACCCCCGGGGCTGGAATCGTAAGGAAATCAGGCGCTTTCTCGATCAGGAGTTTAAACGCGAGCCGGCCGTGGCGGCAATCCTCCGCCGTGACCCACCCGTTTTCACCTCCAACCACGCCGCCTTTTTCTGCTCATGACCAAGGTGGCAGGATGATGGGCTGCGCCACGGTCAGAATGGGTCCGGGCGTTTTAAAAAAGAGCGGACTTGACGCTTTCCGAATAGAGTGGTTAGCCAAAATCGTGGGAATAGCGTGTGATGCATTCAACAAAAGTGGCCTGCAATGAAAATATGGGTGGACGCCGATGCGTGTCCTGTGGTGATCAAAGATATCTTGTTTAAGGCGGCGGAACGCACAGGGAGGCAACTGACCCTGGTTGCTAACCATCCTTTACGTATACCGCGCTCGTCCGGCATTACATTTGTGCAGGTGGCGGCGGGGTGTGATGTTGCTGATAATGAGATCGTCAAAAGGTTGGGCGTTGGTGATCTTGTCATCACCGCTGATATTCCTTTGGCGGCGGAGGTGGTTGAAAAGGGAGGTCATGCCCTTAACCCGCGCGGCGAGTTGTATTCCGTTGAGAATATTAGGGAGCGTCTCAATGTCAGGGATTTTATGGATACTCTCCGTTCAAACGGCATCGATACAGGTGGTCAGCCGGCCATAAGTCAAAGGGATCGGCAAAACTTTGCCAATAACCTGGACAAATTATTAACCAAGTGGGCAAAAAATACATAGAACGGCAAGTCAGCCTTCTATAGGTCTTCAACCTTGAGGAACAGTGAACAATGAGTACAGAAATAGCCTTACATGCCCGGAGCGAATCAAAATGTGAACTATGTGGAGCCCTTGAGGGCTTGGCTGTCTATGAAGTTCCACCTGATTCCAACGGCAGTGCTGATGAGTGCGTACTTGTGTGTGCAACGTGCCTGCAGCAGATTGAAAATATAGAAAAGGTAGATATTCATCACTGGCGTTGCCTTAACGAGAGCATGTGGAGCCAGGTGCCGGCGGTGCAGGTCATGGTCTGGCGTATGCTGACCCGTTTGCGTGGTGAAGGCTGGCCGCAGGACTTGCTTGATATGCTCTATTTAGATGAAAGGACTCAGGCCTGGGCGCAGGCAACGGGCGACGGGAGCAGCGGCCAAGAGGCTGTGCAACATAGGGACAGCAACGGCGTAAGTCTTGAGGCCGGTGATACCGTAGCACTGATCAAGGACTTAAATGTGAAAGGGGCAAGTTTTACAGCGAAGCGTGGCACGGTGGTGCGCGGAATTTCCCTGGTTGCGGATAATCCTGAGCATATTGAGGGCCGGATAAATGGCCAGCAGGTAGTACTTTTGACGAAGTTTGTGAAGAAGGCGAGTTAAGCGACCAACTGGTCTTGGCGCGTG
Organism: Desulfurivibrionaceae bacterium; assembly: GCA_041562995.1. Classification (GTDB taxonomy): domain Bacteria; phylum Desulfobacterota; class Desulfobulbia; order Desulfobulbales; family SURF-16; genus BM506. The sequence continues at coordinate 2,776 of JBFFNX010000161.1, forward strand.
GGAATGCGCAAGGCTTGAAAGTCAAGGCCTGAGGGTTCCTGGAAAACCCGTAAGCCAAATTCCGGCACCACCGCCAGAATGTGGTCAAAAATATCGGCCTGGATATCTTCATAATTGGCCCAGACCTGGTCGCTGCTGAAGACATAGATTTCCATGGGCAGCCCCTTGGAGGTCGGCGGCAGATGCCTGACCAGAAAGGTCATATTCTTATTGATCTTGGGATGGTTGGCCAGGTAGCTCTTGATATAGGCCCGAAAGACGCCGAGATTAGTCTGGCGTCGGCCGTTGGGTACTGCATTGCAGTCAAGCTTATGCTCTCGATTATAGAGGTCAATCTCTTCTTGTTTTTGCTGAAGATACTCTTTGAGTAAGCCAATTTTCTTAAATTTTTCCAGCATTTCCGCACTGCAAAACTTGACGGTGTTCATGTCAAGGCAGAGAGACCTTTTGATTCGTCGCCCCCCAGACTCCGACATCCCCCGCCAGTTTTTAAAGGAATTGGCGACCAGGGCATAGGTAGGGATCGTGGTGATGGTCTTGTCCCAATTCTGGACCTTGACCGTATGGATAGAGACATCAATCACGTCGCCGTCAGCCTCAAATTGTGGCATTTCAATCCAGTCGCCCACCCGGACCATGTCATGGCTGACCAGCTGGAGACTGGCGACAAAGCCGAGGATGGTGTCTTTAAAAATCAGCAGGACAACGGCGGTCAACCCACCGAGGACACTGAAGATTCCCCAGGGCGATTTGTTGGTCAGGGTTGAGACTATGAAAATGCCGGCAAGAATATAGATGATAATCCTCACCACCGAAAGATAACCGCCGATCGGTTTTCTAGCTGCCAGCGCGCTGCGTTTGTAGATCTGGTCAACGGTGGTCAGGATCGCATCGATCATCCGGACAGCAAGGAAAACCAGAATGGTCATGCACAGACGTCTAAGCACCTCGGCAAAAAAAGGATGCCCCTCTAGGAGGACGTCAACGGTGGCATACACCACGACAACGGGGATCAGGATTGAGAGATGATCAAAAAAGCGATTATGGACAAGGAGATCGTCCCAGTCGGACTTGCTCAGGGCCGCAGCCCTGGTGAAAAAAGGAATCATCAGGTGAATGGTCAGCCGTGACACCAGATAGGCAAGGAGGGCAATGGCCAAAAAGGACAGCGCCAGAATAATAACCTGGGCTGCTGGGGTGGATAAACTGAAGTTGGTCAGCAGTTGTTCAAGGAAGGCTTGCATCTGCAAATCTCATTGGGAATAAGCTTGCTTGGGCAGGCAAGGTTTAAGCTCATTTTGATTCCATAGCCGATCACCTCATGCCTCACAAAGAGACGTGTCGTGGCGCAGGGTGTTTTCGGTTAGGGAAAAAGCAGGAATCAAGGCAGTTGTTATTCTGCCTCCTGACCGAGGTTGTCATTGTCCCCGCCAGGATTAATTTTTTTTTCTTGCTTGCGTTGCTTTTTTTCGTCTTTTTTCTTTTTCTTTGCCAATTCCTTCTGGCGCTTTTCGTATGAATAGTTTGGTTTGGCCAAGACACTGTCCTTATTATTAATGCTTCGTGTAGGGGCGGGAAAGAAACTGCGGAGGGAGAAAAAAAAGACCCCGCAAAGTGCGGGGTCTTTTTAATGGTCGGTGTCAGTTGTTACTTACTGAGGAACGACATTCTCTGCGGCAGGACCTTTAGGACCATCGACGATGTCGAAGGTTACACGGGCGCCTTCCTGAAGAGTTTTGAAGCCGTCAGCCTGGATTGCGCTGTGATGAACGAAGACATCGTTGCCGCCGTCCTGCTCAATAAAACCGAAACCTTTTGCGTCATTAAACCATTTAACTGTTCCTTCTGCCATCTTGTACTACTCCTTTGTGCTGGGTTCCTTTTGGAACCGCTTTTGAAATGAGCCGGATCATCAAAATACGATCCGGTATCAGTTTTGTTGCCAAAACCAAAATATCGCTGTTAAGCCAGATGGCCACAGAGTTTCATGTGGTTTCGGCGCAACAACTGCCAGCATTGCTTTTCTGCAAAGCCAGCAAAAATAAATTTAAACGTGAGTGCTTTTGGGGGAAGAGGTGTGGTGAGGATGGTCAGTGTTATACCCCTTCAGTCGGGGGCAAATCCCCAGACAAAAGCCATTATTTAACTTTTGAAAATTAAACAATATTACATAATACACATTAGTCGCACAGTCGGCAACTAAAAATACAAAAAAAATGTGGCTGGGCCGAAATGCTCTTCTGTGCCACCTGCGCCCTGGTCGTTTATGGGGCATTGGGTAAAAAAAGTTTTGCCCCTGCAGGGCTCCGCCTTCAGTGATAAATTGTAAGGAGGTGAGCCATATCTTTGGTGTTAATGAGCTGTATTTATGTTGTTTTTTGTAGCAAGAGCATTTTGCAGAAAGAGGAGAAGAGAAGGTTGAACTGGCGTTCCAGCATGGTTTTTTCTGCCTCGAGTCGGATCAGCAGATGTTTTTTGTCTATGGGTGCCGGTGTCAGGGAGCTCAGCCATTTATGGTCGTGATCGTACCAGGCGGCGACGTCATCGGGGTGGCCAGCATTATTGTCAAACTGGATACCGATGAGATGGGGGCGTTCCTTGATGCTGAAGGACTCAACCTGGCATTCCCGGGAAGTGGCAAGAATGTGAAAATGGCGAGGGACCGGCGGGATGACCGCCTGGCTGTGCCACTTGAAGGTGGTAAAGGGTGTTTCTATGCCTTTAAAGAAGGGATGGTTGCGGCCGTTGGTAGTAAGGAAGGCCTGGGAAACGCCTATGGAGTAACAGAAATTGGGGCCTATCTGGGCACCCAGGGCCTCGGCCAGCAGCTGATGGCCGAGGCAGATGCCGAGGCAGGGCTTATTGGTAGCCAGGATTTCCTGCAGGCTTTTTTTTTCAGGAACGAGGAAGGGGTAGCGTTCCTCTTCGTCAACATTGGCGCTGCCGCCAAGAAGAATAAAGCCGCTGTAGTCGGTTGGGTCAGGGAAAATGCCCTTCCAGGCCTTGACGATGCAGAGTTCGACATTGTTTTGCTGAGCGGCCTGCAGTAGAAATCGTCCTGGCCCTTCCCAGGGGCTGTGTTGGAAGACTGCTAGTTTCATTATCATGGTGTCCTCCTTGGGCTAAGCAGGGTCCTCCGCCGGCTTCCAGGGGCAGGTCGCCGGGCGGAGGGGAGGAAGGGTTGGTTGAAGTTTCTAAAGGGCCCAGGCTTTGTTTGGGAGAATCGGCGCCCGGGCAGCAGTGTCACGTTTTGAGGCTTTAGAATGCAAAACTCGCTGACACGCCACCGTACAGGGTGGTTTCATCGTTGTCATACCCCCTGTTGTCGGCGCCCAGCATGTCTTCGGCATCGCTGGACAGGGCAAAAGAGCAATAGGCCTCGGGGGTGATGGTCAGATAATCGCCGACACTGATGGGCAGGGCCACGGACACGACGCCATCAAGGAAGTTGCTGTACGCATCTGTTGGGTCGTCTGGGTCGGCGTAACTGGTTTCCTCATCTGCCACGAGGTAGCTGGCCTTGGCGCCGAGGTCCAGAGACATGGAATCTCCCAGCGGGAAGGAGTGTGATATTTCAGCACTGATATACCAGCCGGGGAAAGAGTCATAGTCGCGATAGATGGTCAGGGTTGGAGTCAGGAGGATGTCTTTGCTCATGGCTGCATAAACCTCCTGGCTGTCGTCGCCACCGTCCAGGGCGTAGTAGATATAGCCGATGCCAAAGTCGAGGCCAGCCATGGCCCAGTCGTAGGAAAGGGTCAGGTCTGTCTCATTCCAGTTGTTGGTTTCAGAGGCGGTAGCGTCGTATTGTTCAGTGTCCAGGTTGCCCCAGATGTTGGCGGCAAAGCCCTTGTAGGCAACGGTCATGGAGGGCTGGATGACCATGCTGTCTTCGCTGAAGGTCCAGCCGCGCCAGACATACTGGCTGTATATGCCTACGGTGAGGTCTGTCTCGGGCTTTTCTTCTTCGGCAACAGCCAGGGTGCAGGTGGCCAGTGTTAAGGTGGTGCAGACAAGGGACGTCAGAATTCTTTTTGAAAAACGTTTCATAATACTGTTCCTTTCTCGGGTATAAAAAATTTTTTTAAAAAAACTGGCAGCGGGTTTCGCCCCGCTGCCAGGAATAGGTGTGGTTACTTGGTGACAAAATCGTTGTAGGCATGGGCGCCGTGTTCAGTGATATCGACACCGATGAGCTCATCTTCCTCGGAGATCCGCAGGCCGATGGTCATGTCGATCACCTTGAAGAGGATGTAGGCACAGCCAAAGCTCCAGATGAAGGCGGAACCGATACCGATGAGCTGGGTGGTGATGATCTTCATGGTCATGCCGTCCATGTTGAAGAGGCCGGCAGCTAAAGTTCCCCAGGCGCCACAGACGCCGTGAACTGAAATTGCACCAACCGGATCATCGATCTTGACGCGGTCAAAGGCCATGACGGA
>JBFFNX010000162.1:0-7186 GCA_041562995.1 Desulfurivibrionaceae bacterium
AGAAAATATTAGTTTTTGACCTTAGTATCCCCGGCAATATCAAAAAAGCCGCCTGTGGGAAAAAAGTTGGAACCCTGATTACTGGAGATGACGAATGAGTGAAGAAATACTGTTAGAAATGATCGACAAGATGGAAAAAAGCATGGAAGCCTTCCGCAACGACCTTTCCAAAATCAGGACCGGTCGGGCCTCCTTATCCCTCTTTGACGGGGTCAAGGTGGACTCCTACGGGTCTTTGATGCCCTTGAACCAGGTTGCCACCCTGACCATCCCTGAAAGCCGGCTGATCGTCATCCAGCCCTGGGACCCCCAGCTCCTACCCGCCATTGAAAAAGCCATTTTGAAATCAAATTTGGGCCTGACACCGGCAAGCGACGGCAAGGTCATCCGCATCTCCGTACCCCAGCTCACCGAGGAACGCCGCAAGGATCTGGTCAAGCAGGTGAAAAAAAGCTGTGAAGACTTCCGGGTCAATGTCAGAAATAGCCGCCGGGATGCCATTGACCATTTCAAGAAGTTAAAGAAGGACAAAGACATCTCCGAGGACGATCTCTTCAAATACCAGGACGAGGCCCAGAAGCAAACGGACCGTTTTATCAAGCAGATCGACGATGCCCTGGTAGAGAAAGAAAAAGAGGTCATGGAGGTTTAAATCCGTCTTGCAGCTCGCCACAGACCATATCCCCACACATATTGCCATTATCATGGATGGCAACGGGCGCTGGGCCCAGGCCCGGGGCCTCATCCGACTTATGGGGCATAAGGCTGGGGTCAAGGCCGTAAAAGAGATTGTCGAGGCGGCCAGGGAGATGACCATTCCGATCCTCACCCTCTACGCCTTTTCCACGGAAAACTGGGGCCGCCCCAAAGATGAAGTCTCCGGCCTCATGGCGCTGCTGAAAAATTATCTCAAAAGCGAGCTTGAGTCGATGCTCAAAAACGACATCCAGCTCCGGGCCATTGGCGATCTAAAAAGATTGCCCCCTGATGTCTACGCTATTCTCACCGAGACCATTGATCGTACCAAGGGCAACAAGTCGCTCATCCTCAATCTGGCCTTAAATTACGGAGGCCGCAGCGAGTTGCTCCAGGCCATCAAGAACATCGCCCATAAAGTGCAGAGCGGCGACGTGCAAGAAGAGGACATTACCGAAAACCTGGTCAGCAACCATCTTTACACCAGGGGCCTGCCTGATCCGGACCTGCTCATCCGTACCGGCGGCGAGGCCCGCCTGTCGAACTTCCTGCTCTGGCAGGCCTCCTATGCCGAGATCTATTTCACCGACACCCCGTGGCCAGAGTTCAATAAAAAATGCCTGCAAGAGGCCATTGCAGATTACCAGCAGCGCCAGCGGCGCTTTGGAAAAACCGGAGAACAGGTATGAGAACCAGAATCATCACCGGCGTTATTCTCGCAGCTCTGTGGTTTTTCCTGCTCTATATCGGCTACTATCGGTCCTTTTGGGCGGCGATGACCCTTTTCGGGACAGTCTGTTGCTATGAATTTTTCAGCATGGTTCTCCAGAACGACGAGAGAAGACTGCTGCCCCTGGTTGTTTTCCTAACCGCCATTCCTCTGTTCGCCATCTACAACCCCCGCCTGGAGTATCTGGCCGCCGGGCTTTTCTTTGCCGTCCTTGCCGGTTTCCTGGTCACCCTTTACTCCTACAAGTCCCTGACCGAGCCCCTCAGTTTCTTAAGCAAATATGTTTTCGGCGTTGTCTACTGCGGCTTTTTCATGGGCCATATCATCCTGATCATGGGTCTTGACAAGGGCGGCTACTGGCTCATTGTCCTGACCGCCATTACCGCAGCCTCAGACAGTGGCGCCTATTTTGTCGGCAAATTCCTGGGGAAGGCCAAGCTCTGTCCCCATATCAGCCCGGGCAAGACGTTAGCAGGCTTTAATGGCGGCATCATCTTCGGGATCTTGGCCGGCATGCTGCTGTCAGCTCTGTTTTTTCCAGAAATTTCTCTGCTCAAAATAGCCCTGTACGCTGCCCTGCTCTCCGTCCTGGGTGTGGCTGGCGACCTCACCGAATCGATCATCAAAAGGGCCACCGGCTCTAAGGATTCGGGTAAACTGCTGCCGGGCCACGGCGGCTTTCTTGATCGCAGCGACTCCATCCTCTTTTGTGGCCCGGTCTTTTATTATATTCTCACCCTCAACCTGATTTAAGTTGTCGCCACCATGACCCAGAATATCTCCCTGCTCGGCTCCACAGGCTCTATCGGTACCAATGTCCTTGATGTGGTGCGCCAATATCCTGGCAAATTCCGTATTATCGGACTGGCGGCCGGCAATAATGTCGATCTTCTTCGCGATCAAGTTGAGGCCTTCCATCCCCAGCTCGTGTCGGTTGCTACCCAGGCTGGCGCAACAAAACTGCTGGAGATGCTGGGCCCTAAGTGGCAGGACAAAATTGTTTTTGGCCGCGAAGGCGCCATTGCCGTTGCCACCCTAAATGATGCCACCACTGTGGTCTCTGCTATTGTCGGGGCGGCCGGACTGTTGCCGACCATGAGCGCCATTGAGGCGGGCAAGCATATCGGCCTCGCCAATAAGGAGACCCTGGTCATGGCCGGTGACCTGGTCATGAAGGCGGCCCGCAAAAACAAGATAAACATCCTGCCCATTGACAGCGAACACAACGCCATTTTTCAGGCCTTGGCAGCCGGTCAGCGCCAGGATGTCCATAAAATAATCCTCACTGCCTCAGGCGGCCCCTTCCGTGAAAAAACTATGGAAGAGCTGTGGGACGTTTCACCGGACCAGGCCCTGGCCCACCCAAACTGGGAGATGGGCAGAAAAATATCCATCGATTCGGCCACCCTGATGAACAAGGGTCTTGAGGTTATCGAGGCCCATTGGCTCTTTGACATCAAGGTCGAAGATATTGAGGTGGTCATTCACCCCCAGTCCATTGTCCACTCCATGGTGGAGTTTATTGACGGCTCGGTTATTTCGCAGATGGGGGTGCCAGACATGCGTATCCCCATTGCCTATGCCCTCTCCTACCCTGACAGGCTAAGGATCAACCTGCCGCGCCTCAGTCTTCTCAAGGCCCCTGATCTCAGCTTTCATGCCCCAGACTTTAAAAGATTTCCAGCCCTGAAACTTGCCTACCAGGCCTGCCAGCGGGGCGGCACCATGCCGGCTGCGCTCAATGCGGCAAATGAAATCGCCGTGGAGGCCTTTCTCAGCGGCAAAATCCGTTTTCCGGAGATTGCCCTGGTGGTCGCCGAAACCTTGGAACGCCATACAACAAAAGAAATTAAAGATGTTGATGCCGTGCTGCAGGCCGATCTCTCAGCCCGCATGCAGGCAGAATCAGTGGTGGAGGCATTAGAAATGCGGAGCCGCCAGAAAAGAGGCCTTGAGCTCACTGGGCCTGCGGTGCCTGTTGCTTAGTTTTGGCCGAGATGATGGGATGACTTTCCCCTCCCCAAAATTAAGTGGAACCCCCTCTCCCAATCAGGGCTCTTAACCACTTACCCCCTTTTTAACTAAACCTACGTGTAGCCCCTATGACCACAACCTTTGCCTTTATCTTCGTTCTCGGAATCCTTATTTTCGTTCATGAATTCGGCCACTTCATTATCGCCAAGCTTTTCAATGTTAAGGTCTTAAAATTCTCTTTAGGATTTGGGCCCAAGATGTTTGGCAAACAAATCGGCGACACCGAATATGTGATAAGCGCCTTTCCCTTGGGCGGCTTTGTCAAGATGACCGGTGAAAATATCGAGGAAGAGGTGGCGCCCATCGATGCGGAACGGGCCTTCTCCCATAAACCGGTATGGCAACGTTTCTGTATTGTTTTTGCCGGACCTGCCTCAAACCTGCTCTTCACCGTCATCCTGCTCAGCACCATTTTCATGGTGATGGGCCTGCCCATCCTCAGACCTTCCAGCATGATCGGCGAGGTCACGGCTGAGGGGGCTGGCGCCCGTGCAGGTCTTGCCACCGGCGACATCGTTAAACAAATAGACAGCCAGGAAATCAGCGATTGGTCCGACGTCTATTACATTGTGACGGAGTCAGGCGGCAAAACCCTGGCGATAACCGTGGAGAGAAACGGTGAAAGCGTCACCGTGGAGGCCACCCCGGAAGAGAAGGAGATCAAAAACGAATTTGGCGAAGTGACCGGTAAGGGCTATCGGCTTGGTATTGCCAGGGACATGAGCGTAGAATTTGAGCCAGCCTCGATCAGCGCATCCATCGCCGCCGGCTACAACCAAACCGTTGAGATGGTCAGGAAAACCGTGCTTGGCATCTGGAAGATGGTGCAGCGTGACATCCCGGCCTCAGAGATTGGCGGCCCTATCCTCATTGCCCAGATTGCCGGCAAGCAACTGCAGTCAGGCTGGATTGATTTTTTTTACTTCATGGGTTTTTTGAGCGTTAACCTGGGGATCTTGAACCTCCTGCCCATCCCGGTCTTAGACGGCGGTCATCTTGTCTTTTTCTCCATGGAGGCTATTCGCCGCAAACCCCTGACCCGCGAGCTCCAGGAAAAAATGCAGCTTATCGGCATTGTCCTGCTGGTCAGTCTCATGCTCTTTGCCTTTTACAATGACATTCTCCGCATATTCACCGCGTAATTATGGCCCATGTAAAGAAAAATATCAGCTGGAGCCAGCCCCTCATCCTGGCCATTGACAACGCCACCATGTATGGCAATGTCGCCTTGACCTCTGCGGAGGGGCTCCTGGCCGAGCATAGCCTGCTCTCCCATCTCACCCATTCAAAGAGACTGCTCTCCTCCCTGGAGAATATCCTCCAAGAAAATGAGCTCGACTGGCATCAGCTTGATGCCGTGGCCGTCTGTTTGGGGCCAGGGAGCTTTACCGGGCTGCGCATTGGCCTGGCCACGGTAAAGGGCATTGCCATGGCAACCGGCCTGCCACTGATCGGCATCAGCAGCCTGGACGGCCTGGCCAACCAGCTCCCCTTTGCCAGACACCAAATTTGCCCCATCCTCGATGCCCGCAAACATGAAATCTATGCCGCCTTTTATGAGAGTAACGCCGGCGGTGATATTGCCAGAACCAGCGACTATCTGGTCATGGCTCCAGAACAGTTTGTTGAAAAAATTGACCGACCCACCATCTTTGTTGGTGACGGGGTCAACGTCTATGGTGATTTTCTCAAGGAAACCCTGGGCGACAAGGCCCTCTTTGCCCCGGAGCACATTATTTTCCCAAGGGCCGCCACCATCGGCAAACTGGCCCTCGGCCACTTTCAACACCACCAATTCCTCGACCCGGCCGGGGCCGTCCCCCTTTATATTCGTGCCTCTGATGCGGAAATCCAGCGCCAAAAGAAACTCGCATCTGTAAAATAACACTTTGCATGGGCCTTTTTAGATCTTTGAGAATGGATAGTCACCAGCCTGCAACGATCCCAAGGCCATAAGGACAAGTTGACTGATGAACGATAGCGTCTTAGACCCGCAAAGCCTCGTGTTCTGGACCCGCATTGGCGCCACTATTCTATGCGGTGGCATTATTGGCATTGAACGTCAGCTCCGGGGCAAACCGGCCGGGATCAGGACAAGTATTCTCATCTGCCTTGGCACCCATGTTTTCGTGAGCTTGGCGGCTTCCCTCAGCGCCAATACCCTGGACCCATCACGTGTCCTTGGTCAGGTTGTCACCGGCATTGGTTTTATCGGCGCCGGTGTCATCATGTCCAAAGAGGGCCTGGTCAAAGGGGTTACCTCAGCCGCTATCATCTGGGTCCTGGCCGGTATCGGTGCGGCCATCGGCCTAGGCCAGCTAGCAATGGCCCTGGCCATCACCCTTGTTACCGTCAGCGTCCTTCTCGGCGTTGAGTTACTGGAGTCAACCTTTAAGAAGCTGCGCCGCGGCGCCCACTCCAAGTATCACAAGGACACTGATGGTGCTGAAGAATAGCCGTTGCATCCCACCTATCCCCTCACCTGATTTCGGCCGCCTTGCTTGGCCTCGTAGAGCAAGGCATCAGCCCGGGCAATAAGACCTGATGCGGTTTCGCCCGCCTTCCACATGGCCACGCCGGCACTGATCGTCACCGTAATGGGATGCTTCCAAGTCAGCGATTCCACGGCCAGCCGGACACGTTCGGCAATACCAATGGCCATGTCCAGTCCGGTTTCCGGCATCACCACCAAAAACTCCTCACCGCCATAGCGCCCGGCAATATCCACGGCCCTAATCGCCTCGCGCAGGGTGGAGGAGACCTGCTCCAGCACCTCATCGCCAAAGGGATGGCCATAGCTATCGTTCACCTTCTTGAAAAAATCAATATCAAACATCATAACAGACAGATCCCGCTGATAGCGAGCTGAGACGCTCACATGTTCATGGAGGCGTTCAATGATATGGCGATGGTTATAGAGATTGGTAAGACTATCGGTGACGGAAGTCTCCTGCAGGCGTAAATTGTTGCGTTTAAGTTCCTCATTTAAACGCTGCAACCTCTTATTAGCCTCATTGAGCGCCCCTTCGGCCATGACGCGCTCCGTGATATTGTTGAGAATTATTGCGGCGCCCTCTACTTCATCTAACTCCAAGAGGGGAGTGACCAGATACTCAACGTTAACACAGGCCTTTGCCTTGCCCATAATCCTCTCAAGACCACTGAGCACACTGCCATCAATAACAGCCTGGGCCAGCGCCCCGTCATTTTCCAGAAAAGGAAGGGAGTTGCCGTCACAGCTGTGCATAACGGCTTCCAGCTTATGCCCCAGATACGTATCGGGCCAAGCCAGCATAAGGCGGGCCGCCGGATTAACGAAGGTAACAACTCCGTCACAATCAACAACAATAATGCCATCATTGAGCCCATCAAGGATACGCCGCAAACGATCTCGTTCATGGGCAAGCAGCATCAGGAGACCATCCCGACCGAGCTCGTCATCAATATCGTTGGTGCCGTTGGTAGCCATCGCTGCCTATCTCTCCTTCGTGGCCGAGGAATCGAAAAGAAATTTCCTATCCTCTGCTCAATAACGCCTTCATGCCTGACAATTTTACAATATTGTCCGCATTATCTACGATCTTGTCAAACGTTGTCCGTTGGTCAGTGGTTTTTATGGCTTTGCTAAAAAGGAAGATTGGGCAGGGGCAAGGGAAGGGGCGTTACTTGTGACGAGTCACGGCTTCTGAGCTGAACTTAAAAAAAAGAGGCGAGAGCTCAAGGCAG
>JBFFNX010000163.1:0-7131 GCA_041562995.1 Desulfurivibrionaceae bacterium
ACGGGGCCAAGGCCCCGAAGAGAGTGCCAAACTAGTCTTACCTTGCCGACCTCCTTTATTGGATGGTGTGAGGAGTTGCCTGCTTTTTAAGAATAATTCTGGGTGGTAACAGAGCAAAAATTCTGAAAGAGATGGGCTGTGACCTGATCCAGGGCTATTACTTCAGCAAACCCTTGCCCATCAAGGATATTCCAGCTTTTCTCGCCTCCTTCAATGGCACATAAAACATCGGTTCAACAATCAGGCTCCCAAAGAAAAACCCCCTTCCATAACGAAAGGGGGTTTGCAAGAATCACCATGAGATGGGATCTTGTTTAGGCACTCAGCCCCAAACCAAGGCGCTTCTCCTTAATCCTGTCATCAATGCGCTCGGCGGCCTTAAAGGGGTCGGGCTCAATCACAAAGCAGGCCCCCACCAGATCGTCAAGGCCCTTGAGGGCCAGGTTGGTCACAAGCTCTGAGCCCGTGATATTGGGGGGATGTCCCAGATGGGTGTAAATGCCGGAGGCCACACAATAGGTGCCGATGGCCGCCGCCTTTTCCGAATACCATTCCGGCGATGAGCCGGCCAGGGGCAGGTCGGAAATATCCACCCCCAACTCATTGGCCAGCAACGCGGCAAGCTGGATAATGCGGGCATTATCCACGCAACTGCCCATATGGAGCACCGGCGGGATCCCTAAGCTCCCGCAGATCTCCCGCAGGCCTGGGCCGGCCTGGCTGATGGCCCCGGGCATAAGCAGGCCGGCCTTGCCGGTGGCCGTGGTCACGCAGCCGGTGACCAGCACCAAAATATCCCTCTTAATCAACTCCTTGGCCAGATTGACGTTGCAGTAGTCCTGCTGATATTTCGGATTATTGCAGCCGACAATGGCCACGGCGCCGCGGATCTTGCCGGCCTTGATGGCCTCGATAAGCGGGGTCAGGGTGCCGCCCAAGGCGTCGAGCAAGGCCTCGTTGGAAAAACCGGTCATCATCTCCACCGGCCCCTCAGGAATCTGGACCCGCCCCTTATCGCGCCGGGCGAAACGGTCAATGGCCATCTTTACCACCTTGCGGGCCTGGGCGCGGCCGTTGGCCATCTCAAACTTGACATGCTCGGCACCGCTGAACTTGGCCTTGTCGGCGGTGGTCACCATCTTGGTATGGTAGCAATTGCCCACCGTCACCAGACTGGGCATAATACACTGGTAGTCAACAACAATGAGCTCCACAGCGCCGGTGACAATGGCAAGCTCGGTCATCAGGTGGTTGCCGGCCATGGGTATGCCTTGGCGCATCATAAGCTCGTTGCCGGTGCAGCACAGACCGGCCAGGTTGATGCCGCCGGCCCCCTGCTGCTTGGCCAGGGCAATGAGCTCGGGATCATTCACCGCCTCCACGATTTTTTCCGAGACAATGGGGTTATGGCCATGGACCAGGATATTGACCTGATCCTCCTTGATCACCCCGAGGTTGACCATGCCGGTGCGCGGCGTTGGGGTGCCGAAGAGAATGTCGGAGATCTCGGTGGCAATCATCGAGCCGGCCCAGGCATCGGCCAGACAGGTGCGGGCACTGTGGAGCATGGTGTTGGCGGCATCGTTGTCGCAACCCATATGGGTGCGGTGCATCATCTCGGCAATCTCGCGATCGACACCGCGGGGGGTCATGCCTAGGCTTTGCCAGATATCTTTGCGCTGCTGGGGCACCCGGCAGAGAAAGGAGACCTCGTCGCGCCGACTGCCGTAGTTGGTGTAAAACTCATCGGCCAGGTCCTTGGCCACCTCCAGGGTGGCCCGGCCCTCTTCAGCAATACCAAGCTCAGCGGCAATACGCCTCAGCTTGACCTCATCCTTGATGAGGTAATCGTCGGTCTTACCGTGGGCCACGTCATAAAGGGCCTCAATACAGTCGCGGCCATGGTCGGAATGGCCGGCTGAGCCGCCGGCCACAAAACGCCCGAAGTTACGGGCCACGATGACATCGGCATCGGCACCGCAGACGCCATGGGTCGCTTTCTTGCCAACGCGGCACGGCCCCATGGTACAGAGCCGGCAACAGACACCGCTCTCACCGAACTGACAATGGGGGCTTTGCTGATCCAGACGATCCCAGGCCGTTTCCACCCCGTCCTTTGCCGCCTTGGCCAGCATCTGGCGGGCGTCATCCCAGATTGATTTTTGGTCGATGCTCTTTATCTCTTTTGCCACTGTTTTGTCCTCCCTCTCTCAATTTCAACTTTCTGCAACCTGTTGACAGATTTCAGCAAATTTTTCGGGCTGCAGGCTGGCCGTGGCCGCCATGAGGCCGGACAGTCCTGGAATTTTCATGTAGCCGCTGGCATTTTCCGCATTGACGGAACCGCCGTACAGGATGGGATTATCCGGGGCCAGGGCCTGTAGTTCAGCAATAGCCCCCTTTATCCTCTCTGGTGAAGGAGCAACCTCGACGCCAATAGCCTCCACCGGTCCATAGCCGATGATGATTTCCTTCAATTCATGGGTGGACAGAGCGGCAAACTGGGCCCGGGCATAGGGCTGATCGACGAAAACAATAGGGGTAATGCCCACCACCAAGGCCTCTTGCACCTTGTTGGCCACGTCCTGGTGGGTTTCATGAAACCAACGGCGCCGCTCCGAATGACCGACAATGACATAGTCAACCAGCCCCTGGATCATCTGCGCCGACACGGCACCGGTATAGGCACCAAAAGGAAAGGAGGAGACATCCTGGGCGGCGAGAAAGACGCCGTTCTTGTCGCCGTCAAGCATCTGCTGGAGGGGGACAAGAAAGGGAAAGGCCGGGGCAATGATAACCTTGAGGTCGGGGTGGGGACGGTGCACCTTAAGGAAACGGGACAACCAGTGGCTGGCCTCGGCCAGGGTCTTGTGTGATTTCCAGTTCGCCACTACATATCTGCTCATCGCTACCGCCTTTTAGAAGAATTAATTCAAGCCAAGCCCATCGCCGCTCAGTCTCTGCCGGCAATGGTGATTTCCACCCTGGCGTTCTCTGTTTATTTTACTCCTAAGACATGTCAGTCTACAAGGGCACTCCTGACAACTTGGGCCAGTTCGTGCAAGAGAATGGGTTTCAAGATTACCTTTTTGACACCATATTTTTGTGCCGTCTTGCTCGTGATCCGGTTACTGAAACCGGTGCTTATGATAATCGGCACCTCTGAGCGGACCTTTAGCAAGAGCTCAACCAGCTCAAGACCTGAGAGATGGGGCATGTGCATATCGGTAATCACCAGGTCAAAATTGTCTGGCCTGGCCACAAAGGCCTCTTTAGCTTTTATGGCATCGTTGAAGGCTGTCACTGAATACCCCAGGCTCTCCAACATGCGCACCTCCAAGGCAATAATGCTCTCCTCATCATCCACGACGAGTAGGCGCTCATTGCCAGTGGGCATCTGGACACTGGCTGGAGTCTCGCCCGGCCGGGCCACCTGCTTCTCGAAAATGACCGGCAGATAGACCTGAAAGGTCGTGCCTTCACCCTCTTCACTATACACCGAGATATAACCGCCCATGGACCGAACAATACCATGGACCAGGGACAGCCCCAAGCCGGTGCCCTCACCCTTTTTCTTGGTGGTGAAATAAGGCTCAAAAATTCTCTCCAGATCCTCTTTCTTGATGCCCACGCCCGTATCACTCACCCTCAGGCACAGGTAGAGCCCAGGTTTCAGCGGCACCATATTTCTGACATCCAGGTCAGCCAATTCCACGGGCTGGAGGGATACTCTCAGAATGCCGCCACTGCCGCGCATGGCATGATAGGCATTGGTACAGAGGTTCATGACAACCTGATGAACCTGGGACGGATCCGCAATAACCAAGGCGCTGCCCTCAGCGATATCGATCTCAAAGTTAATGGTGGTAGGGATACTGGCGCGCAGGAGCTTGAGGGCCTCCTTGATCACCGGCTGGATAAGGAGGGGCTGGAAGTCCTGTTCAACCTGGCGGCTGAAGGTGAGAATCTGTTTGACCAGCTCCTTGGCGCGCAGGCCAGCATGGTGGACCTGATCGATATCTTCGCGCGTCTCTGCAGCGAGGGTGGGAGAGAGCAGGGCCAGTTCAGAAAAGCCGATAATGGCGGTGAGAATATTATTAAAGTCATGGGCAATACCACCGGCCAGGGTGCCGATGGCCTCCATCTTCTGGGCCTGACGCAGCCGCCTTTCCTGGCGGCGGCCTTCTGTTATATCCTTGGCGTAATGGGCAAGCCCGATGATCTCACCGCTGTCGTTGGTAATGGGAGCAGCCGACTCGACAAAAATCTTGTTCATATTTGTATGCTCAATCTCCGCATGATGCAAAATACCATCCTTGAGCGATTCCACCTCCGGACAGCCCTCACAAGGTTTGTCGACACCTCGGAACAGCTGGTAACAATATTTACCCACCAACTCTGACGCCGGGGCGTTAAACATTACACAGGTAGCCCGGTTCACGCGGGTAATCCGCATATCACGGTCCTGGATGGTGATAATGTCGTCAATGGCATCAAAGGTCTTCTCCAGCTCCTGGAGGGAATTTTTCTGGGCCTCCTGGGCAATAACGATCTCAAAATCCCTTTTCCGAATCTTCCGGTAACTCCAGAAAACACCTATCAAGCCGATGACCCAGAGGGTGAAATGGAGAAAGAGGGCGTTTTGGGTATGTTTTTCACGAAGCGGAGCATACAGCTCCATGGGCACCATGACACTGATGCCGCCGAGGAAATCTCCCACCTTCAGGCCCTGGCCCGGTCTGTTTTTCACGCAGCCCTTGGTGGCCGGAATCGGGTAGATAAAGCGGAGGACCTGGCGGCCGTCCTTAACCTTCACCTCGCTGACCTCAGCTCGGCCCTGTTGCATCTCACGCAAGGCCTGCTCTTCCCAGGTATCAGGGGTGTCTCCCGGGCCCAGGGGGTATAGGGTCTTAATGGCAGAAACCACCTTCACACCATGGTGCTCCGGCAGCCGCGCGCTGGCCAGTTGCAAAAGATTTTTAGGGGGCATCAGGGTAAACACCCTGCCATCAGGTCCCTTGATATCGCGGTCTGGCCGATGGGCCAGATTTTTATCAGGAACAATGCCCTTACCCACCGCGATATAAGCGCCACCGCTGGCGATAAACAGATCGCGATAGATGGCATCCTTCTGGGCGTGGATGCGGGCCGTGTTTTCAGCCAGCTTTATTGTGTGCTCTGTACCATGGCGATGATCGGCCAGAAAGGTGAACACAAGGAGCAGGGTTAGGCCGATGACCTGGCCAAGGGCGATGATGTGGAGACGTGACCTTTTCTGCCCTGTCTGTTTTCTGGTGGCTCTTTGATGCATAGTGTCAAAAATTCTCACGGAAGCCTACTGCACTCCCCGATAAAAGGCGAGACGCTGGGCATAGGGTTTAAAAATTATTTCCACATTTTCTCTTTCCCGTTTCGATAAGGGCTGCAGCTTTTTGCCCATGCCAGCCAGGGTCTGGACCTCGGCCGGGGTGGCGCAGCCGATAATGGGCAGGGTAATGTCAAAGGACAGGGCGTATCTGATCAGCAGTTCCGGAGAAACATCAAGTTTTGGCAGGATATAATGGGAGGCGCCCAGCACCTTCATGGCGATAATGGCAATCCCCTTTTTGTGGGCCGCCGGCAGGGTATCGGTGAGAAAGCCGCCGATATTACCCTCCACCGGGTTCACTGGTAAAAGCACGCTGTCCACCGGCCACTCGTTAACCGCCTGGGTCAAGATGTAGGGATCATGGTGCCCGGTGACACCAATGGCCTTTACCAGGCCCTGGGCCTTGGCCTCGACAAAGGCCTCAAGGGCGCCGCCGGGGCGGGCAATGGCCTGCAGGTCTTGGCTGGTGCGAACATCATGGATCTGCCAGAGATCCAGATAACTGGTCTGCAGGCGCTGGAGGCTACTGCGCAGATCATCCATGGCACCTTCTTTATCGCGCGATGCTGATTTACTGGTCTGAAAGATGGTCTTACGGAGCCCAGGATGCTTACCCCACACGGAGCCTAAATAGACTTCACTGTCGGAGTAGACCCGGGCCGAATCGAAATAGCTGATACCCTGGGCCACGGCCTCCTCGATAACGGTCTGGGCCTCCTGGTCCCGGCCATAGGTCCGGAGGATTCCCTCGCCCCCCATACCTATTGCTGAAACCTTCCTGTCCTGACTACCGAAGTTAATGGTTTTCATTTAGGCATTATCGCCAGAGAGTTAGTGAAAAGTCAATTTCAAGCCTCAGCACGCTTTTTTTCCCGCCAGAATCAAACCACCTTACCAATCAGAAACTACCCCAATGGCCCTGGCAGGCTTATTCCCACAGATCACCCCTCCTCGGCAACCACTTTTCCACCCAGCACGGACAACACCTCGTTATCAAAGATAATTTCAGCTGGAGACTGCGGACAAGCTGCCGTGATGCGACACAATACCGCACCACACTTCCAACCCTTGCTATCGTTCATTTTTTTTATCGGCCAAAGGCCTTTTGGTCGCAACCAGCTACTCAACAGGCATACGAATTGCTTAGTCAGTTTTCAGGGAAGGGTTCTTTGGGAGGAGAACATCCCTGCAGGCCGGAGAGCGTATCGCTCTTTCCTGCACGAAGTGGAGGAAGTAAACATGAAGGAGAGAGTAAAGAAGAAAATCTACAGCGCCGTTTGTGTTACCGCCGCCTGCCTGCTGGCAGGCAGTGCAGCGGAGGCCGGCACCCGGGTTTACGTTAGCCCCAAAATGCCGTTTACCATTGATGATGTCCAGTGTGATTCCACAGTACGCGGCACCGCCTGCCTGGACACAGTCAAGCCCCTGGTCGATCTTGATTTTTTTAAAGATAGCCTGACTCATTACGCCATTGATTCGGCCTATGGTTATGATGTCCTGGATTTTGACCCCTCAGTGGCGGCATACCCCAGACCCATGGACGGGGTCTATGTTGAGGGCTATATTGCCGAGATCACCGACACCACCGGCAATGTCATCGGCGTCACCGTTAAAAACGACGAAACCCCCGGCTATCTCACCGGCATGATGAAGGGAGAAATCATGGCGGGCTTAGGCGGCCTTTCGGTCAAGGCGGGCACCGAAAAATACAGCGTCATGGATCACATCATGAACGCCCCCTGGATGCCGCCGTTGGTGGAGAT
>JBFFNX010000164.1:0-7120 GCA_041562995.1 Desulfurivibrionaceae bacterium
AAAATCACCTGTTGCCTGGATGGTGGAATTGGTAGACACCCGAGACTTAAAATCTCGTGAGCCTTGCGCTCGTGCGAGTTCGATCCTCGCTCTAGGCACCACATTTTGATGGGGTTTTTGTGGACATATCATGCCGCATAAGCCCCATTCTTTTTTGTGGGTCCATTCCTCTTGACGAGATGAGGTCGCCATGCGTTTTCTAACCCTCTGTATCCTGGTTGTTTTTTCCTGTGTCGGCTGTAATAAAGAGCTGGCCCAGCGGTCAGCCTTTGAAACCCTGCGGAACATCAAGGCCCAGGGTTGTGATGACCGGCTGGTTGACGGCTGCGCAAAGGGTGAAAAGTTCGACACCTACCAGAGAGAGCGGCAAGAGGTTCTTCAATCAGAGAGCGACGGCGAGAAATGAGCTCTCTTTCACCCATGCCCTAGCCCCCTGTCTCCTGTTTAACAATCTCCCAAAAGGCCTGAATCTTCGGGTGGGCCATGTTCTTTTTGGCGGTGCAGATGCCGATGGAAAAGGGGGTCAACTGCGGCGAGACATCAAGAATCCGTATCTGATCCTGCATGGGACTTTTCTCAATCACCAGCTGCGGAACCACGCCCACCCCGCAACCCAGGCTGACCATGGCGATGATTGCCTCGTTGCCCGCTACCTGCGCGTAAATATTGGGCTGGGTCTTCTTGTCGCTGAACCAGCGCTCAACACGATCGCGACTGAGGCCCTGCTCTGCCATAATAACCGGTGTCCTGGTCCAATTGATCTCCCGGCCCTGCATAACGACAGTCTCCGGAAAGCTCTGCGGGGCAATAAACACCAGGGGTGTTTCGATCATCCTCAGGCAGGAGAGGCCTTTCGGTTTTTTTTTGGGCAGGGCGGCAATGGTCACGTCCACCTCGCCGTTAAGGAGCTTGGTCAAGGCCTGGGCCGCATCCCCGGTCTGGAGATTAATGTGCACCGAGGGATGTTCCTTGCGGAATATGCCCAGGATGCTCGGTAAAATGCCGTAGGCTGCGGTCACCGAGCAGTAGAGGGAGATCTCGCCGCCCAGCAGGTTGTCGCCGGCCAGTTGGTTCTGCAGCTCCTGCCAGCGGGCCACGGCCTCTTCCGCATATTTTTTGTAGAGCGAGCCTGCCGGGGTCAGTGAAACGCTGCGGTTGTCGCGGATAAAGAGCTGTTCGCCCACCTCGGCCTCAAGGCGCTGCACCGTCCGGGTAAGGGCTGAGGGCGTAATGTTGCAGGCCCGGCTTGTCCGGCCGAAATGGAGTGACTCGCTTAAATGCTGAAAAAGTTGGATTTCTCTGATATTCATTATCTGTGCATATTCATTTCAAAGGTGAGATCTGCCGCTCGACCTGCGGATCAAGTGATGTTGCAAATTATGCAAAACAGTATGCCATATAATTCACTTGACGCAACAATAAAACAGTATAAGTTGTTTGCTATTCCACCGACTTCAACGTGTCCTGCGCAAAGAAATCACTTCGGCAGGTGCACCTGTTACTACCTATGCTAAGGAGAAATACAATGGGACAGAATTATTTTAACACCCTGCCGCTGCGGCTGCAGCTTGAGGAGCTCGGTCAGTGCCGCTTTATGGATTCTTCCGAGTTCGATGGCGTTGCAGCCCTCATGGGCAAGAAAATCGTTATCGTTGGTTGCGGCGCCCAGGGTCTCCATCAGGGCCTGAACCTGCGCGACAGCGGCCTTGATGTGTCCTACACCCTGCGCCAGGCCGCCATTGACGAGAAACGCCAGAGCTGGAAGAACGCCACTGAAAACGGCTTTACCGTCGGCACCTACGAGGAACTGATCCCCAGCGCTGACCTTGTTATCAATCTGACCCCGGATAAACAGCACAGCAACGTTGTTGCCGCTATTATGCCCTTGATGAAGCAGGACGCCTGCCTTTCCTACTCCCACGGCTTTAACATCGTTGAGGAAGGCATGCAGATCCGCAAGGATCTCACCGTCATCATGGTTGCCCCCAAGTCTCCCGGCACTGAGGTGCGCGAGGAGTACAAACGCGGTTTCGGCGTCCCCACCCTGATTGCCGTGCACCGCGAGAATGATCCCAAGGGCGAAGGCTGGGATCTGGCCAGGGCCTATGCCTGTGGCACCGGCGCCGACCGGGCCGGCGTCCTGCAGTCCTCCTTCATTGCCGAGGTCAAATCAGACCTCATGGGCGAGCAGACCATTCTCTGCGGCATGCTGCAGACCGGTTCCTTGCTCTGCTACAACAAGATGATCGATAAGGGCATCGACTCCGGTTATGCCTCCAAGCTCATTCAGTACGGCTGGGAAACCATCACCGAGGCCCTTAAACACGGTGGTATTACCAATATGATGGACCGCCTCTCTAACCCTGCCAAGATCAAGGCCTTTTACCTGGCCGAAGAGCTGAAGGAAATTCTCGAGCCTCTTTTTGAGAAACACATGGACGACATCATGAGCGGTGACTTCTCCAGCACCATGATGAAAGACTGGGCCAACGACGACGTCAATCTTCTCAAATGGCGCGCCGAGACCGGTGACACTGCCTTTGAAAAGGCTGTTTCCGGCAGCATGGATATTGCCGAGCAGGAGTATTTTGACAACGGTATCCTGATGGTGGCCATGGTCAAGGCCGGTGTTGAGCTGGCCTTTGACACCATGGTTTCCGCCGGGATCAAGGAAGAGTCTGCCTATTACGAGTCCCTGCACGAGGTGCCGCTGATCGCCAATACCATTGCTCGCAAGAAACTCTATGAGATGAATGTCGTTATCTCCGACACCGCCGAGTATGGCTGTTATCTCTTCAATCACGCCGCCTACCCCATGCTGCTGGACTTCATGAAGAAGATCGACACCGATGTCATCGGCGAGGGCCTTGCCCTCCAGGACAACGGCGTTGACAACGTTGAACTGATCCGGGTCAACGAGGCGATCCGCTATATCGGCGTCGAAGGTATCGGCGAGGAGTTGCGTTCTTACATGGGCGCCATGAAGAAGATTATCTAAGCCTTCTTTTTTTAGCCTACAGATCAAAAGCCGTCCGGGGTAACCCCGGACGGCTTTTTGTGTTTTAGCGGCTCAGCAGTTCGCTGTTTTCCACGAGGCGGATAAATTCCGCCCGGTAGCCATTGTCGTCATTGCCGCGGCCGTTCTTGGCGGTGGCAATGATGGTTTCATAGGACATATTTTTCTTATAGGTTGAATCTGTGAGCATCATGCCAAAACCGGCCACAGCCGAGGCAAACTGGAAATCCGCAGAAATTGCCTTCGGTCCTTTTGTGCCCTCGTTGACGGCAACGCTTAAGAGTTTACTAGTTTCTCTGCTGGGCTCCTTGTAGCGCACCTTGACGGTGAGCAGTTCTTCACTATATTCACCAGGGGCAGCACTATTTGCCACGTTGGGCCGTTGATATTTTAAGGGGTCGATGTCTGGTACATCTCCGGTTCCGGTCATGATCAGCTCGTAAAGGGCGGTGACGGAATGGCCGGCACCAATCTCGCCGGCATCCTTCTGGTCGTTGTTGAAATCCTCGTCAGCCATGATTCTGTTCTCATATCCCACCAGGCGATAGGCCGCCACCTGGGCAGGATTAAACTCCACCTGGATTTTGACATCCTTGGCAATGGCAAACATGGTGCCGGTCATTTCCTTAACCAGGACCTTCTTGGCCTCCAGCAGATTGTCGATATAGGCGTAGTTACCGTTGCCTTTGTCAGCCAGGACCTCCATGGTGTCATCATGGTAATTGCCCATGCCGAAACCAAGGACGGTGAGATAAATCCCTGATTGTTTCTTGTCCTCGATTAGTTTCTGTAACTCGCCGCGACTGGAGACCCCGACATTAAAGTCACCATCCGAGGCCAGGATGATACGGTTATTGCCGCCGGGCATAAAAACGCGCTCAGCCAGATCATAGGCCGTGATAATGCCGCTGGCGCCATTGGTTGAGCCACCGGCGCTCAGGTTGTCGATGGCTGCCATGATTGTTTTTTTATCGGCACCGCTTGTGGGTGTTAAGACAATGCGGTCGCAACCAGCATAGACGACGATCGAAACACGATCCTGGCCACTTAATTGATTGACCAGCATTTGCATTGATTTTTTGAGGAGGGGGAGTTTGTTGGCATCCTGCATGGAGCCTGAGACGTCAATGAGAAAGACAAGGTTTGAAGGTGGCATGGTGCTTGTGTCCATCATCTTGCCTTTAAGGCCGATACGGACCACTTTATGGGTTGGCTCCCAGAGACAGGGGCCCACCTCGGTGGTTATCGAAAAAGGTCCTTGGGCCGGTTGGGGATACGCATAGTCAAAATAATTAAGCATCTCTTCAATCCTCACAGCGCCCACCGGAGGTAGGCTCCCTTGATTGATAAAACGCCTGATATTGCTGTACGATGCCGTATCAACATCAATGGAAAAGGTTGAAAGCGGATCATTGTCAACCGCATGGAACCCTTTTTCTTCCGTATAGGTATAGGACTCCGTGTTCCACTGGAGCCCTGTCGTCGGCTGGCGCATTTCGTAGTTTGCGCTCTTGGCTGGCGGCGCCATCATAAGAACGGCTGGGGAAGCCATATCAGCACTGAAGGACCTTTCTTTGAGTCTCTTCCGTTCTTGTGGGGCAGGGATGCTGAGATTTTCTTCTGACTGATGGATTGAATCAGTCAAAGCAAGGGGTTCTGCCTGGCACGCTGCCAAGGCCAGAGGAAGGGCGATCATTACCAGATTTTTTTTTATCTTCATTTCATACTCCTTTTTTTAATTGAGAGGTGTTGCCAGACATTTGTATAGAGGGACGGACACCTCGCGCTTCTTTGTCGTTAAAAAAACAGCCGTGGAGTTTTTTTATGCAAATGGTTAAGATTGCTTAGTTTTAGAAATATTTCTTATAAATTGGCGTGGCAGCGGGAAATTTTTGTGTCCAATTCACATCTGGAAAAATTAAAGGATCATATAGCCTTGGTGGACCGTCTTGCTGGGCGGCGGTTTACTGATCCTGTTCTGGCTGACGAGGCTGTTGTCTATGCCTTGGCTAAATTGCAGGCTCCCGGGAGCAGGCATCTTGAAGGTTTTTCGGGGAGATCACGGTTTTCTACCTATTTGGGCTCAGTGGTGCGCCGTCTCTTTGAAGATTTTAGTCGCGCCAAATTCGGGCGCCTACGCCCGCCGGCCTGGATTGTCAAACTGGGGGGATGGTGGCTTCTGCTCTATCGCCTGCTCTGCATGGAACGGCTTTCTGTCGTTGATACCCTTGCCACCATGGAAAATTATCAGAGGGCCCGTAGTTTTGATGCCGAGGAAGCTGCTTCCCGCATTCTCTCGGAAATTACTGATTGTGGGAAAATGCGCGGTGACGAGCAACTCACTGCCGATGGTGAGCTGGATCATGTCGCAGAGAGGGGCGGTGAGGCTGGCCAGGATAAGGGCCTGGAAAAAAGAGAGCGTGACATCCTTTTTGCCGTCATCTTTCAACAACTTGTTGGCGAAGATTCGGCGCCATCAGATCATCAAGGCTCTTTCCATAAGCTCCTTGAGGGGGCCGTCGTTCTGACCAGCGAAGAGAGGCTTCTGCTCAAGCTCTGCTTTCAGGATGACCTGTCTGTCAGTGAAGCGGCCCGCTTGCTTGATATTTCTGTGCACCAGGCCCATGGCAGGATGCGCCGTCTTCTTCAGCGTCTCAAGGACGATTTGGCCAAAGCGGGTCTGGCTGCTGAACTTGTTTTATTGCTCCAACAAGATGATGAATGACAAAACAGGGTCTCTTTGGCCGTCTGAAGGGATATGCGCTTCTACTCTTTACTTACATGTCGGAGATCTAGGTGACAAAAGGGGATGATAAGAAAATAGTAACTGCGGCCAATAGGGCGACGGCCTTAACCGCCCTTGCTGCGAAGGGCCAAAAAAGTGCCGGAGATTGTTTGAGCTCCGATGTTATGGCGGCCGTGGTTGCCGGGAACCTGTCTGCGGGAGAGCGCCAGCATTGCCTTGATCATCTGGCCCATTGTCAGGCCTGTTATGACGAGTGGCGCGCTCTGGCGAGCGATGAAGGGGTCGAGTACGCAAAAATCATCAAGGGCTCCTGGTTTAGCAAGCCTTCCTTTAGTTTCACCGCCGCCGGCTCTCTGCTTGCCGCGGCAGCCTCCCTTATTCTCTATCTTAATCTCACGCCTCCATCGGTCATGGAATCTCAGGCCCCTGTCCCCCAAGTCATGATGGAGAGTGATTCCCCGGCCGAAGTTGTCAGCGATGATCGGCAGCCCTTAAAGGAAGAGGTTGCATCGCCACCTCCTTTACAGAAGGCTTTGCGGCCGGAACCAAGACGCATGGCTTCCCAGGAGGCCAAGAGAAAAGAGTTTATGCTGGATGCGGATATCGACACTAAGGCCTCTGTAAACAGGAGCAAGAAAGCTTCACGCCCCATGCGTACCGGTGACAATTTTGAAGAAGAACAAACAGTGGAGGCGGATCTTGCCGCCCTGTTCGAAGAGAGTGAGGATATGGTTGATATCGGCAATGTGATCCCGGTAGTATTGAAAAAGATGGCCCAGCTTGGCGAAGGGGAATCCCTTGTTTTACTGACCTTTAAACGTGATCGTTCCCTGACCCTCATCCGTCTGGCCGATGAACGGGTTTTGATCAAAGAAGAGGGCTTTGTTCGTGGAGAATTTGAGGTTGCCGGCCAAGACCTGAAAAAGGCCTTAAAGCCCCTGCTTGAAAAAGAATTTCCCCGCAGCACCAAGGTTCGCATCCTTTCTGGTGGTAGATCTGCTCAATAATGAATAGGATTTTTTTCTGGGGCTAATGGTACGAGATGCAGGGAAAATCAGGCGGGAAGAGGCAGCTTATTTGTATTTTTCGATGACTTCCAGAAGTTCGGAAATGTTGATGGGTTTTGGGATGTAATAGTCCATGCCTGCGTCCTGGCAATCTTCTTTGGTCGCTCTGGTGGCATAGGCGGTGACGGCAATGATAGGTGTTTTTTGGCGGCCCTCTTCTTTCTCCCTTTGCCGGATAAATCGGGTGGCATCAATACCATTCATTTCCGGCATTTGAATATCCATGAGAATGACAAAATAATCATTGGTTAACCATTTTTCCACCGCCTCCTTGCCGGTGATGGCCTCGGT
>JBFFNX010000165.1:0-7118 GCA_041562995.1 Desulfurivibrionaceae bacterium
GGCGATCAGTATGGGGATGGTGGCAGTGAATACTATTTCGGTGAAGAAAGGCCTGTTGCCTGAAGACAAGGCTCAGCGGATAAAGGATGTTTTGCAAGGCTTTGGCCTTCCCGTTGAGATCCCGGCAGATCTCGATCGAATTCAGATGAAGAAGTTTTTGAAGACGGATAAGAAAAGCGTTGCTGGCAAGCCATTTTTCATCCTGCCCATTCAGATCGGCAAGGTCATCATCAGTGATGATGTGGACGATGCCTTGATTGAAGAGGCGTTCGGCTGAAGACGAGGTTTTTTGACTGACGCTTTCTTTCACCCTCACCCCAACCCTTCGGAGTCTCGCCTTTGGTCGCCTACCTCCCCCAGGCGAGGGTGTTTTAAAAACTCCCCCGCCCTTTGGCAGAGGGGGCTTTTGTCGAATAAAAAAATCAGTGCTTAGCCGGCATCAACCGCACATCTGAAACCAATGGTGTTGGACCCGGTGGTAGCGGGTTCGATCAAACGATCCGCACAGTTGATCCGGGCGGTGGCCCAGGAGCCTCCCTTTAAGACATAGAGTTCTCTGCCGTTCTGGCTGTTGTAACTGGACGAGGTCCATTCAAAGACATTACCAAGCATATCCAAGAGACCAAAGGGGCTCAGTGACGGCCCGCCAAAATAATTAACCGGCATGGTGCTGCCAGCCTGTTGGCCCTCCAGGTTTGCCAGGGCTTGAAATTCGTTGCCCCAGGGGAAGAGATAGCCTTCCTTGCCCCGGGCGGCTGCTTCCCATTCATCCTCGCTGGGCAGGCGTTTGCCGGCCCAGGCCGCAAAGGCCATGGCATCCAGACGGCTGACCTGGACCACGGGATGATGACTCCTGTTCTCAAGGGAGCTGCCGGGGCCGTCTGGGTGACGCCAGTTTGCCCCTCTGATTTGGCGGGTAATGACCCCTTTGCTTATGGCAAGGGTGTGGCGGCCTGTCGCCTGTTGTAAGGTGCGCAGGCGGCCAGAGGTGACGAGGCCGTGCCCTAGCTTTTCGGCTTCTGTCACATAGCCGGTCTCGCGGACAAAAAAATCAAAAAGATCATTGGTGATGGGCATTTGACCGATATAAAAATCTGCCAGGCTGACTGTGGTGGCCATGCGGTCTGTTTTGCGCCTTTTCCTGCCGCCCACAGGATAGAGACCGGCGGGGATCCTGATGAATTTCGGCATAAAGCGTTCAACGATCTGGCGCACATATTCATCGTTATGTTCATGCAGGATGTCTGGGCTGTAAACTAAGGCCTCTTCCGGGGCAATATATTGCGATAGATCCAACGATCGGTCCAGGCGAGGGGGAGGGCTGGCAGATCCTTGATTGTCCTGGCCGTCAGGTGTATCAGAAAAGTTGAGATTGTCATCCACGACCTCATAGGAGTCCCAGTCATCTTCATCGGCAATGGCAGTGCCAGCGAGGCCGTCCCCCCCAGGGAGGTCGCCGCTGCCGGCCTGGCCTGGACCGGCAACACCGAGCCCAGTGCCCTGGCCTGATTGGTCTGCGCCTGGCTGGCTGGCCGACTCACTTTTTCCCGTGCCCTCTTCCTCCAGATCTCCTGGCGCCTCTCCTGCGGCCGGCAATTCTCCAGCACCTTGCGGGGCGGCCAGGGTGTCTTCTTCGGCACCAGGGAAGTCAGGGGCAATTGCAGGTTCGCCAAGGTCTGCTGCGTCAATTACTTCGATATCCTCTTCGAGCTCCACCTCCTCGGTTTCAATTTCCTCATGGGGCTCCACTTCTTCGGCAAGGTCGGTCTCTTGTGCCAGGCCATCTTCTCTGTCGTCCATGATTTCAAGATCTTCGTCAACAGACCCCGTATCTTGTTCGCTGTCATCGCCCTGGCCGGCAAGATCCTCGTCATCGATGATGTCAAACTCCTCGTCGATAACCTCGAAGGAGTCCCAGTCATTGTCCTCGGCACTACCTAGGCCAGCGCGGCCTTCACCGCCAGGGAGATCGCCGCTGCCGGCCCGGCCCGGGCCTTCAAGAGCGGCCCCTGGCCCCTGGCCTGCTTGGTCTGCGTTGGGCTGGCTGTCGGCACCACTTGTGTCAGAGCCCTCTTTGTCCAGTGTTTCAACGTTGGCAAGAGCTGTCGAATCTGCACCGGCACCTGCAGGTGGCAGCCCATCCTCTTGTTCCGGGCCGACAAGGTCGTCTTCGTCAATAAATTCGATGACCGTGTCTTCATCGACCTCAAACTCCTCAACCGGCATATGGTCACCATCCTCGCCGAGGACAGAGGATTCCCCCCCATCGCTACCCTCTTCAGCAAGACCGGCCAACTTGGTCAGGATGTTGCGGGTGGAGTCAAGCTGGTCAAGGATTTTCAGAGCTTCCGTCTGGTCGCCGGCTTTAATGATGCCAGAAAGCATCTCCTGAATGGCGGCCAGGGTGCCCAGCAGTGAGGCGCTGCCGCCAGCCCCGTCCAGGGTGAGCTTGTCGAGTAATAGGTTCTTTTTCTCGTCGGAAATTACAAAGACATTGTCGCGGCCGATGATAATGCCTTCGGGGTTCGCGCCGCTGTCGATACCCTCCTTCAAACTTTTATTGATACTTGATTTGAGACTGCTGAGGTTTTTGCGTTTCGCCTTTATTTCAGCGGCGCTTTTTGGCGCCCAGAGCTCTTGGATGAGATCAAGGGGATCAATTTTGGTGATGGTGTCAAGGCTCTCCACGTCGGCGAACCGCGTACGAATGGCATGGAGAAGTTTACCCTTGAGGGTGGCTTCATTGAGGTGCAGATTGTCAATGGCGGCGGCAATGCCTGCCAGGCTGATTAATGCCATAATTTTTGCTGAGAAAGATGCTGGATCTTCGTTTAACAACCCGTTGTAACTCGACCTCGATTACCCAGGACAGAGCCTCCCTTCACAGTATCGGAAAAAAGTGCCAAAGAGATAAAAAATAGCTGATATTCTTAGCCATTTGTTTGATTTAGTACGCAGCTGTCGTTAGACTGGATAAAGTGTTACCTAAACTCTTACCAAGGATGAGCCATGGGCCAACCATATATTCTTGTTGAATCAGAAGAAAAAAGACAAACGCTGCAAACAGCATTGCAGGAGAAGGGCGAGGTAATAGTGGTGCCCGCTAATGCCGCGGTTGTGGAAGTCAAAAATGTCGACCACCTGGCCCGGGGTGAGGAGGGCTTTTCCTATAAGCCGGCGGCAATCAGCCATGATCCCTTAAAGAAATTGTTGCGCGCTGGCCAGGGCGATATTTACCTGGCCTTCGATAGTAGCGAACGCGGGGAGTACACGAGCTGGCTGTGGGCTGGAATGCTGGGGCAGCTGTCCAAGGGCGCCCTGCAATGTCATCGTCTCCATTTAGCCGGCCTCGATGAAGTTGGGGTAACCACGGCCATTGAAAGTGGTGAGCCCATTGATTCAAGGCAGGCCGCCAGCTTTTATTTTGAAGAGTGCTTCCAGCGTTGCCTTGCTACGCATCTCAACCGTCTCCTTGGCACCCGTTCTGGTCCTGGGGGGGTTCCACTATCCACCCCGGTTCTTACCACCCTGGCCCTGATGGCGGAACGGGAGCACGGGGCCAGCGGGTTTTCCGGTGCGCCCAAGTGGCATGTCGGGCTTTCTCTTGACGGGCCTAAGGGTGTGTTTCCGGCCCAGTTGAAAGAGGTGTTTGGGGTAAGTCGCGATGGTGTCTTTGGTGAAGTAGAGCAGGCCCAGGACGTTGCCGGAGAATTGGAAAACCAGTCTTTTCGGGTTGTTTCCCGGCGGGAAAATGTCTTAGAAATTCCAGCTCCTCAACCCTACACCCTCTATGAGCTTATTTTCGACGCCTATCGTTATTGTCAGGTTCCGGTAAGGGTGGCTATGCAGGCTGCTACCATGCTCTTTGCCGGGTTGTCAGTTGGTGGCCGTCATCAGGCCCTGATTTCTTCACTGTTTCCTCTTGCTGTTGACAAGGTGCAGCCCCTTGCCAAGGCTGTTGGCCAGCAAGTCGTGGCCCGGTTTGGTGATGAGGCGTTGCACAGTCGTCCCCTGCTAGGCTATGGCATCCTGCCCCTGCACCCCCAGCTAGGCCCTGAAGAGCTCTCTGGGCTTCCCGATGTTCTTCCAAAAATCTATGATCTTGTTTGGCGACGAGCCCTGGCCAGTCAGATGCCCGGGGCCACCGGCAAAGAAATAATTCTTGATCTTGAAACAGAGAAATATCGGCTGCAAAGCGATTGTCCTTCGGTTAATGACCCTGGTTTTCTGCAGATATATCAGCATGGTTTCAGCGATCTTCTCTCAGCCCAGGCTGACGACACGTTGCAGGAGGGCGGGTATGCCAAGGTTATTCAGGTGGGTACTGAACAACGTTTTGGCATGGCACCGGATTTGTACACCCTGCCCAGTTTAGCAGATGACCTGGCCGAACTGGGCTTTAGGCGCCAGGAGGAAACCGTGCAGATCGTAGGACGGCTCTGCGCTGCCGGTTATATAACTGCCCAACAAAACGGCACCCTGCAATGTGACTCTAACCTCTTTAAGGTGATGAACACCTTGAACCGGGCCTTTCCGGGCATGCAGGGCCTTAACTTTATTGTCTATTATGCCCAGACTCTTGACGAGGTAATCTCTGGCCGCAAGGGTTTTCAGGTGGCCCTCAAGCAGTTTGATCAAAATTTGAGCATCCAGGGCAAACCTCTGGTCAAGGCGAAGATATCAACATCTTTACCCTCGCAGCTGCAGAAATCAAAAAACGTTATTAAAACGGCTGGAACATCGGCACGTGTGGCAAGGGGTACGCCGACTTCGGCCCAGGACAATGTGCTGGGATCTGATTTCAGTAAACGTGCAAAGGGGGATGAGGGCCAGGTGTCGGAGGTTCCTGCTGAAGCGGAGAGTGATGCGGCGGCAGCTGCCATGGATTTGCACGAAGAAGTTGCTCCCTCAGCTGGACCAGGCCAAGAAGCAGGGCTGGAGACGGTGGAGGGAGATGTGGAGGAGGCCCCTGTCCATATCGAAGGGGAACAGGTTGTACCTGAGCAGGATGGCGGTACTCTTGTGCTTGATGAAGAGCGGGAAGCACAGGGCGGCATAGGGCAAGCGGGTGAGGGCGACACTTTTTTTCAGGGGGGTGATGAGGGCTTGGCAGAGCCATTATCAAGCCCCTCTGCGGCCAAAGACGCCGAGGGAGATGCCGGTCCGTTTCAGCAAAAAGATTTTAAAGAGAAAGGTGTTGCCGAGGTAGCCACAAAGCCTTGTCCCGAATGTGGCAGGGCCATGATTCTAAAAGGGGATCGGGTTGGTAGGTACTGGGCCTGTATAGGAGCCCCGGCCTGTCGGCATACTGAAGGCGCCATAAAAGATGCTGGTGTAAAATCCTCTATCCCGTGTCCTCTCTGTCACCAGGGTCAGCTGGTAATCAAGCGTACTCCCACCGGCAAGGATATGTATGTTTGCCTTCGTGAATCCTGCGAGTTCATGGCCTGGTCCAAACCTCATCCCATCCATTGCCCCCTGTGCAGCTCTCCCTTTCTGGTGGAGAAAAAAGGCGTGGCTGGCAAAGTTGATCTCCGTTGCCCGAAGGCGGGATGCAACTACACCCACGGCATAGGCGAGGGTAAAGAACCAGAGGGGGCTGTGAAGAAGAAGGTCGTAGTTCGCCGCAAGATAGGCAGTAGCGCCGGCAGCGGTAAGCGCAAGGTGGTGGTGCGCAGAAAGAAATGAGGGTGAAATCAAGGCCCCCTGTTTTTAGGTTCATCACGGATTACCGTGGGAAGGCCTGTTCCTTGTGTTTATCTTTTTGTTTCAAATATTGTTTTATTCATTTTTGCTTGCCCAAAAACGAACCAGCAGCAGAGCGGCGAAAAGGGCACCCCGAACAGCCCTGGCCTTCCGCTAATCAAGGCGGCATTGCAGAAACTCGCGTAGTTTATGCCCGGAGTTTGGGTACTCAGACATGCTGCAATGCTCTTCGCCTTGCTCAGCTCCCTGTTCGCTCAGGTCTGGATGGGGGAAAAGCAAAATCAAAACCCTTAAATCCAGAGATTCCACGGTAATCCGTGAGAACTTGTTTTGATAGGCCACGGAATCCACTGAAGGCACAGAAGAAAACCACTTTTTATGTTCGGTGCCTTCAGTGGCTAGAACTCCTTTGGTAAAGGGCTCTGGTGCTGCTTACGGCTGAATTTTCTTTAAGAGCCAGGCCATGTTCTCACCGAGGATGCGCATGGTTTCCATGCCTTCCTTGTCATCCTTGACGTCCCCAGGCTTGAGGCCTACTCCCATATTCCAGTAGCTTGAGCTGGGAATAATCATCTCCGAGATGGTGAAGAGGTGGTTCATGGTATCAAAGGCGTGCACTGAGCCGGCCCGACGCATGGCCACCACCGCCGCCCCCACCTTGCGCTTAAAGAGGCTGCCGTTGACCCGGGATACATAGCCGGCCCGGTCGATGAGGGCCTTGATTTCGGTGGAGACGTCGGCAAAATAGGTTGGCGATCCAAGAAGAATACCATCGGCGGCAATCATCTTTTCGATATATTCATTCATATTGTCATCATTGTTGGCGCAGCGTTTGTTCTTCTCCTTCAGGCATTTCATACACGCCACACAGCCTCGCACCAGCTGGCCGCCAAGCTGGAGGGTCTCGGTTTCGATGCCTTCCTTTTCTAACTCGTCAAGAACCGCCCGGATGAGGATGGAGGTGTTGCCTGTCTTGCGGGGACTACCGTTGATCGCGAGGACTTTCATGGGGATGCTCCTTTACTTGAATGGTCTAATATACGGTGATAACCCGGTTGCCGGGGCTAGTGAACAATGAGCATATAGAGGTTGCCGGTGATCCAATCCCCTTTCTCCTTGCGGATATTGGCTGCCGTAACCTTGGCCACGGTGAAGCCGTTCTCGTGGGCCAGCTTTTTGATGTAGGATTCGGCGTGGCCATATCTCCCCATGGGTTTCAGGGAGAAATCGTGGCCGGCAAGCTCAGTTGAAAAGAGAAAGATGCCGCCTGGGGCCGCTCTCTTTCTTACCAGGCTAAAAATTTCGCTGAGATCACCAATATAGATAAAAACATCGGCGGCCAGAATGAGGTCAAAAGATGCCTTGCTCTCCCTTAAAAAGGAGCAGATGTCTGTTTCGTGGAGGCTGTCGTA
>JBFFNX010000166.1:0-7110 GCA_041562995.1 Desulfurivibrionaceae bacterium
CATTGGCATCTTGATAAGTGTACGGATGCGCCGTTATCAGGCGCCGGTATAGATCAGAGCTCAGGCAGAAATTTTAGGGGCGACAGAGATCCACAACATCTTTTTTCTGTCTGGCAAGACATGTGACCAGGGACTTCTGCTCTTTAGCGGTGATGGCCGAGGCATAGTCCGCCATCTTAGCAATGGTTTGCTGCCATTTGTCGCTGTCGCGCCCCAGCTCAGCACAGGTCCGGCCCAGGGAGTGACAAGTCTGACATCTCTCCTTGAGCAGCTCTCCACACTTTTGACCGGCTATGGCCTGGGGAGTAGAAAAAAAGAGGAGAGCCAACCCCAAAAGCAGAGGCGCGGCACCGCCTGTCATCCTGGGCTGTCTATCCATTTCCCCTTCCCCACCCCTTGCCTACAGCCATTTCTTGCCATGGCAGGCGGCAATAACGAGCTTGGCAAGACCTTTCATGAAAAGAGGGTCCTCATTTAAGGATCTGGTGCGCACGAGACGCATGCCAAGCTCCTTGGCAAGTTCAGTGTACTGAATATCTATTTCATAGAGGGTTTCCACATGATCGGAGACAAAGCTGATTGGCATCACCACCACCTCCTTGACCCCCTTCGCCGCCAACTCGACCAGGGTATCCGGAGTTGATGGGGACAACCATTTAACCGGCCCTGAACGGCTCTGGAAACAGAGTTTACCGCGGATACCTGTCTGCTCCTCTACGGCGATGATGGTTCGGGTCAAATCGTTGAGATAGGGGTCGCCCTCTTCAATGAACTTCATCGGCAGGCTATGGGCCGAATAGACCAGGGTCGGAGTACCGGTGCAGCGTCCGAATTCCCGATGGACGCCGCGAACCAAGGCCGCAATATAGTCAGGTTGGTCGGGCCACGATTCAATAGCCGCAATCTCAAAGGGGTATGACATTGCCGCGGCCACCTCGGCAAGGTCGGTGACAGAAGAACCGGTGGTGGCCTTTGAGTAATGGGGGTAAAGGGTCAGGGCAACAATGCGGGTTACCCCCTCTCTCCCCATCTTTTCCAGGGTCTCCTTGGCATCTGGATGCCAATAGCGCATGGCAAGATCGGTCT
This sequence comes from Desulfurivibrionaceae bacterium, assembly GCA_041562995.1. Classification (GTDB taxonomy): domain Bacteria; phylum Desulfobacterota; class Desulfobulbia; order Desulfobulbales; family SURF-16; genus BM506. The sequence continues at coordinate 1,087 of JBFFNX010000166.1, forward strand.
TAAAATTCCCCACCTGGGAGAGGAGGCTCTCTAAAATCTTGCCCTGTTGTGCCGTAATTTTGCGCAGGGGTGATCCGCCCCCTATCAGTTTATAGGCCTTACATGAATTAGGGGCCCGGCGCTTGGCAATGAATTTGGCAATGGGTTTCTGCAGAAAGGGAAAGGGGGAGAGATGGATGATCTGCCTATCTGAAAAGAGATTAAACAAAAAAGGTTCGACATCCTCAAGACGTTCGGGGCCACCAAGATTGAGAAGAACGACTCCTATTTTAGACTCAGCTGATTTCTGCATATTCATTTTCCAGCTCACCTGACTGCCCCACCAGGATCGGGACCTGGACGGGATGAAAATTAAGAAAGCTGAAGATTCTTTCTTCAATCTGGCAACATTTCCCAAAATTTTCCCGGATCATCTCGGTACGTTTGGGGTCACCCTGACCATAGCGCTCTATAATGTACTCCAGCCGTTCGTCTAAAGAGACAATTTGGTCGTGCTTCACCCTTTTATCGGCATAATAGACCACCTCTTTGGCCGAGAGCTGACGCGGTGTAAAATCACGAAGGACCACATGCTCGCCGACGATTTCAGCAACCTCAGGAAATCCATGGGACAGGCAGATTTCTACACCAACCTGGGCATGATTACATCTACTCTCCAGGCAGTGGGTCTTGGCAATATCATGGAGCAGGGCGCCAGCCACTGCCAGCTCACCATCTATCCGGATCCCGGCTTGATAGAGTTCCCTGCTGAGCAGGGCCGTTACCCGGGCCACCATGAACGAGTGATCTTTAATATTGTCCAGCATGGCATAATCGGCCATGAGCTGGGTACATTGGGAGATTGAAGGGATCATTGGGGGGACAAAATAAAACAAGTTAAACAATGCAAAGGAGATAGAGCATGGGGAAACTCTTTTACCTTCTCTAACTCCTTTACCTCCTACAATTTACTTTCTTTTGCTTAAGCGATGAACCGCATCCACCACAAACTTGGCCTTCTCCGGCGGTGTTTCGGGCAAAATACCGTGACCAAGGTTGAAGATATGACCCTTGGCTGCCTTGCCTCGGTCGAGGATGGCGGCTATCCGCTTTTCAAGCTTATCCTCGGGTAAGAGCAGGGCAATGGGGTCAAGGTTGCCTTGGATGGCGATATCAGGGCCAAAGGCCTTAATGGCCGTGGGAATATCCACCCGCCAATCGAGACCCAGAACATCAGCGCCCGAGGTCTTGGTCAGATCGAGGAGGGCGGCGCAATTATTGGCAAAATAGATGAGCGGCACTCCGGACGGCTTCAGGGCCTTCATAATGTCCTGAACATAGGGCAGGGCAAACTCGGCGAAATCTCCTGGACTCAGAGAGCCGGCCCAGGAGTCAAAGACCTGCAGGGCCTGAGCGCCGGCCTCGGCCTGGGCCTGGAGATAGGTGATGACGGAATCGGTAATCTTGCGCATCAGGGCATGATAGAGCACAGGATTGGTGTACATCATTTTCTTGGTGTTCCAGAAGGCCTTTGAAGAACCGCCCTCAATGGCATAGGTCGACAAGGTAAAGGGTGCCCCGGCAAAGCCGATCAGGGGGACCTTGGTGGCCAACTCCTTGCGGAGCAGACGAATGGCATCCATCACATAGCCCAGCTTATCGACGGGATCAGGGACGATAAGGCGATCAAGATCCGCCTGACAGCGCACCGGGTTGGCCAAAACAGGACCTTGACTCTCCTTGAAGTCCAGATCCATACCCATGGCTTCCAGGGTGACCAGGATGTCGGAGAACAAGATAGCAGCATCAACACCAAGGATATCGACGGGCTGCAGGGTAACCTCCGCCGCCCTTTCCGGATTCTTGCAGAGCTCCAGAAAGGTCATCTGGCTTCTGACCTTATGATAGTCTGGCAGATAACGGCCGGCCTGGCGCATAATCCAGATGGGGGTATGGGAAACAGCTTCTCCTCTACAGGCTTTCAGAAAGGTATCGTTCATAGGAAGTAAGTCCCTGTTTTTAGGTTTTATGGTTACGTTCGCCGGACTGTCAAGGTTGAGATGTTACAGAAGGGTCAACCTTTATCTTTGGCGATATAATTTCGCGGCACATAGTTACAAAAAGGCTCTTCAGCCATGTAATCGCCGGTCATGGCATAGGCCCGGGCCCGGCAACCACCGCAGACATTAACATACTCGCATTCGCCACACCGGCCCTTATAGGCCTTAAAATCGCGCATATCATGGAAGAGTGTGGAGTTCTCCCAGATATCCTTAAAGGATTGTGTACGGACATTGCCGGCGGCCTTGGGGAAATAGCTGCAGGGCAGGACATTGCCATCCACATCAATGAGACAGATAACCTGACCGGCCAGACAGCCCTTAGAACCGCCGGTGGAAAACTTCAGACTGCGCCGTTCAAACTCATCACCACCCTCCTTTTTCTTTTGGAGCAGCAGCCGGTAATAGCTGGGGGCACAGGTGGGTCGGACCAGGAGTTCGTCCTCATTTTTTTCCATTTCATAATGCCATTCGAGAAGCTCGTCATACATCTCCTGGGGAACCAGCTCCTCCATGATATCCTCACCGCGACCGGTGGGAACAATCATGAACATGTACCAGGCCGTGGCCCCGAGCTTTTTGGCAAGTTTGTAAACCTTGGGCACCTCATCTTTGTTGCGCTGGGTAAAGGATGAGTTAATCAGAAAGGGGATATTGTTTTCCTTAAACAGGCGGGCCGCATTAATCATGCCGTCAAAGGCCCCGGGCTGGTTCCTGAAATCATCATGGACCTCGGCGCTTGCGCCATCCAGGGAGAGGGAAACCATCTTGATGCCGCTCTCCTTGATTTTGGCACAGATCTCCTGATTGACCAGCAAGCCGTTGGTGGCCAAGCACATCCGCAACCCTTTGCCGGTCCCGTAGGTCGCTATATCAAAGACATCTTCGCGCAGCAGAGGTTCGCCGCCGGAGAGCACCACCACCGGGTTGGCATAGGAGGTGATATCGTCGATAACACGGGTCGCCTCGCTAAAGGAAAAATCAGGGTGGCCCTCCACCTCCAGGGTGGATGACGAGCGGCAATGGACACATTTCAGATTACAGCGCCGGGTAATTTCCCAGGCAATCCACTTCGGTTCAAACTTCAAGCTGTTACTCCTTTTTTTCACATTTCAGCCCTTAAAGGGAGCCTGAGAGAAAACGGGCGAAAACGCCCCCCACCGCAAACCAGGTAAAACAGCAAAAGCGTTCTTATAAATACTCAGCAGCCACCCCGGCAAGCTGACTGCGTTCACTCTTGCGCAGGGTGATATGACCATGGATCGGCAACTCCTTCAACCTCTCCACCGTATAGGTCAAACCGTTACTGGAAGAGTCAAGATAGGGGTTGTCAATCTGGTAAGGGTCCCCGGTGAGCACCATCTTAGTGCCCTCCCCGGCCCGGCTGATAATGGTCTTCACCTCATGGGGGGTGAGATTTTGGGCCTCGTCAATAATCACATATTGATGGGAGATGGAGCGGCCCCGAATATAGGTAAGGGCCTCCATTTCTACGATGTGATCTTTGAGAAGTTGTTCCGCTTTTTTACGGACCGTCTCCTCCTTTTCCATCGACTTATCCTGGCGGTCACCAAGAATATAGGTGAGGTTATCAAAGATGGGCTGCATCCAGTGGCGCAGCTTCTCATCCTTATCGCCCGGCATATAGCCGAGGTCCTTGCCCAGGGGGATAATGGGCCGGCTCACCAAAATCTTATCATAGCGCTCCAGGGCAATGGTGGCCTCCAGGGCGGCAGCCAGGGCCAGCAAGGTTTTACCGGTGCCGGCCTGACCCACCAGGGTGACAATCTCCACCTTGGGATCCAGGAGAAGCTCCAGGGCCATGCGCTGCTCCTTGCTGCGGGAACGAATTTGCCAGGCGCTGTCATACTGCTTGTTAAGACGGGTCAGGCTCTTGGCCGAGGTGGCCTTGACCAGGGCCGTGTGTTTGGGGTCAGCCTCGTCTTTTAACAGCACAAACTCGTTTGGATAGAAATCAAACCCCTCAACCGGCATTTCTTCATTTTCGAAAAATCCGTCAATAAGGGCATCAGGCACATCGATCTCCCGATAACCGGCATACAGCTCATCAAAATTAACCTTCTGCTTTTCAAAATCCTGCACTTCCAGGCCCAGGGCATCGGCCTTGAGACGGGCATTAATATCCTTAGAGACAAAGATAACCTTTTTTTTCTGACACAACAGGGTGTAGGCCACAGCCAGGATGCGGTTATCAGGCACCGCCAGATTCAGGCTGGGATGTTTGGAGGTTTCATGCTCAAGGACAATCATCACGGTGCCGCCGTTTTCCATCTCCACCCCTTCGGCGAGATGTCCTTTCTGGCGCAGGCCATCGAGCTCCCTGACCACCATCCGGGCATTGCGGCCCAACTCGTCACTGCGGGTCTTGAATTTGTCAAGCTCCTCAATAACGGTCATGGGGAGCACGACGCTATTATCACCAAAGGAGGACAATGCCTCGGCATTGTGAAGAAGAACATTGGTGTCCAGAACGAAAAATTTTGGGGACGGCGTCATCGGGATGGTGGACCCTCTATAAAAAAGAAACAATTTCTGCAGGTTAAAGAACCTGGCCACTGTAAACCAGAATTGACAAACACGTTCCGGCTTTGGGGTCTGCCCACAGAACAGATATTCCCTATCAAACTAACCAGGAAGACCTTGATCTGGCAAGAAAAAACAGAAATTCTTTGCCCGTATCGATTATGATGCTATAAGACAAAAATGTTGGTTTCATAACAAGTGGTAAACCAAGCCCAGAGGACACCCTCCGACAAACTCAAGGCACGGCCTGGATAAAAAAAATGCTTTTTCTGGATTCAGCAAAAAACCAGCCATACCTCCAAATCGCCAATCAGCATTGACATGATCTTTCGATGAAAATAGCCCTTATCCAAATAAACCCCATCATTGGCGACTTCCATGGCAATGCCGCCATCATCCGCAGGGAGGCCTTGCGCGCCCATGGGATGGGGGCCCAACTCGCCATCTTTCCGGAACTTGCCCTCTGCGGGTACCCTCCCCTGGACTACCTGGAACACCCCTCCTTCCTCAGCCAGCATAATGCCCATCTTGACCGCCTCATTAACGACATCAAGGGCATTGCCATCCTCTGCGGAACCATCAGCCCCTGCCAGGAGAAACACGGCAAAACCCTGCACAATACGGCCCTGCTCTTTCGAAATGGTGAAATCCTCCATGCCAGCTACAAAAAGCTGCTCCCCACCTATGATGTCTTTGACGAGAGCCGCTACTTCCAGCCGGGAAAATCGAGCCAATTCTACTGCCTGGACGGCCTCAACTTAGGCATCACCATCTGTGAGGATCTCTTTAACGACAGCGATGCCTTCCCAGAGCAGCTCTACGACAGCGATCCTGTGGCAGAGCTTAACACCCAGCACCACCTCGATCTTCTTATCAATATTGCCGCCTCGCCCTTTACCATGGGCAAGCAACATCTGCGCAAAAAGGCCTTTAGCGCCATCTCCGGCAAATATGGCGTACCCCTCCTTTACTGCAACCAGGTGGGGGGCCAGGACTCCATCCTCTTTGATGGAGCGAGCTTTGTCCTTGACGGCCAGGGTAGAGTCTGCGCCCAGGCCAAGGCATTCAGTGCGGACATGCTCCTTATTGACAGCACACAGCTCTCCCCTGTTGCCGATCCACCAGTAAACGAGGTGGCAGCCGTCCATGATGCCCTGGTCATGGGCACCCGGGACTATGTCCGGAAATGTGGATTTGCAAAGGTGCTGGTCGGTTTAAGCGGCGGTATTGATTCGGCCCTGACCTGCGCCCTGGCCTGCGAGGCCCTGGGTCCTGAAAATGTCATGGGGGTGGGCCTGCCCTCACCCTACTCATCCCAAGGTTCCATTGATGACGCCGAAGCACTTGCCAAAAATCTCGGCATCCGCTTTGAACTTCTGCCGATCAGCGCTATTTTTGATGCTTTTAAGATGAGTCTGGCCCCTCTCTTTGCGGGCCACAA
>JBFFNX010000167.1:0-7106 GCA_041562995.1 Desulfurivibrionaceae bacterium
CCGTTTTCGGCATAATGATATGGAGCATCTCGCTCAGCTCCTTGCCGACAAAAGGGGCGGCGGTGAGGCCCTGATCGTGGTGGAGTCCCTCTACTCCATGGATGGCGACAAGGCCCCACTGCGCGAACTTGTCGCGCTGAAAGAAAAGTATGATTGTCTTTTGCTGGTTGATGAGGCCCATGCCACCGGGATTTTCGGGGCCAGTGGTGCCGGGATTGTTGAGGAGCTCGGCGTCACCGAACAGGTTGATCTGGTCATGGGTACCTTTGGCAAGGCCCTGGGCAGTTATGGGGCCTATGTGGCCGCCAGCAAGCTCTGGGTAGATTTTCTGCTCAATCGGGCCCGCAGTTTTATCTATTCCACCTCCTTGCCGCCGGCAGTGATCGGCGCCAGTCTGGGAGCCCTTGAGGTCATAGAGGAAAATCCCGGCCTGGGGCGGCAGCTTTTGGCCCGGGCGGCTTTTTTTAAGAAGACCTTGGCTACCTATAACCTGGAGGTGGAGTCAACCACCCAGATCATGCCCCTTTTGATCGGTGCCAGTGAGGCTGCCGTTGACCTTGCCGCAAAGCTTGGTGAGGCAGGTTTCTTTGTCACTGCCGTCCGGCCCCCCACCGTGCCGGAAAATACAGCGCGTCTGCGTTTTTCCGTGACCCTCCATCAGAGTGAGAATGATCTCGCCTCTCTTGCCGCGCAGGTCGCCGCTTTTATTTGATTTTGTTTTCCATGAGGCGCGGCCTCCTTTAGGTTATTCCTGAGGAGGCGGGAATCTGGAATGGGTTTATGGTCTCAACGGGATCCCTCTATCCTGTTGCTTTTCTTCGACCGCTGCGCTGCTCCTTGCCCAGCCAGTGAAACGGGCGAAGAAAAGTAACCAAAAGAAAGGGCAGCCCGTCACCTAGCCAGCTTAGCAGGTCCCTCTTCGCAATTGAAACAGGCGGGCGGCTGCGGAACTCGCGGATCTTATACCGGTAGTGTGGCTACGCAGACAGTCCTCGCCGCTCTTCCGCCCCCTTCAACCACTCCTCGGCGATGTGAAGATGGGCGACAAAAAAAGGGAGACAGGTCGTTTCTCTAGCAACCACCTGTCTCCCTTTTTTTTATCTTGCAACTGGCCACGGACAACTTTGGGGCTATCTTGTCAAATGGCGGTACTTGAGGCGATGGGGCTGGGCTGCTGCTTCCCCGAGCCTTTTTTTGCGATCCTCTTCGTACTCGGTGTAGTTGCCGTCAAAGAAGTTGACCTGGCTGTCTCCCTCAAAGGCTAGAATATGGGTGGCAATGCGGTCGAGGAACCAGCGATCATGGCTGATCACCACGGCGCAGCCGCCGAAATTCTCCAGGGCCTCCTCCAGGGCGCGCAGGGTGTTGATATCAAGATCGTTGGTGGGCTCATCAAGGAGGATGACATTGGCGCCTTCCTTGAGGATGCGGGCCAGATGGACGCGGTTGCGCTGGCCGCCGGAGAGCAGACCCACCTTCTTTTGCTGCTGGCTGCCTGAGAAGTTGAAGCGGCCCACATAGGCCCGCGAGTTGACTTCTTTGTCGCCCAGGGTAAGGACATCCTGGCCTTCGGAGATGACCTCCCATATCGTCTTTTCCGGATCGAGGACATCGCGGGATTGGTCAACAAAGGCCAGTTTTACGGTTTCTCCCAGGCTAATGGTGCCACTGTCTGGCTGTTCCTGGCCGGTGATCATCTTAAAGAGGGTGGATTTACCGGCACCGTTGGGGCCGATGACGCCGATGATCCCACCCGGCGGCAGGGAAAAGGTCATGTTCTCCACCAGCAGCTTGTCGCCAAAGGCCTTGGTGACATTTTTGGCCTCGATGGCAAGATTGCCCAGACGGGGGCCGGGTGGAATGAAGATCTCCAGATCCTTAATCTTGCTTTCCTGATCCTGGTTCAACAATTGATCATAGGACTTGATCCTGGCCTTTGATTTGGCATGACGGCCTTTGGGGCTCATGCTGATCCATTCCAGCTCCCGCTTTAAGGTCTTCTGGCGGTCGGTCTCCTGCTTCTCCTGTTGGGCCAGGCGCTTTTGTTTCTGGTCGAGCCAGGATGAGTAGTTGCCCTTCCAGGGAATACCCTTGCCCCGGTCGAGTTCAAGGATCCAGCCCGCCACATTGTCGAGAAAATAACGATCATGGGTGACGGCGATGACCGTACCCTCGTAGCGTTGGAGATGTTGCTCCAGCCAGCCCACGGTCTCGGCATCAAGATGGTTGGTGGGCTCGTCAAGCAGGAGAATGTCAGGCTTCTGGAGGAGCAGGCGGCACAGCGCCACCCGGCGCCGTTCACCGCCGGAGAGCACGTCAACAATTGCATCACCGGGGGGACAACGGAGGGCGTCCATGGCCATGTCAAGGCGGGCATCAAGATCCCAGGCCCCGAGGTGGTCGAGTTTTTCCTGGACCTCGCCCTGGCGGCTGATGAGGGCGTCCATCTCGTCATCAGTCATGGGCTCGGCGAATTTATTGTTGATGTCATTAAACTCTTCCAGCAGGTCTACGGTCTCCTGCACCCCTTCCTCAACAATCTCTTTAACGGTCTTGCCCTCGCCAAGCTCTGGTTCCTGCTCCAGGAAACCCACGGTGAGGCCGGGAGAGATGGATGTCTCACCCTGGAAATCCTTGTCTTTGCCGGCCAGAATGCGCAGCAGCGAACTCTTGCCGGAGCCGTTTAGGCCCAGGACACCGATCTTGGCCCCGTAGAAATAGGACAGGTTGATATTTTCCAGGATGGGGGTTTTCTCGTAAAACTTGGAAACGTTGATCATTGAGTAGATGATCTTATTGGGCTCGTCACTCATGGTATTCTCCAGAAGGTATATATATCTTAATCGGTGGGCCGCCGGGGGCAGGCACGGAGTTTTTCAGAGGGGTATTCTAGCCGCGAATGAGCTGAAAAGGTATGATTTTTTGGCAGTATTGCCAGGGGAAGGAAAGATTGGTCAACGTCTTTGCTTATCAGGGGGAAACAGAGGCTAAACAGGCCAGCATTGCACCTGGTTTCGCCCCCCCTCCTTGGCCGCGTAAAGGGCCTGGTCGGCCTTGGCAATGATGCTTGCCGTGTCAGTACTGTGAAAGGGGTAGAGGGCTATGCCGAGGCTCATGGTCAGTGACACCGGGGTCGTGCCGCACATCAGCCGCAGGGCCTCAATTTTGGCCCGTATCCTTTCGGCCAGGAGCAGGGCCCCTTGTTGGTCTGTGTTTTCAAGAATAACGGTAAATTCTTCGCCGCCATAACGGGCCGCAAGATCAATGGTGCGCACGGAGTCACGTAATACTTTTGCCACCTCGCGCAGGGCCTCATCGCCAAAGGGGTGGCCATAGGTGTCGTTTACCTTCTTGAAATGGTCGATATCACAGAGAAGAAGGGCGATACCCTTGCCCATCCGATCGGCGCGTTCAGCCATATTTGTTAAGGCATTTTGAAAGGTTCGGTGGTTGGCCAGGCCGGTGAGACCATCGGTGGTGGCCAGCTGGTATACCTTTTCGTGGGCCCTGCCGAGGTCAATTTTGGTAGCGATCTGGGCGCCGATGACCTCAAGAATGTTTTGCCGTTCCGTGCTGAAAAGGCCAGGGGCGCGACCGGCGACGATCAGGGTGCCAATGGGTTCTTCCTGTTTTATGATCAAGGGCAGGATGAGCAGAGAGCCGAAACCGGCGATGGGCCTTTGCTGGGAGAATATGGGGGCAGGGCCGTTATACTCGGGACGTGGCGGCATGGTGCGCTTTAGATGCATGGCCTGGTTGACAAGACAGGTGTCTTCGGAGACATCTGCACCCTCAAGGTCTTCGGCACCGGGCCCCTTGGCCAGGACAATGGTGTGATTGCCCTTGTCCTTCAGGGTGATGGCGACAAAGTCAGCGCCGGTGAGGTTGCGCACCGCATTCTCCGTGGCCTGGAAGGCTGCTTCCAGGCCGAGAACGGCGTTAAGCTCCTGGAGGGCCAGACAGACCTGGTTGGTCGCCTCCTTGTCACGGTCAATGTCGGCGAGTTGCAGGGCCAGAAAGATATCAAGACTTATCTTGCGCGCCGCCGCCCTCAGTAATTCTTTTTCTTTTTCGGTCCAGGAGTCAGCCGTGGCCCGGTCCACGCAGAGATAGCCGGTGGGGCAGGTTGAGATTATCCTGTCCAGGGTCAAGGCGAAGAAACTGCCCACGGCATGGCCCTGGGGATAATAGGGCAGACCTTGGAAAAGCGGGGTGGAGGGCAGACCCGCTATCTCCTGCCGGCCCTGCCTGAGGCTGACAAAGATTCCTGATTCAGCGGGAAAGCTGTGGGCAAACTCCAGCTCTTCGGTGGAATAGGAGGCCCGGAGATTCAGGGTCTCGCCGTTTTTACTTGCCGTTACAAGGATAGCCGTTGTCAGGTGAAGTGTATGGCAGAGGAGTTGGAGCTGGAGACTGAACGAGGCGGCCAGGGCCTCGTTGGTTTGCGGCTGGCTGTACGCAGAGCTATTGTCGTTGTCAAAGGTACGATCAGGGGCGGCAGGCGTTGGGCTGGTTGGGGCCTGGGGGGCATTTGTCGGCTTTCGCAGCGCCGGCGCCGGCAAAGAGGATCTCTTGCCCACAAAAATGAGAGGGACCAGGAGGATGGCCAGGGCAAGGAGGTGCAGATAGGAAGGCAGTCCGAAGCGGCTGATGAGTATGCCAGCCAACCAGGCGGTGCCAAGGAGGAGTCCTCCCCAAAGATGGAGAGAGAATTCATTTTCTTTTACAGGCATGGACGTTATCCCCTGTCCTGAAGCCCCTTCTAGGTCAACTTGAAAAATTACCTTTGCGTCCAGGATAACGGTTCGGAGTCTGTGCTGACCTGTCGGGACAACGATCTTGGCGTTATGCTCGATGTTTACGCGTATCTGGTCGTCAACAAAGGCTCATTCTATAAGCTACCCATGAAAATCAGCAGAGTATGACCGGGCATCACACCCTGCTGAGGCAGTTGTCGCAGGCATTACAGGTTTCGTCATGGTCCATGCCAAAATAGTCATGGATCAGACCCTTCCTGCAGCCGCTTATTTTAATGTATTGTACCATGAGGTGCAGCTTTTTTTGTTCAGAAAGAATTTTGGCGGCAATCTTATCAGGGTGGAGCTGGGGCGGGAGGGGGCCGCAGAGGCGAAGATTTCTTTTTTCCAGGGAACCCTCGGTGACACCATATCGGTCAAAAAGGGCCAGGCAGGTTTCCAGGCGAAAATCAGACTTGTGTTTGAAGAGCATTTTGTCCTTAATCCACTCCAGGCCCAGGCTGTTTGCCTCATCAATATCATCATCAAGAATCTGCCAAACCCGGTTGTGGAAATCGGCCTCAGGATTATTCCATTTGATAAAATCCATCTGGATGAGCAGGTCTGACTGGTCGTAGAGGAGAAGGCATTCGGCGGGCTTACCGTCCCGGCCGGCCCGCCCTATCTCCTGGTAATAGGATTCCATGGAGCCGGGTATTTCGGCGTGGATAACCAGGCGGATATTGTCCTTGTCAACCCCCATGCCAAAGGCGTTGGTGGCCAGGATGAGATTGTTGTCGCCCTCCATGAATTTCTGCTGAATAGCCCGGCGGCGCCCTGATTCCAGGCGGCCGTGGTAAACGAGATGGGGGATATGTTGGTCGGCAAGCATCTGGCTCATGGTTTCCAGGGACTTGATCAGCGAAAAATAGACAATGGCATTGCCCGGTTGCAGACGGCGTTTGGCAATGATGGCGGCACATTTTTGATCATGGCCGAAGAGGTCTTGAACCTTGAGGACCAGATTGGCCCGCTCAATACCCTGGTGGAAAATGGTAATCTCCGCCGGCTTGATACCAAGCTGCTCAATGATATCGAGTTGAACCTCCGGGGTGGCTGTGGCGGTGAGGGCAATGGTGGTCGGGTTGCCGGTGATTTGGCGTATTTCGGCAAGACGGGTGTAGTCGGGCCGGAAATCGTGGCCCCACTCGCTGATGCAATGGGCCTCATCCACCGCCAGCAGGCTGATCGAACGCTGGGCCAGGATGTTGAGAAACTCCTTTTTCCGGAAACGTTCCGGCGTGACATAGAGCAGCTTGTAGAGGCCGGCCGCCACCTCATGATACCTTTGCTGGCGCTGGGTGGCAGTCAGCGAAGAGTTGATGAAGGTGGCATCGACACCTTTGGCGCGCAGGGAGGTAACCTGATCCTGCATGAGGGCAATGAGCGGCGATATGACCAGGGTAAGGCCATCGGAGAGCAGGGCCGGGATTTGATAGCAGAGGGATTTTCCCATGCCGGTGGGCATCATGACCAGGCAGTGGTTGCCAGCTAGCAGGGTGTCGATGATCTCCTCTTGGCGGGCCCTGAAATCTTGGTGGCCAAAGAGTGATTGTAAGAGGTGGCGCGCATTTTCCATGCCCCCAAGTGTACCAGAGAGCGCAGTTTTGGCATCTTTTTTAGTCACGCCATCCATGGGAAACACTGGTGGATTCCGAGGCCAAGTGGTTGTGACGGTGATATGCGTCAACAAGGGTCAACTTGGTTTAAATACATCCTGTCTGAACGGGTAGGCGCATTTTTTTAGAAAAAAGCGTTGAAAGCCAGTAAAATCTATCGTATATAGTAATCATTACTAATTAATTCTTCCAACAGGAGTTTATCATGGCAAAATGTGGATGTAGTTGCAGCACGGGCTTACCAGATGAGCACAAAAAAATTCTCAGCGCTATGGCCAGTATGGTCGATCCTTCCGGCTGTAAAGAGATTGCCGCGGCAGTAGATATGGAAAGTAAGTCAGTAAGCTGTAAACTGACCAGCCTCAAGAAGAAGGGCTATATTGATAGTCCGGTGCGCTGTAAATATTCCATTACAGCAGATGGCAAGGCCGCCCTGTAAGGGCAGGCCCGGAAATTAATGTGAGGGAATGATGATGGAAAAGTATCAATGCCCCTGTGGTTATGTGTATGACCCTGCCAAGGGTGATCCCGATCATGGCGTTGCCTCTGGCACGGCTTTTCATGATCTGCCGGCAGACTGGCGTTGCCCGCTTTGCGGGGTGGAAAAGGATTTTTTTAAAAAAATCACATAAAACAGGAACCGTTAGCCTACCAACAGGCTCTTTCCTCCTGTTTACATAAAAAAAGCCCC
>JBFFNX010000168.1:0-7089 GCA_041562995.1 Desulfurivibrionaceae bacterium
ACACCTCATTCCGAGCGGATCTTCTGCATCCACCAGGCCTTGACCCGCGGCATGTCCATTGAGAGAATCTATGAACTGACTGCCATTGACCCCTGGTATCTCAATAATCTCAAGCAGATCGTTAGCCTCGAAAAAGAGATTTCCCAAAAAGGTTTTGCCGGGCTGACCGCTATTTTCCTGCGCAAAACCAAACAGTTCGGTTTTTCAGACAACCAGCTGGCCTACCTCACCGGCACCTCCGAGCAGGACATCTGGCAATTGCGGGAAAAAGAAGCTGTCAAACCTGTTTTTAAGCGGGTGGACACCTGTGCCGCCGAGTTTGAATCGTATACCCCCTATCATTATTCAACCTATGAGGTTGAGGATGAGGCTGTCCGTACCGATAGGCGCAAGGTTCTTATCCTTGGCGGCGGCCCTAACCGTATCGGCCAGGGTATCGAGTTTGACTATTGCTGTGTCCATGCCTCTTTTGCCTTAAAGGAGTTGGGCATTGAATCAATCATGGTCAACTCCAATCCAGAGACCGTGTCCACTGATTACGACACCTCTGACAAGCTCTATTTCGAGCCCCTGACCCGTGAGGATGTCCTCAACATTATTGACAAGGAACAACCTGAGGGTGTCATTGTCCAGTTTGGCGGCCAGACCCCCCTGAACCTTGCTGTGCCGCTGGCCAAAATGGGTGTCCCCATCCTCGGCACCTCCCCTGATGCCATCGACCGAGCCGAAGATCGGGAGCGCTTCCAGCAGTTCCTCCAGAAGCTCGGTCTTACGCAACCGGCCAACGCCACGGCCCGCACCTTCGAGCAGGCCCTGCAGATTGCCAAAGATATCGGCTATCCGGTTGTGGTGCGTCCGTCCTACGTCTTGGGCGGCCGGGCCATGCGTATCGTTTATAATGAAAATGACCTTAAGAGATATATGATTGAGGCAGTGCAGGCCTCTGCCGACCATCCCATCCTCATCGACAAGTTCCTAAAGGATGCCATTGAGATTGATGTGGACGCCATCTCAGATGGTGATACCACTATTATTGGCGGGATTATGCAGCATATTGAAGAGGCGGGTATCCATTCCGGTGATTCGGCCTGCGTACTGCCGGCCCACGGTCTCAGTGCCGAGATGATTACAGAGATCAAAGATGCCACCCGTGCCATGGCCGCTGAACTTGGTGTTATTGGCCTGATGAACGTCCAGTACGCCGTCAAGGATGAGACTCTCTATATTATTGAAGTCAACCCCAGGGCCTCCCGTACTGTGCCCTTTGTCTCAAAAGCCACCGGGGTTGAACTGGCCAAACTGGCAACCAAGGTGATGGTCGGCCTCAAATTAAAAGACCTGGGCCTGACCACGGAAGTCTCAATAAGTCATTACGCCGTCAAAGAGGCGGTTTTCCCCTTTGATCGTTTTGAAAATGTTGACACCCTGCTGGGGCCTGAGATGAAATCCACCGGCGAGGTCATGGGCCTTGACGACTCACTGGGTCTCGCCTTTGCCAAATCGCAGATCGCCGCGGGGCAGACCATTCCTGATAAAGGAACCGTCCTTATCTCCGTTCGTGACAATGACAAGGTCGCCATTCTGCCGGTAGCCAAGGAGCTCGCCGAGCTTGGTTTTGATATTATCGGCACCAAGGGTACAGCCAAGTTTCTTAATGATTATGGTGTTGAATGCGAACGGGTCTTCAAAATTTCTGAGGGAAGGCCCCATATCTTAGATAAAATCCATGACCATGGTATTCAATGGATTATCAACACCTCCCTGGGCACCAGAACCACAGAGGACTCCTTCAGTATCCGCAGGGCAGCCCTTGACCTCCGTCTGCCCTACACAACGACCATTGCCGGGGCGGTATCCATGGCCAAGGCCATTGCCACACTGAGAAAACAAGACCTAGAGGTCAAAGCGGTCCAGGAGTATTTCCCAGCAAAATAAACGAAAAGCCTTTTCACCCTTGCCCTGGCAAGGCACGGAAATTAATTGCAATATCTCAATACGATGATTACTTTCGTTATTCACTAGATAATTAGATTTCCTTTTTTGCAACATACCTCAAGGAGCCTTCGTTGAATAATTTTTACAAAAATATCTCCATGTGGCTGATCATCGGCCTAGCCATGGTTTTCCTTTTCCAGATGTTCAACAACCCCCAGCAAGGTCAAGACACATTGAGCTACTCAGACTTTCTGGCTCGGGTGGAATCAGGCGCAATCAGCCAGGTCACCGTGCAGGGGGATGAGATTACCGGCACTAGCGGCGGTAAGGGTTTCAAGACCTTCTCACCGGTCACCGACTGGGAACTCTGGGGCATACTGCGCAAGTCCGGGGTCGAGGTTAACGTTAAACAGGTGGAGAAGCCGCCCTGGTATATCACCATTCTGGCCAACTGGTTCCCCATGCTCCTTCTCATCGGCGTCTGGATTTTCTTTATGCGCCAGATGCAGGCGGGTGGCGGTAAGGCCATGAGTTTTGGTAAAAGTCGCCACCGTCTTCAGGAAGGTGAGGACACCAATATCACCTTCAAGGATGTGGCCGGTATTGAGGAGGCCAAGGAAGAACTTGCTGAAATCATTGATTTCCTAAAAGAACCACAAAAATTTACCAAATTAGGGGCCCGCATCCCCACCGGCGTCCTGCTCGCCGGCCCTCCAGGCACAGGTAAAACCCTGCTGGCCAAGGCCATTGCCGGTGAGGCTCAGGTTCCCTTCTTTTCTATCTCCGGTTCCGATTTTGTGGAGATGTTTGTCGGTGTCGGCGCCTCCCGGGTTCGAGACCTTTTCGCCCAAGGCAAAAAAAATGCCCCATGCATCATCTTTATTGATGAAATCGATGCCGTGGGCCGTCACCGTGGTGCTGGTTTAGGCGGCGGTCACGATGAGCGGGAGCAGACCCTCAACCAACTCCTCGTGGAGATGGATGGTTTTGAAACAAACGAAGGCGTGATTATTGTCGCTGCCACCAACCGTCCTGATGTGCTCGATCCTGCCTTGCTGCGTCCTGGCCGTTTCGACCGCCAGGTTATGGTTCCCATCCCAGACGTCCGCGGCAGAGAACAGATCCTCAAGGTCCATGCCAAGAAATTACCCTTGGCCGCCGATGTTGAATGGGAGGTTATTGCCCGCGGCACCCCAGGTTTTTCCGGCGCAGACCTAGAGAACCTGGTGAACGAAGCTGCCCTGTTGGCGGCCCGGACCAATGAAACTAAAGTTACCATGGCTGATTTGGAAGAAGCCAAGGACAAGGTGATGATGGGTGCTGAACGTAAGAGCATGATCATTACCTTGAAAGAAAAAGAGGTCACCTCCTATCATGAGTCCGGCCATGCCCTCATTGCCAGACTCCTGCCCGGCACAGACCCTGTCCACAAGGTGACCATCATCCCCCGAGGCCGTGCCCTTGGACTTACCATGCAACTTCCCACTGAGGAAAAATACAGTCATTCCAAAAGCTTCCTCTTCAACACTATATGCATTCTCCTGGGCGGCCGGGTTGCCGAAGAACTTGTTTTTAACGAAACAACCACCGGTTCCGGCAACGACATAGAACGTGCCACCACCCTGGCCCGCAAAATGGTGTGTGAGTGGGGGATGAGTAAAGAAATGGGCCCCTTGAGCTTTGGCAAAAAAGAAGAGCAGATCTTCCTTGGCCGTGAGATTTCCCAACATCGAGATTACAGCGAGTCAACGGCCAACCAGATTGATGCCGAAGTCAAGAAGATGATTCTCGAAGCCAACGACAAGGTCGTCTCCCTTCTCACTGAACATATGTCTGCCCTCAAGGAGATGGCGGAACTTCTTCTCGAAAAAGAAACAATCAACGCGGAAGACCTCAGAACCATTCTGGAAAAACATGACATAGCTTTGGATAATCCAGCACCAGCACCTCAAGCCCCAAAAGAGACCTCGGCTGCCAGTGCCGCAGTAACTGCCGACACACCAGAGCCACAAGGGGTTGACAATGCCGAGGCCCCAACAGCAGAGGAGCCAGCCGAGGCAAAAGAGTAAAACCGGCGTGAAGATTATCACCCCGCACCATACCTTAGACCTCAGTACCAGGGTCCATGTCATGGGTATCCTTAATGTCACCCCTGATTCCTTTTCAGATGGCGGCATTCTCGACACCGACGACAAGCTGTTCAACCAGGTTTCCACCATGGTGGAGGCCGGGGTGGACATTCTCGATATCGGCGGGGAATCCACCAGACCGGGGGCCCCTTCTGTTTCGTTGCAGGAGGAGATAGCGCGGGTCATTCCTGCCATAGAGAAAATACGCCGCCGCTTTGCCACCCCCATCTCGGTTGACACCAGTAAGTCCGAGATTGCCCGTCTGGCCCTTGAGGCCGGCGCTGACATCATTAACGATATCAGCGCCCTGCGCTTTGACCCCGACATGCTGCCTTTGGCGGTGGAAAAGGATGTCCCGGTCATTATCATGCATATGCAGGGCAGGCCTGGAACCATGCAGGAAAACCCCCATTACGTCAATGTGGTGGAAGACATTAAGGCCGAGCTCTGCCAGTGGCTGGATAATGCCGAATCCCAGGGCCTGAGTCGAAAAAAAATCATCATTGACCCAGGTCTTGGTTTTGGCAAAAAACTGGGTCACAACCTCTCCATCTTAAAACATATCCCTTCCTTTAGAGAACTCGGCTGTCCTGTGCTCATCGGTCATTCCCGTAAACGGTTTATAGGTATCCTTCTTGATGAAGAGGAGCCAAGCAAACGCGATGTGGGTACGGCTGTCATCTCCGCCCTCTGTGCCCGTTCAGGCGCAGCCATTCTCCGCGTCCACGATGTTATCAAGACCGTGCAGGCGGTAAAACTTGCCCAGGCCATAGAATCCGCTGTATAATTTTTGTATCTTTTCAGGCATGACGCCTTAGCTTCACACAGCCATATGTCTTTCGTACCTGGGACATTTTCAGGAATCATCAACAGGGCGCCAACTCATCTCCTTGAAAGAAAAAATAAAACGATACCAACTCTACAACCGCAGCAGAAAGGTTCGGGCCATTAATTTTAATGCCCAGTCATCTGCTCTGTTTTTCAAGGTTCTCCCCTTCCTGCTTCACAGTAATTATCCAGATCTCCCTGGTTTTATTGACGATCCTGAATGCAAATTCGGCATATATCATTTTCTGCCCGATAAAGTTATTGATAGCAACCTCTTTCGTCGCTATTTCCCTACGTCCACAGCCCTTAGTGTCAAAACACCTTCTCCCTACGGCCGTACTCCCTATATTCATTCCTTAAAAACCATCGGCAGTATCGGCACCGTTGCCCAAGCCGCCAAATCCGATTGTGATTACTGGGTTTCGGTCCGTCATGAAGAGTTGGGTGACAAGGGAAGACATCTCCTTAACGAAAAATGCCGCCTCATCTCTGAATGGGTGAAAAAGCATGGTCTTGAGGTGTACTTCTTCCTGATGGATATAGAGCAGACAAGGGAGAACAAATTTGAGTCCAGCGCCGAAGATGAGTCTGCTGGTTCAGCCTTGAAACTTCTGTTAAAGGATGAACTCTTTCGCACCCATATCCTGGTAGCCGGCAAGATGCTGCTCTGGTGGCTTATCCCCCCCGGCCTCAGCCATGACGAGTATCGTCAGCACGTCCAAAAGCTCATAGCCAGCGGCATTAACATGGACAACTATATTGACCTTGGCTATCTTTCCGGCATCCCTAAGGCTGAGATTTTTGGGGCCTGCCTCTGGCAGCTCAACAAGGCCTTGGACAGCCCCTTTAAGTCAGTGATCAAATTTGCCTATCTCGAGCTGCTACTTAATAATACGGACACCCTGCCCCTCTTTTCCTCGATTATACTACGCATGGTTACCTTCCCGGAGCTCTTGCCCGAAGGAGAACCACATCTTGAGATAACGGCCATCGATCCCTATCTTCTTTTGGCCCGTGATATTGTCGCCTTTTACCAGCACTCTTCAGCCGTCCAAAAAGATGACAATCTTATCCGGGAATGCCTTTTCTTAAAGACCTTAGAGGGCATGAAATCGCAGCAGAAGGGGCATCACCTAAAAAAAACCATGGCCCTGATGAAGAGTTGGGATCTTTTGCCCGATCAGATGGCGAAATTTCTGCATATCAGAAACTGGCGCTATAACGACCTGTTGGCCTCGGGTGTTGAGGTCCATAACTACCTTATTTCCACCTACAAGCGGCTACGCCTGGTCTTTGCCTCCGTTGAACAGGAAGGGCTGGAACACACCATCACCCAGCGCGACATCTCTATCTTGGGCCGCAAGCTCTTTACCTTTTACGAAAACAAGCCGCATAAAATCGAATACATCCGCAGCCTGTCTCGGGACATCATGTGCCAAAAGGCCATCACCTTTCATATCACCAAGTATGAAGGGAAGATGTACTTCTATGCCTTCCAGGGTGAACAGACAAGTGATTCGATTCGAGACAATACAGGGCAGCAGATCAGAAGAGGGTCAAATATCATCACCCTTATCACCTGGCTCGTGGTCAACGGCATCCTTCAGAAATCAACGGAAATCCATCTTGCCAAAAACCTCCTGCAGATTAATCTTTCAGAGATCCAGGCTGTGACAGACAAGCTCATCGCCAATTTTCCGCTCATTAACTTTTCTAAAATCACAGCGAAAGAGCTCCTCAAGAAGGAGCGCATTATCCAGGCCCTGGCCTTGATCAATTTCCACAAGCTCCCTGTCAGGGCCGAAAAGGAGCTGCACTCATCAATTATCAGCCTGAACAATTATGGTGAGCATTTTATCCACCACTATACCACCCTGACCCAACTCAAAAATGAATTCAGACAATTGCTGACCAGGCATTATGTCAGTCGCTGGAACGACAACCTTGAAATCTTTATCCCGCCCCAACCTGAGCAATATTATATTGAAGAGATGCTCAAAAAATGAAATCCGCCATGACAACAATAACCCTCTATCACTCCATCCTGTGACCCCGCTGCCATCTGGCAGGCCGGGGGCTTACCGAACTTAAAGAGGAATTTCCACAGCTGGAAATCAAACGGGTGGATGTGACCCTGCACCCCAAGCAAGCCCTGGAGGCCGGGGTCAGAATGATTCCCTGTCTCATGGCCGGCGGC
>JBFFNX010000169.1:0-7085 GCA_041562995.1 Desulfurivibrionaceae bacterium
CAATGTCAATGACCCAGATAATTTTCAGCCAATTTTGCTCGACGATATTCTCGCTGAGGCCAAGAAGGCGGAGGGGGATTTTAGCCGCCTTGTGGAAGAAGTGGTAGGGAGAATCAAATGAGACATCCGGAGGTTTCGCTTCTGGTTTGCGGCACTGTGCTCACCATGGATGATGGGCAGACCATTATTGACAACGGCGCCGTGGCCGTAGCTGGTAATGCCATCTGTGAAATCGGCGCCAGAGCAGAGCTTGCCGCCAAGTATCGTGACGCCCGCATTCTTGAAGTTGGCCGCGGACTTGTCATGCCCGGCCTTGTCAACGTTCATAGCCACGCCCCCATGGCGCTTCTGCGCGGTTTGGCTGATGACCTGCCATTGATGACCTGGCTCCAGGAGCATATTTTCCCTGTTGAGGCGAAGCTGACCGGCGAGCTGGTCTATCAGGGTGCTCTACTCTCTACCCTGGAGATGATTAAGAGTGGGACAACCAGTTTCTGCGATATGTATCTCTTTGCCAAGGATGTAGCCCGGGCTGCCGAAAAAAGCGGGATGCGGGCCTGGGTGGGTGAGGTGCTCTATGATTTTCCCTCCCCTAACTACGGCGAACTTGACCAGGGCTTCGTCTATGTCGATGAGATGTTCGCCCAGTATGAGAATCATCCCCTGGTCACCGTCACCGTCGATCCCCATGCCGTTTATACCTGTTGCCCTGATCTGTTGGTGAAGTTGAAGGAAAAGGCGGTGGAGAGGGGGTGCAGATATGTTATCCATCTCTCGGAAACAAAGGGTGAGGTGCAGGGTGCCTATGCGCAGTTTGGTAAATCTCCGGTTCAGCATCTGGAAGGTCTCGGGCTTTTAGATAGCTCCGTGCTTGCTGCGCATTGCGTTGAGGTAAGTGGCGAAGAGATCGCCTTGCTGGCTGAGCGGGGCGTGAAGATTGCCCATTGTCCGGAGAGTAACATGAAACTCGCTTCGGGGGTGGCCCCTGTCGCTGCGATGCATGCCGCCCTTCTGGATGTGGGTTTAGGCACCGATGGTGCCGCCTCCAATAATGATGTGGATATGTTTGGCGAAATGGATAGCGCTGCTAAGCTCCAGAAGGTCCATAATCTTGATCCCACGGCCCTGCCAGCCCTTGATGTCCTGCAGATGGGCACCATGGGAGGTGCCCGGGTGTTGGGTGCTGAGCAGATGATTGGTTCTCTTGAGGTCGGCAAGAGGGCGGACATCATTGTTCTCGATCTCGAGCAGCCCCATCTGACCCCCATGTATAATATTCCTTCCCATCTTGTCTATGCCGCCAGGGGAGGGGATGTTGTCCACTCTGTCATTGATGGCAGGGTCATTATGGAAAACCGAAGGCTCCTTAACCTTGATGAGGAGGCTATTCTTGCCCATTGCCGCGAGTTGGCCCACAAGCTGACAGGGCGCACCTGTTAAGAGGCGCCTCGAGCTGTTTCGGCTTCAATGTGAGGAAGGCTGCTGGAAAAAATACTTTGCGCTCCGCTAAGGTGTGCGGTATTTATTGTGTGTTGGTCGATGGGTATTTTGTGCTCATCTTATAATCGTGTATGACATTGCTGAGTATGTAGAGCAAATTTAAAAAATAGAGAGAGGCTGAAAGATGTTTGGACTTGGAATGCCGGAATTGGTTGTAATCCTCGTAATTATTGTCATTATTTTCGGGGCTGGAAAATTGCCGGAGATTGGTAGCGGAATTGGCAAGGGTATTAAGAACTTCAAGAATGCCACCAAGGACGAAGAGGCCAAGAAGATCGATGATGACAAGAACGATTCTTCAGCAGCCTGACCCCTTCCTCTCAAGGAGATAAAAAATGTTTGGACTAGGTACCCCAGAGCTCCTCGTTATCATGGCCATCGCCTTTCTGGTTTTTGGCGGCAAGAAACTGCCTGAAATCGGTGAAGGTCTTGGGAAGGGCCTGAAATCTTTCAAAAAGTCCATGGGTGATGTGGACGAGGCTAAGAGCAAGCTTGTGGAAAATGCCGTGCCAGGCATGAAAGAGGTCAATGCCCTCAAAGATCAGGTGGATAAGGCCAAGGATATCAGTAATATTTTGAAGGTCTAGTTCATCCTCCTTGTGAAAAGAATTAAAAAAGGCCCGATGCTCAAAAAGCATCGGGCCTTTTTTAATGGCGGATGGCGACCAGGGAATATTCCCTGGCGAAGGAAAAATCTTTCCTCAGTCAATTGCTGCGTTAATCTAAGTTGTTAGTCGTCAAAGTCGCCCTCTGCTCCTTTGTCCGAATCAAGGAGGGCTGCCCTGGCGATGATCTTGTCTGGCGTCCACTCTGAGGCCTCTTCAATCTTGCGGGCCTTGGGGCCGGGATCATAGGAGCGGGCCTTGATGATGGCGGCGATGCAGAAATCAGCGCTGTCCTGGGCATTGAAGACGGTGGTGAGCAGGTTGAAGACAAAATCTTCCACCCGCTTACACATCCGTTGCCTGATAGCCGTGGGTTGGCCCATAAATCTGTTTTGAAAGGCGAGGTTCAGGTTCTTGTAGCCGCCGCTGTTCCAACCTTTGGCAGCGGCATAGTCAACCATCTCCTGCCACATCTCTTCGCTGACCCCTTCGCCCTTGACCTTTTTAAAGCTACCGTCATCGTTTAAGATGGCGTTGCCATAATCATTGACCTCCACCCCCCAGGACAACATCTGCAGGGCCGTAGCGACATTGGCCTTGGTGGTGTTGGTCTGTTCAGCAATTTGCCTGAGGCGTTCAGAGCTGTTGCCAGAGGTGCCGTGTTGGGCGCCGTTGACATGATATTTGGTAAGGGCGTTATGGATTTGGGAGGTGAGCTCAACCTGGATACCCAGACCACTGGCTTCAAGGCCATGGGTGGTGCCGTTGTTGAGGGCGATCCAGTTGGGGAAGATGTTATGGGCATTGAGGCCGGCAATGAGAAAAACGGCCTCCGGCACAGCGGACAATCCCTCCGAGCCCTTAATCTCACCGATTTCCGTCTCCAGACCGGCCCAGTCCGGAATAAACTGGTTGAGCGCCAGGTTGGCAAGGAGGTTCTTGTCATCCGTCATGTGGGAGGCATCAATGGCAATGGAGGTAATACCCGCCTCGAAAAGGGTGGGGATCTCCTGTTTGGCATAGGGAATATCCGCCTCGCTCTTGATGCCGTAATGGTCGGCATGGATGGCCACCGGTACGGTGATACCCAGTTCGTTCATGGCCTGATCCACCTGGTGGGCCATGTTCCAGTAATTGGTCGGGCAGTAGGCCGTGGCACCGCCCTCGGAGCGGGCAATTTCGATGATGATAGCGGCATTGGCCCGTTGGGCGGCCATCAAGGCGCCACGAATAATGAAGTTGTTTCTGCCGTTGGCGGCAATGGTCATGGCCTTACCCTTGGCCTGCAGGGCAAGATCGATATATTTGCCGCTGACAATCAAGGCCTTGGAGTTAGGAAAGAGTTTGCAGATATTGGGTGGCCGGCCAACGGCCAAGGCTTTGTCAAAATCGGTGCTTGATACCATAATGTCTCACCTGGTCAGAAAGTAAGGATTGCCGCCCGTGGGCGGGGGACGCTGGAGAATATAAAACGCCTAATATATTGATTATAAAAAACAAAAAAGGGCAAGGACGTTCCTTTTTGATAATAATGCTCAAAAAATAGTACAACAAAATTGTCTAGTCCGTCAGCAAAAAAAAACAGGGTTTTTGTCTGGTTGCCAACCCTTGCAAGCTCAGTTATAAAAGGCTTCTTCTCCCCTGTGCCTTATGGTACAAGTACCTCTTTGCAACATTTTATGGAAGGGATCATGGTCGAAGAGCAGCTTGTTGCCATAAAAAAGGGTCTTGAGAAAAGGGAAGAGGGATTTTTCTCCCCCCATGCGACCCTGAGCAGCACGGGTATCCGCCGGCATGCGGAAAGTAGAGATGGCCACCGGACCTCCTTTGCCGTTGATACCGACAGGATCCTCCACTCCCGGGCCTATACCCGATATATTGATAAGACCCAGGTCTTTTACCTGGTGAAAAATGATCATATTACCCATCGGGTTCTTCATGTCCAGCTTGTCTCCAAGATAGCCCGAACCCTGGCCCGTGTCTTTGCCCTTAATGAGGATCTCACCGAAGCCATTGCCCTGGGCCATGATATCGGTCATCCGCCTTTTGGCCATGATGGTGAGGCAATTTTAGACGACTTAAGTCGCCAGTATGGGCTGCCCTCCTTTCAGCATAATCTCCAGTCGGTTCGTTTTCTTGAGCAGCTGGAAAATCATGGCCGCGGCTGCAATCTCACCGTTCAGGTGTTAGATGGCATTCTCTGTCATGATGGCGAGGTCCATAATCGCAAGATCAGCCCCCAGGGGTCGGTGTCCTTTGCTGAATTGGATCGAAAAATAACAGCTAAGAGTATTGACAAGGCCAGCAAGCTGAGGCCCATGACCATTGAGGGCTGTCTGGTACGATTGGCAGATACCTTGAGCTATATTGGCAGGGATATCGAAGACGCCATTGAGTTAAAGCTTATCAGCCGGGCTGACATTCCTGAGCATTGCCAAGAGGTGCTGGGGCGAACAAACGGCACCATTGTCCACCGCTTGGTTGCTGATCTCATTGGCAACGGTTGTGTGGGCGAGGTGGGTTTTTCTGAACAGATTTCCGATGCCCTCCAGGAGTTAAAGGCCTTTAACTACCAATATATTTATTTGAATAAGGCGATTAAGCCCGAGAAGACCAGGGTGGAAGACTGTTTTAAAGCATTGCTCGCCAAGTATGTCGAAGACATCAAAAGGGAAGATCATGGTTCGGTTGTCTATACCCGGCTGATGAAATTTATGGATAAGGGATATATGCTTGATACCCCTGCTGCTGCCATTGCCGTTGATTTTATTGCCGGCATGACGGATGACTATTTCCTGCGCGAAGCCAGCCTGATGGGTTGCCAGATCCCAAAAATTATATGAATTTGTTTAATCTTCAAAAATATATACCCGGCGAAGGCACGTTAATGGTGGTCATTGCCTCCTTTATCGGGCTTGCCGCCGGCTTTGCCAATATTCTTTTCCGCTCCACCGAGGAGTTTATCCGTCATATGATTTTTGACGGCGGTCTTACTCAGATTCTCGGTGAAGGAGGCTTGGCAGCCTTTCATTCCGGCGATGTTTTTCTCTTTAATAAGGGTTTTGGTCCGGCAGTTCTTCTCCTGCCCCTTATCCCCATCATCGGCATGGTCCTGCTTATTCCGCTGGCCTATTTCTATCCTGGTGAGGTCAACGGCTACGGTTTTACCAAATTCCTGCGCAAGGTGAACCTGGAAGGCGGCCGTATTAAATTCCGGACCATTCTCCTGAAAACGCTTTCCACCTCACTTACCATCGGTACCGGTGGTTCAGCCGGGGTGGAGGGACCCATCGCCCAGGTGGGCGGCGCCGTGGGTTCCCAGGTTGGTCAGTTCTTCCGGGTTTCCGGTGACCGGATGAAGGTCTATATCGCCGCCGGTTGTGCCGGCGGGATCGGCGCCATGTTTAATGCCCCCATGGCCGGGGTCTTTTTCGCCTCGGAGATTGTGCTGCTCGGCACCTATGAGATCTCCTCCTTCTCGGCCCTGGTTATTTCTTCGGCCATTGCCACCGTTGTGGCCCGTGCCACCTATGGTGAGTCCCCTGCCTTTCCCATTCCCGACTATCAGCTCGTTAACCCCCTGATGGAGATACCCCTCTATGTGCTGATGGGAATTATTGTCGGTATTGTCGCGGTTATCCATATCAAGTTCTTTTACCAGGTGCGGGACCGCTGTCGGGACATCAAGATCAATCCCTATGTAAAGCCGATCATAGGTGCCGCGCTTATCGGTTGTATAGGTATTTTCTTTCCCCAGATTATGGGGGACGGCTATTTTTATATTGCAAAGGTTCTCCATGGTGAAGGGGTGCTCTGGGTGATGGTGGCCCTGATCTTTGTGAAGATCGCCGCCACGGCCATTACCCTTGGTTTCGGAGGGGCAGGTGGTGTTTTTGCGCCGGCCCTCTTTATCGGTGCCATGATTGGCGGGGCCTTCGGTGGGGTCTGTCATTTGCTTTTTCCTGAGATGGTGGCTGGTCCCGGGGCCTATGCTGCCGTTGGGATCGGCGCCTTTCTGGGCGCCACCACCCATTCGCCCCTCACCGCCATCTTCCTGCTTTTTGAGATGACCGGTAATTACGAGATTATTATTCCGGTGATGCTGGCCAGTATTATCGGCACCGTGGTGGCCAAACATCTCCATCACGATTCCATTGATACGGTGGATTTCAGCCGTGAGGGTATCGATATCCATGAGGGCCGGGAGACCGCGATTATGAGATCGCTGCCGGTGGGGATTGCCATGAGTGAGGATGTCGATTTCATCAGTGAGCGGGCCAATGTCAACCAGCTCCTGAAGATTTTCTCCATGGCCGAGGATAGTTTTTATTTTCCGGTGCTGGCTGAAACTGGCCCCAAGGCCGGGCGGATGATGGGTATTATCTCCCTGCAGGACGTCAAGGCCATCCTCCATGACGAAGAGCTGCGGTTGAGCGCCACCGTGGGCCATATCTGTGCCCGCAAGGTGGTGACCCTGACCCCCAGCGATAATCTTTATGATGCCATGAGCCAGTTTGTGGTCAAGGGTATTGAGGAGATTCCCGTGGTGGAATCCAAGGATGACATGTGGGTCGTTGGTATGCTCAAACGACGGGAGGTGATTGCCGCCTATAACCGTGAAGTCTTAAAGCGGGGCATCAGTGAAAAGACGGCATCCTTCAAGATTCGTTAAAAGTAAGAAGTGGGTTTGTCCTTGATTCTGTTGCTGGCCAGATCATGTGTAAGTCCATCATCCACTAAACCAATAGCACGTTGAAGACAGAGGGAAAGGTCGATAAATCTGGCCGAGAAGAGCTAAGGCAGGGTTTTGGTTCTTGATATGGGGATGACAATATGCTAAAAATCACCTGTTGCCTGGATGGTGGAATTGGTAGACACCCGAGACTTAAAATCTCGTGAGCCTTGCGCTCGTGCGAGTTCGATCCTCGCTCTAGGCACCACATTTTGATGGGGTTTTTGTGGACATATCATGCCGCATAA
>JBFFNX010000170.1:0-7083 GCA_041562995.1 Desulfurivibrionaceae bacterium
AGCGCATCCGTTTCTTCATGACCTTTGGCGATTCCTACCTCACCCATCTCAAGGTCCTGCAGAATGTGGGGATGACCCGGATTGACGAGGTTGAGCATGATGGTCACAAGATCGTCCCCCTCCAGTTCCTAAAGACCCTGCTTCCTGATCCTGCCTCCCTTGGGCCCCGTACTAAGGGGAAGACCAATATCGGTTGTCTGATTAAGGGCGTCAAGGACGGCAAAAAACGTCAGGTCTATATCTATAATATCTGCGACCATGAGGAGTGCTGGGCCGAGGTCAATTCCCAGGCGGTGAGCTACACCACCGGCGTGCCGGCCATGATCGGCGCCATGCTCATCCTTCAGGGGAGCTGGCAGGGCAAGGGCGTTTTTAATATGGAGGAGTTTGAGGCAGCGCCTTTCATGGCCGCTCTCAATAAGCATGGTCTGCCCTGGACCGTCCTGGAGATGGCCGCTGATGATGAGTGATCTGGCCCGGCCCTACCAGGAGCTGGTGCCCAGCCCCTGTTTTGTCCTGGAGGAGGAACGCCTGCTCGCCAATTTGGAGATCCTGGCCGATGTCCAGGCGCAAAGTGGTGCCAAGATCCTCCTGGCCCTCAAGGCCTTTGCCATGTTCAGTGTCTTTGATCAGGTGGGCCGCTATCTCTCTGGGGCAGCGGCCAGCGGCTTGAACGAGGCGCGCCTGGCCCGGGAAGAGATGGGCAAAGAGGTTCATACCTTTTGCCCGGCCATCAAGGACAAAGATTTTCCCCAGTTGGCGGCGCTTTCCGATCACCTGATCTTTAACTCCTTTTCCCAGTGGCAGCGCTATCGGGATCAGGCCGGCGACTATCCGCAGACCCGCTTCGGGATACGGGTCAACCCCCAGCATAGTGAGGCTGCGGTTGCCCTGTATGATCCCTGTGCCTCAGGGTCAAGGCTGGGGGTCACCCCTGCCCAGTTCAAGGCCGCAGAGTTGGCTGGTATTTCTGGGTTGCATTTCCACACCCTCTGCGAGCAGGAGTTTGCCCCCTTGGCGCGGACCGTGGCAGCTTTTGAGGAGCATTTCGGTCCTTATCTTGCCGGTATGGAGTGGCTCAATTTTGGTGGCGGCCATCATATCACCAAGCCGGGCTACGATGTGGCCGGCCTGGTCAGCCTCCTCACTGCAGTCAGAGAGCGCTACGATGTTCAACTCTATCTGGAGCCGGGTGAGGCCATCAGTTACCAGACCGGCACCCTGGTTGGCGAGGTTGTTGACCTTGTCCGTAACGATGTCGATATCGCCATTCTTGATGTCTCGGTGGTCGCCCACATGCCGGATGTTCTAGAGATGCCCTACCGGCCCGAAATTGTCGGGGCGGGACAGCCCGGCGCCACGGCCCATACCTACCGGCTGGGCGGACCTTCCTGCCTGGCCGGTGATGTTATTGGCGATTATAGTTTTGAGGCGCCGCTCACCATCGGCCAACGGCTGGTGTTTACCGATATGATTCATTACACCATGGTCAAGACCAATACCTTCAACGGTGTCGGCCTGCCTGCCATCGCCATCTGGCGCAACAATGCCGAGCTGCAGCTCGTTAAAGAATTCGGCTATGAAGATTTTAAAGGGCGGTTGTCCTAGCCCCTTGCCATAAGAGAGAAAAGCTGTGCATAGAAAACATTTAAAACCATGGAATTATAAGGATTCAGCAGAGCTCTACGGTATCCATGACTGGTCGTCCGGCTATTTCAGCGTCTCGGAACAGGGCGAGGTGCATGTCCATCCCCGTCCCAGCCAGAATAAGGTTGGGGTCAGCCTCTACAAGATCATGGAGGGGGTTAAGGAAAGGGGCCTTGGCATGCCATTGCTCCTGCGCTTTACCGACATCCTGACCAGTCAGATTTCCAATCTTCATAAGTCCTTTCGCCAGGCCATTAAGGAAAACGACTACCAGGGCCATTACCAGGGGGTCTACCCGGTCAAGGTCAACCAGCAGCAGCAGGTGATCGAAGAGATTACCCGCCAGGGCCGCAAGTACCTGCATGGCCTTGAGGTGGGCAGTAAGGCGGAACTGATTATCGCCCTGGCCCATATCGATGACCCGGAATCCTTCATTATCTGTAACGGCTACAAGGATGAGGAGTTCATGGAGCTTGCCTTCTACGGTCAGAAGATGGGCCTGAAGGTTATTATTGTCGTGGAGATGCTCAGCGAGCTTGAGCTTATCTTCAAACACGCTGAACGGCTCGGCGTCACTCCCAATCTCGGAGTGCGGGTCAAGCTTTCCAGCCGGGCCGGTGGTCTCTGGCAGGATTCAGGCGGCGACCGTTCCTTCTTCGGTCTCACCGCCTCGGAAATTATCGAGATGGTGGATAGCTTGAAGCGCCATGACCAGCTCGGTTGCCTGCAGATGCTCCACTATCATATCGGCTCCCAGGTGCCCAATATTCGCAATATCAGGACGGCCATCAGTGAGGCCATGCGTTTCTACGTCAACCTGGTCAAGGAAGGGGCGCCCATGGGTGTTCTGGATGTCGGCGGTGGTCTGGCCGTGGATTATGACGGCTCTAACACCAATTTTGAATCGAGCCGTAACTACTCGTTGCTCGAGTATTGCAGCGACATTGTCGAGGTGGTCAAGAGTGTTGCCGACGATGCCGAGGTGGCGCATCCTATTCTGGTCAGCGAATCGGGGCGGGCCACGGTGGCCCATCATGAGGTGCTGCTCTTTAATGTTCTTGATGTCTGCCGGCTCGCCAGTGTTCGTGAGGTCAGCGAATTTCCCATCGACAGCCATCTCATGCTCCAGAACCTCCATGGCTTGCAGAAGACCCTGTCTGCCAAGAATCTCCAGGAGTGGTTCCATGACGCCACCTATTATCTGGAAGAGATCCGCACCCTGTTCAGGCACGGGGTCATCCCGCTCAGGCAACGGGCCCTGGCCGAGGAGATCTTCTGGGATATCATGGAGAGGATCAGTGCCGAGATGAAGGAGATGAAAGTCATCCCTGATGAGCTGAAAAACATCAATAGTGTCTTGGCTGACACCTACTACGGCAACTTCAGCGTCTTTCAGTCCCTGCCTGATTCCTGGGCCATCGGTCAGCTCTTTCCCATCATGCCGGTGCATCGCCTCAATGAAAAACCGACCAGGGATGCCGTGATTTCCGATGTGACCTGCGACTCAGACGGCAAGATCGATAAATTCACCGACATCCATGACATCAAGAAGACCATCCTCCTCCATGTCCCCAACCATGAGGAGTATTGTCTCGGGGTCTTTCTGGTGGGGGCCTATCAGGAGACCCTGGGCGACCTCCATAACCTGCTGGGAGACACCAATGTGGTGGCCGTAACCATCAGCGATGAAAATGAGGTGGTCTTTTCCCGGGAGATTGAGGGGGACAGCGTCGCCGACGTTCTTTCCTACGTGGAATATGAACCGCGCTTGCTCGTCAACCAGGTCCGGGAAAAGGCGGAAAAGGCGGTGCAGTCAGGCCTCATTACCCCCGGTGAGCGCCGCCAGATCATGGATGCCTTTGAGGTGGGCCTGCGGGGCTACACCTATTTTGAACAATAGGGCAGGAGACTATGAATCATCCATATTTTCTTGAAGATGGTTGCCAGGCCGTGGATGAAGCGGCGGCCAGGGTGGCCATTATCCCAGTGCCCTACGGTGAAACCGTAAGCTGGATGGGCGGAACCGAAGAGGGACCGCAAGCCATCCTGGCCGCCTCTGAGGCCCTGGAGATCTTTGATGACGAGCTGTTGTATGAACCGTGGCGGGCCGGCATAACCACCCGACCGGCCATCGCCTGTCAGGGCAGCACCGAAGAGGTGTTGATGCGAGTCTGTGAAGAGGTTGAAGGGGTTCTGGCCCGGCAGCAACTTCCCATCCTGCTTGGCGGGGAACATTCCCTTTCCGTGGCAGGGGTTGCCGCCTGCCAGCGGCGTTTTGCCGATCTCTGCGTGGTGCAGGTGGATGCCCATCTCGATCTGCGCGCCCAGTATGATAACGATTGGTTGAGTCATGCCTGTGTCATGCGGCGCATTGATGATCTTGCCGTGCCCTTTGTGCAGGTGGGAATCCGCTCTTTTTCCAAAGAAGAGTGGCAGCTCTGCACGACCAGGAACTGGCAGCCCTGGACTACGGGGAGGATGCGCGACCATGGGAACTGGCTCAGTGAGATTGTCAAATGGATTAACGGCAGGCCCCTTTATCTGACGTTTGATCTTGACGGCCTTGATCCGGCCGTGCTGCCGGCCACCGGCACTCCGGAACCGGATGGCTTGAGTTGGCAGACGGCCACCATGCTCATTGCCCAGCTGTGCCGGACATCCACCCTTGTTGGCGCGGATTTTGTTGAGTTGGCACCCCCTGCTGGCCCGGCCTACAGCGCCTTTACGGCAGCTAAGCTGATCTATCGGACCATCGGCTATGCAATGCAAGAAGGGTTTGGGGAATGAATGATGAGATGTATATGGTCCTGGCCCATGGCCTGGATTTTAAACAGATACCGTTCTATCGCTTTATTGATGAACAGATTGGTATCTACCTATCTATCTTTTTCGCAATGAGGAAAAAATGAAAAAGAAAATGGTGTGTTTAGCGTTGTTTGTTGTCCTTGGTGTGGGGCTCTCTTTGCCCCCTGCCCAGGCTATGACCGATGAGTATGCCCCGCCCGCAGAGGATTTTAGCCAAGGCGGCATGGAGGATGATGGTTTGCCGCCAGGCTATGAATTTGAGCTTGAAGAAACAGATCAACCCTTTATGACGGATGACTCCTTTCCTGCTGATCAAGAGGAAGGGGGCGTCTTGGAAGAGCTGGAAGAAGATTCCCCTGAGATGATAGGGTCTTCTTCCTTGGAAAATCAATAAACGTTTTGAAGGAGAAATGGTGATGAGAACGAAAAAATGCCCAAGCTGCGAAGGCGAGATTCGGATTTTCTATGATAATGAGCCTGGTGATGAGGTCTATTGCGAGGAGTGTGAGCAGGAGTTTGAGATACTTTCTCTTACTCCCCTCCGTCTGGATCCGTTGGAAACGTTAAACTATTTCGAAGAAGAATCTTCTGGCAGCTATGATGACCATTATGAACGCTAATCCGCTCTAAGGCTCAGGCTCAGATATGTTGACTTCTGAGAAGCTTTGACATCGGTGAACAGGGCGGCCAGTTCTTCAGGGGCTGTTTGTCCTGTTCATTTTCCGGTAAATGTTCCAAGGAAGAAATGACAAGAATGGACTCAAGACGCAGCAAAAAGGGAGTTCGGCAGGTCATGCCGATAACCATCACCGGCCTCCTGGTTCCTGATAAATGGGATGAGCAAGGTGCCATTACTGGCTTGGCTCTCCTCACCGGTGATGAGGGGAAATATCTCATTAAGCCCGATGATAATCTGGCGCCCCTGTTGCCGGTTTTGCGTCGGACCATTGAACTTCATGGGACAGTGAGGATGGAAATGGGGAAAAAATTGTTTTTTTATCACTCAGCACCCTCGGTGGTTGGTGGATGATGAAAAACTGGTGGCAAAGAATGTCTGGCGGGAAATCATGCCGGCCTTCTTCTTACCCTCCTAGATCTAGGAATATACAAATAACCTGACATGTATTGTGCGCAATAAGGGCTGCATAAGCCCTGGTACTGCTAATATCTTTGCCAGCCTTTAGTGAGATAAAACTGAATGCTCATTGTAGAAACGTACTTGGCCCCCTCACGGGTACATGGGATTGGTCTGTTTGCGGCCAAGGATATCCCTGCCCGTTCCGTTGTCTGGAAATTTCAGAATTTTATCGATACGGTTATGCCCCCAGAGCGCTTTCTCAGGCTGTGCCGGGAGGTCGATAATTTTACCCTTCAGCACCTGATGAATTCAACCTATAGGAGAAATAGTCAATATTTTTACCTGACCGATAACGCGCGATTCATTAACCATTCACAGGAGTGTTGTAATATCGCCTTTGCTGATGACTACACCGAAATTGCCCTGCGTGATATCAAGAGCGGTGAAGAACTTCTGGAGAATTATACGCTCTCCTATGACGATACTGATTTTTTCTTTACAGAATTGATTAATCCAGATCCCTACAGCTATCTGCAAGTCATGGAAAGAGGTGAGATCAATGCTTAAGGTGAAAACCTACCTCGACCGCTCCACCCTGCACGGTATCGGTCTCTTTGCCGGGCAGCAGATTAAGACGACCCAAGAAGTATGGGTATTTCAACCCCTGGTTGATCTGGTGCTGGAGCCTCGCCAGTGGCAGGCCATGGAGGCAGAGCTTGCGGCCCATTCCTTTAATCAGGTGCGGCAATTGGCCTATAAGGAGGATGGGCGCTTTTTCCTCTGTATCGATAATGCCCAGTTCATGAACCATTGCAGCACAACCTATAATGTTGCCAATCTTAAGGAGGGCAATACCATGGTGGCCCTGCGTGATATTGAGGAGGGGGAAGAATTGCTGTGTAACTATTTTGAGTTCTGTGATCACGATGATTGGAGCCTGCAGTGGTTGAAGGTCTGAACGGTATTATAGGGGAAATCTGCTTTAAACCGGGTCTCTTGCAGGTCAGGCAGGGCGTGGGAAGGGAAAAGCTGAGGCTGTTTAATAACCTCCAGACATGATGAGACAAAAAAAAGGGCACCCTGGAAAATCCAGGGTGCCCTTTTTTGTTCGCAACGATCAGCCTGATCGTTAGAGCCTTAAGCTCAGGAGAAGCCTCCCTTGGAGGAACAGCCTGACAGGGCACCGGCCGGAATGGGGCTTGAGGTGCTGGCCAGGCGATAGCTGGAGGCGGAAATGGTTTTTTGGATTTTTTTGCTCTGACAGGCGGGGCAGGTTACCGTGGAAATATCGGCGTTGGAGGTTAGCAGGGTCTCGAATTTGTTGTTGCACTCATTACATTTGAATTCATAAATGGGCATGGTAGTACTCCTAGAAATACGAAAAGGGGATGAAACATACTATTTAATTATCGCCTTAATTTAGGCATTGTTGACGAAGTTGTCCAGGATTTTTTGTGAGAGGGCCTTTTGGGGCCTTGGAAAAAAAGGTTCATCACGGATTAGCGTGGAATCACCGGATTTAAGGGTTTTTATTTTGCTTTTCTTCATCCAGA
>JBFFNX010000171.1:0-7067 GCA_041562995.1 Desulfurivibrionaceae bacterium
ACGACATGGAGGCTGCCATCAATTCGGTGCGGGTCTCAGGCACCATGGCCATGATGCTTGATATCCGCAAGCATGAGAAAGACTATCTGCTCAGAGGCGATAAGAAATATGTGGAAAAGGCCCATCAGGCCATTGCCAAACTTCGCACCGCCTTTAAGGATGCCGGTGTTCTCCAGGAGCATATTGATGCAACCAATGAACAGCTCGACCACTACCAAAAGGCCTTTGACGGCATGGTGGCCGAAAATGACACCATAACGGTTGCCATGGCACAGATGCGGGATGACGTCCATAAAATCGAACCCCTGATTGAAGAAATCCATGCCAATGCTATCAAAAAAACGCAATCTTCCACGAAGCAGATCACTTCCCTGTCTGCCTCCATGTCACGGCTGGCGATCATGGCCGGGCTCATCACCTTGCTCATTGGCATGGTTCTCTCCGTTTTCATCAGCCGTTCCATCACCGGCCCCATCAAGAAAACAGTGCAGTGGCTGACCTCGGGGGCCGAGCAGGTTTCCGCGGCATCCTCCCAGGTCTCCTCTGCCAGCCAGGATCTGGCCAGCGGCGCATCTGAACAGGCGGCCGCCATTGAGGAGACCTCGGCCTCCATGAACGAGATGGCTGCCATGACCAAGCAGAACGCCGACAACGCTTACCAGGCCGATCTTTTAATGGGCGAGGTCTCAAAAACCATCCAGGGCACAAACCAGTCCATGGATGAGATGAGGGAATCCATGGATGCAATCTCCGCTGCCAGTGAGGCGACCTCAAAGATCATCAAGACCATTGACGAGATCGCCTTTCAGACCAACCTGCTGGCCTTGAACGCTGCGGTTGAGGCGGCCCGGGCCGGTGAAGCGGGCGCCGGCTTTGCCGTGGTTGCCGATGAGGTACGAAACCTTGCCATGCGGGCCACCGAGGCGGCAAAAAACACCGCTGAACTTATTGAGGGCACGGTTTTAAAGGTCAATTCAGGCAAAGGAATTGTGGCCAAAACCACTGAGGCATTCAAAGAGGTGGCTGAAAACAGCACCAAGGTGGGAACCCTGGTGGGAGAGATTTCCACCGCCTCCCTAGAGCAGTCTGAGGGTATCAACCAGATCAATCAGGCCATCTCCCAGATGGATAGCGTCACCCAGCGCAACGCGTCAACGGCTGAAGAGTCTGCCTCCGCATCTGAGGAACTCAACGCCCAGGCCGAGTCAATGATGGATGCGGTCAAAGACCTCAAGGACATTGTTGATGGCGGTGGAAATCCAGGCAATGCCTCTGCCGCCCAGGAATTGCCCGGGCGGCAGACGTCACAGCTCAAACTCAGCGATCACAGCTTTGACGACTGAAGCGACATAGAAAATTAAGCAGAAAACTCCAATAGCAGCTCATCGACAACGATGGCCTCTATTTTGACCAATAAGGGTGTTGCCTCTCGTGGCAAACAAACCTGAGAGACAACACCCCTTTATTTTGAAACAGGTCTCAGAGATTCTGACAAAGAGACAAGATCAAAAAAACGACAAAGACCATTTCGGAGATTATCAATGACCGAATCAAATGAACCGCTCAACAGCGCTGCAGATCTCACCAAAAAAAATGCCGGGAAATATTTAACCTTTACCCTAGGCAAAGAGGATTACGGCATTGCCATTATTAAGGTAAAAGAAATCATCGGCATAATGGACATCACTGAGATCCCCGACAATCCTGAATATGCCAAAGGCGTCATAAATCTCAGAGACAAGGTCATTCCAATTATCGACCTCCGTTTGAAATTTCATATGGAGCCCAAGGAGTACGACAGCCGCACCTGTATTATTGTCGTTGAAATAAGCGCCGCGGGCAGAGAAACACAGATAGGAATCATTGTTGATGCTGTTTCAGAGGTTCTTACGATTTCGGAAAATGACATTGAACCGCCAGCGAACTTTGGTACCCACCTAAGTCAGGTCTTCATTCTGGGACTGGCAAAGATCGATAGTAAAATAAAAATCCTCCTTGATATTGACCATGTGTTGACCAGTGAAGAGGTCGCCAGTCTCAAATAAGAGGCATTAGGGATAATGGCCATGCCCTCTGATATAATCAGCCACCTGAGGGGCCGAGGCCGCCGACACCCTCTGGTTCTCCGCCCGCCTCGAGAGTTTCGAGTCGATCCATAAACACTCGGCCTATGCCGAGGTGCACAGCGACACCATGCGCTAAAAACCTTCTCCCCGTCATTTGCCCTTATAAGAAATATGCTCTATGGATATCCCGGCCTGCTGGCCGAAATGTTCAAAATTAGCAAAGCTCTCTTCATCCAGGGGTCTACCGCTTGGCTGGCGGTCTGCGTAAAAGATACCGATTGGATGGCCATTGACAATGATAGGCGTTAAAAAGAAGGCTCGTACGTCCAGAATGCTTCTTATTTTTCTCATGATATCGGGACGGTAGGAAGTCAGCCTGGTATTGCGAACCCATATTCCCTGTTGCCGCTCAAAAAGGACATCATTGAATGGATTTTCCGGATCTTTGCCCACCGGAAAGACAAACTGCTCCATGAGCAAATCACCCTGGGCCGCAAGGACAAACTTGGCCTTCACCACTGCCTCCTTGCCGTTGTAGAGAGCAAAAAGGGCGCGGTCCATCCCCACGCCGTGATACACCCCTTCAAGCAACGTCTCAATAATAAGATTAAGGTCATGTTTATTACGCAGCATAGTGGAAAGCTCGCGGAGGATCTTGAGCTGCAGATGTGGATCCGGTTCGGGAAATGCAACAGGGGGTTTCGGCTCCGGATGGCTAAGTCCCTGTTTAATCTGGCCTGATAAGTATTTGAGGATCACCGGGCTATAGGCATGACCAATCTCAGTGGCCATCTTGACATTGACATCAACCATCTTTTTAAGATCATCCGGCGCCATCCGCAAAAACTTAGCGATGCCCTTCAGCTTCTTGCCCTCCTCGTCGGCCTCAAAATCTGAGGTGGCAATGGCCGCAAGCTCTTTGGCATAATGAATGATTTTCCCCATCTCCGAAGAATGGCCTTCATCCTTGAGGGCCTCCTCCAGGGGGGAGCGGAGATTCCATCGTTTGACCAGGTGCCAGGTCAAATCCCTGAAGCGAAAGCCAAGGGCCTGACGTTGAGCGGCCTCCGGCTCTTTGCTGGCCATGGCCTTTTCCAGCTTTTCCACCTCATCTTGGCTGGCGATGCACCAGAAGGCCATTTCGCCAAGATCGTAGAGCAGAGCGGCGATGAAGACCTCTTCGAGATTACTGCGTCCCATCTTTTCGGCCACGGCACGGGCATGGACAGCAGCCAAAAAGGAGGAAGCGAGTGATTTGGCCAGATTTTCACGGATATCATTGGCCAACAGGGAATCGATAATAGAAAGGGACAGACTGAGCTCCTGAACCACCTCAAAACCAAGGATGACCACGGCATGGCTCACCGTATTAATGGAGGAGACCAAGGCGGTCCGATAAAACTGACTATTGGCAAATTTGAGAATGCGGGCTGCCAGGGATGGATCACGGAGGATGGTGCTGGCCAACTCACTGGCAGAGGTTTCACTCTTTGAAGCCATATGGGCAATAGCACTCACGCTGGCCTTAAAGATGGGCATCTCCTGTTTGTCGATGCGCTGCACCCAAGACTCAATCAATTTACTGCTTGCCATTTCTCCCCCTAAGCAATTGGCGGACCAGCCCCAGCCCCCCGGATAATAAAACCGACGTTAATTTGCCCCAGGCCTGAGGACATCACCCTGGCCATTCCCTTGCCGACAATGGAAGCACTCGAGCCCATAAAGTCGTAAAAATATGGTAGCAGAAGGAGGTCAGTGCCGAAAAGAAGATTACACACACGGTTCAAGAAAACCCCAGATCATCAAAGATGAGTTCAGCCTTGAACCACGCCCCGATAAAGACCGCCTTTTATGATATGGGCCGACACCTGAGGATGGAGCATGGCGCTGACATCTTCCCCCTTGGCCAGGGCCTGACGGATGGCTGAGGAGGAAACGGGAACTTCGGCCATGATAAGTTCATGGATCTGACCGCCACCGGCAAGCTGCCAGAGACCGGACTCTACCGGAAAAACCCGGCCCTGAAGACCAAAGACACCGTGGACTGCTGCCGCCATACTGCCCTGCTGAGCCTGAGGTCGGTTGATGACCACCAGATCAGCTAGTTTGGGAATATCCTGGTAGCTTTTCCAGGACGCCATCTCGACAAAGGCGTCAAAACCCATCAGAAAATAGAAGGTTGCCGCCTCGCCGAGACGATGCCGTAATTCCCGTAGGGTATCAATGGTATAGGAAAGTTCCTGACGCTCTCCCTCAAGGGCTGAGATGGGAAATTCAGGACGGGCCTCCAGGGCCAGCTTGAGCATGGTAAGACGCTCCGCAAAGGGGGCGATGGCAAGTTCCGCCTTATGGGGCGGTTTAAAGGAAGGGATAAAGAGAACCTGGTCCAGAACCAGGGCGTGCAGGGCCGCCTGGGCCACAGCAACATGGCCCAGATGGACGGGATCAAAGGTACCCCCGAGGATACCGAGGCGCTTAGGCCCTGACTTGGCCATCACCATAGACGATGAATTTCTTGGTAGTAAGTTCTTTAAGACCCATGGGGCCGTAAGCGTGGAGCTTGGTGGTGGAAATGCCGATCTCGGCGCCCAGGCCAAACTCGCCGCCATCTGCAAAGCGGGTGGAGGCGTTAATCATCACAGCCGAGGCATCCACCTCGCGAATGAAACGCTGACCATGACTGTAATTGTCGGTGACGATCACCTCGGTATGCTGGGAGCCATACTCCCTGATATGGGCCATGGCCGCGTCCAGATCATCAACCACCTTGACGGCCAGGATGAGCTCCAAAAACTCCATGGGCCAGTCTTCCGGGGTGGCAGGCTTGGCTTGGTTAATGATCTGACAGGTCTGCTTGCAGCCGCGGATTTCCACCCCGGCGGCCAAGAGCTCCTGGGCCGCCGCCGGCAGAAACTCTGCGGCAATATCCTTATGCACCAGCAAGGTCTCCAGGGCATTACAGACGCCGGGACGCTGAACCTTACCGTTCATAACAATGCGCACCGCCATATTGATGGGGGCGCTGTCATCGACAAAGACATGGCAGACCCCCTTATAATGCTTGAGCACCGGAATCCGCGAATTTTCCGAGACAAAGCGGATCAACCCCTCACCGCCGCGGGGGATGATAAGATCAATCTGCTCTTCAAGCTGAAGCATGAAGGTAACGGCCTCCCGCTCCGTGGTGGGGATGACCTGGATAGCAGCCGGGTCAACATTTTCGGCCACCAAGGCGTCCTGTAGAACCTTGGCCAGGGCCAGGTTGGAATGGATGGCCTCGGAACCGCCGCGCAGCAAGATGGCATTCCCGGCCTTGAGACAAAGGGCCGCCGCATCCACCGTTACATTGGGGCGCGACTCGTAGATCATGCCGATAACCCCAAGAGGAATGCGCATCCGGCCCACGGTGATGCCGCTTGGCCGTCTACCCATATCGCTGATCTCGCCCACCGGGTCAGGCAGGGCAATGACCTCGCGCAGACCACCGATCATGGAGGCCATGACCTTGTCGCTGAGCTGGAGGCGATCAAGCATGGCCGCGGCGAGGCCCTTGGCCTTGCCCGCCTCCAGATCCTTGGCATTTTCCGCCTGGATATAGGATTTTTGGGCAGCCAAGGCGTCAGCCATGCGGCCTAAAACATTATTTTTCTGCTCAGTGGACAGAATAGACATGGTGTGGGCGGCTTTCTTGGCCTGGACGGCCATGTCTTTGATAGTGTGTTCGAGTGACATATCGGACCTTACTGGGTATTAGCTGTTCAATTCAAAATAGAAACTCCAGAGAAAGGACAAAAAGATACCACAAAGACCGCGAGGCACAAGGGGTAAAAAAACCTTTGTGTCGCTGTGTCGTTGTGGTTAACGAAAAAGCCGTTTACAGCTTGACCAGATTATCGCGATGGATAACCTCATCATCACCCTTGTACCCTAAAATCTTAGGGATTTCTGAGCTGTGATGACCGCAAAGCTGCTGCACCTCTGACTTCTTGTAATTGACCAAACCGGCAGCGAGGGCCTTACCCTCCTTATCCAAGCAATGCACAGGATCACCGGCATCAAAATCGCCACGCACCTCTAGGATACCTGACGGCAGAAGGCTGGAGCCCTGGCGCCCTACAGCCCGGCAGGCGCCATCGTCGAGGACGAGATACCCCTTGGGGCGCAGAACATAGGCAATCCAGTGTTTGCGGGAATGGAGCTTCTGCTTCTCCTCTTGGGGCAGAAAAAAGGTACCCACCAGCTCGCCTTTAAAAAGCGACTGAATCACACCCTTGCGGCGGCCAGGACCAATAAAGGAGTAACCGCCCCGGGCGGCAACCATCTGGGCCGCCCGAATCTTGCTGCGCATGCCACCTGTCCCCAGCGTTGACCCGGAATTACCGGCCATATTGACCACATCATCAGTGATCGTGGCAACGGTGTGGATCGGGGTGGCTAAAGGGTCGGTGTTGGGATTGCCGGTGTAGAGACTGGCCACATCGGTGAGACAGATAAAGATATCGGCATCGATAAGATTAGTGACCAGGGCGCCCAGGGTGTCATTATCACCAAACTGCAACTCCTCAGCACTCACCGTGTCATTCTCATTAATAATGGGAATAACCCCCCATTCAAACAGGGTGGCCATGGTATTTCTGATATTGAGATAACGGCCGCGATGGGCCAGGTCCGAATGGGTGAGAAGCACTTGGGCGACGTGGAGGTTGCGCTTGGCAAAGAGGGAGTCATAATAATGCATGAGTCCGCACTGACCCACGGCAGCGGTTGCCTGTTTTTCTTTCAGGGACAACACGGGCTGGATGATGCAGAGCTTGCGGCGTCCCACGGCCACGGCCCCGGAGCTGACCAGAATAACCTCGCGACCGCTCTCCCGTAAAAAAGTAAGCTCGTCAGCCAAATTTTCCATGGTTTCCGGATGAAGACCAACATCACCGGTTAACACTGCGCTTCCAACCTTGACCACCACCCGCTTGACATCCTTGAGATGGGCCAAGCGCAGCT
>JBFFNX010000172.1:0-7051 GCA_041562995.1 Desulfurivibrionaceae bacterium
CCCTCAATTTTGCCCGACAACTGTCTTCTCTGCAAAACGAAAGGGCAAGGAGAAACACATGAAAAAAACAGTATTTATTGCACTTGTTCTTTGTTTTAGCCAACCAAGTTTATCTATGGCACAAGTTGATTGGGATGACGTCTATCTTAAGCTCGGTGTCGGGCTAGCATATGGGGACAGTGCCGATGCAACTATT
Source organism: Desulfurivibrionaceae bacterium (assembly GCA_041562995.1). Taxonomy (GTDB): domain Bacteria; phylum Desulfobacterota; class Desulfobulbia; order Desulfobulbales; family SURF-16; genus BM506. The sequence goes on from JBFFNX010000172.1 coordinate 197, forward strand.
GGCGACTTAGAAAATCCGCCTACTGACGAGGTAGAATTTGATTCAGAAAGTTCTGCCTCTTACCAGTTTGGCCTGGGGTATAAGATCGACAACCTCATCACTTTGGAACTAGCTCTCCAACATGCTTCAGACTTTGAGCTGGAAGGGCCCTTTTTCGACAATGGTATTCTACAATCAGGGACCAATGGGCTGGTTGATTTGCAAACAACCTCCGTGATGCTTACTGGCCTGTTGGACATGGCCACAGTCCTGGACATAGATTGGAAAGTAAGACCGTACATCGGTTTAGGTATGGGGTTTGCTAGAAATAAGCTTGATACGTTTACGTGGTCTACTTCAGCAGTAGGCTATATTGAAGGTAATACTGAAAATAATTTTGCATGGAAAACTACCCTAGGTGCTACATATCCCATTACTGAGCACTTTGTATTGGATGCTTCCTACTCCTATGCTGATTATGGGGATGCTGAATCAAGTCTCACTGCTACTGATGTGAATGGTGTTGCCGTAACCTTAAATTCACCCTTAACCTTTGACGTTAACACACAGGAGGTTTTACTTGCAGTAAGATACCTCTTTTAAAGGATGACCCACCAAGAGCTGTAAGGCCTTCCATCGTAATCTCGCTGTTGAACAAACAAAAAGGCGGTGGATGCTTAGAAGCATCCACCGCCTTTTTGTTATTAACTGAATCAGCTAAAATGTCAGGTCTTAATATCAAGCAGGCTACCGATCATCTCGTCGCCGGCCTGGATCATTTTAATATTGGCCTTGAAGCTGGTCTTGGTGATCATCATATTGACCAGTTCCTCAGCCAGATCCACATTGGACATCTCCAGGGAATTAGGGGCCATACCGCCGAGACCGCTGGTGCCGGGCGCCCCGGTGTAGGCCGCGCCAGAGGCCGTTGTTTCCCGGTACACCCCTCCCCCTTCGCTGAGCAGGCCGTCCTGATTGCCGAAATTTGCCAGGGCAACCTGGGCCTGATCCTGGACCTGGCCGTTGGAGTAGCTCGCCGTAATCACGCCGTTGGTATCGGTGGCCACCGATTGCAGGAAACCGGCCGCAAAGCCATCCTGGGCCTGGGAGATCGTGGTGGAAGAATTGGCATACTGGGTGGAGGCCAGGGCCTGGGGCCGGAAGTCCGTGCCCGTGCCGCTGTACTCAGCGCCGAGATTGAGGGCAACTTCCTGGTTTTGGCTGTCGCCGGTAAAATTGGCGGCAAAGCTATACTGAGTAGCGGTATTGGCCAGGATGATCTGATTATCGGTCAGGGTGGGGTTCACCTGACCATCGGCCGGCACATTATAGGCTGAAATACTGGAAATCTCACCGCTGGTGCTGAAATTGATGGTGCCATACATCAGGGCACCGGCCCCTTTCTGGCTGGTATCGACTCCGGCCCGCTGGTCAGCCAGGGGATCCACCGTAACCAGGAACTCCCACTGGTTATTGTTAGTGGTTGTGTCGTAATAAATATCAACATTCTGCCGGTCACCCTGGCTGTCATAGATGGCCATGGAAGACTTGTATTCATAGTTTGCGGCAGCAATAGGCTCGGCCGGCTGGGCACCTGCCACGGCCCGGCCATCCCAGGCATCAAAGAGGGCGACCGTGGTGCCATCCTCAGGTGCGGTGCGGGCATCGAGATTGACGATCTGGGTGAGCTCGCGGGTGGCGACAGGGGCGGTGGTCTGCGGGATCTGGATGTCACCGATGCTGCCCTGCCGATCACCTGTTGCCGCATCAAGCTGCCAGCCCTGGACAAAGGAGCCGGAAGGGGTGGTCAGATAGCCCTGCTGATCATACTGGAAATTACCGGCGCGGCTGTACTGGTCGGCAACTGCGGTGCCGGGATCGCGCAGGAGGAAATAACCCTGGCCGCTGATCCCGAAATCTGACGACCTTTGCGTGCCTTCAAAGGCGCCCTGGGAGTTGGCCCGATCCACGGAACTGACGGTGACGCCACGCCCCAACTGATCGGAACCTGAGGCGGTGGCAATGGCTTGATTGGAGGCATCCTGGAGGGTGACACGGGTGGCCTTGTAGCCCGGCGTATTGACGTTGGCAACATTATTAGCTGTGGACCCCGCCTTTTTGGTCAAACTACTTAAAGCTGAGACTGACGAGTTAATGCCTGCAATCATGGTGTACCCTCCCGGAGCAACAACCTCAAAAAAATCACATTTCCAACAAGATATTATAAACACTCAAGCCTTGTTTCACAAACAAAACTTGCCATTCCACCCTCTGGCGCCGGAACTCGTTGATTTCTTTGCCCAAAAAAGACAAGATGCTTTTTCGCTGCAGAGGTAATACCAGTCTAACACCTCTGCTGAATAGATATTCACCCTCACCCCAGTATAAACCTTGGCAGAATTCCTCCTCCATAACGGCCTGGCCGCCCTCTTTGTGGTCAGCTTCCTGGCTGCCACCATCCTGCCCCTGGGCTCGGAATGGCTGCTGGTGGCCCTGATCCTCCAGGCCCACAATGTGGAATCGGTCGTGGCGGTGGCCACTTTGGGCAACTATCTGGGGGCCTGCACCACCTATGGCATCGGCATCTGGGGTTCGACCTTTATTATGGAAAAAATCCTGCGCATCGACAAGGATCAGCTTGGCCGGGCAACCCGCCTCTATCAAAAATATGGCTCCTGGTCTATACTGCTGTCGTGGGTGCCGGTGATCGGCGACCCCCTCTGCCTGGTGGGCGGCACGCTGCGCCTCAATTTTTTCTTTTTTTCCCTGCTGGCCTTCAGCGGCAAACTGGCACGTTATGCCCTCATTGCCTCGGTGACCGTCACCAGCATGGGCTGATTTTTTTCACACAAACAAAGCAGATCATCAATCTCACAAGGATAAAAAATGGCTGAAATAACTCTAGCGGAAAATCAAGCTGCGGTGATCCTCACGGCCTGCGAAGGTGATATAGAGGTGGATATTGCCTATGACGGCGCCGAGGGCTTGGCCGGCCAAATATGTAAGGCCCTGGCCCTGAAGCTCATCGAAGACGAGGAGTTCCGCGACGATTTACTGAGCAAAATTTCCGAAAGCGCGGCGGTCGAATAAGCGTTCTTTTCATTTGAGCGCCGAACCGCTATCATATCAAACACACCTCACACCCATCTACAAAGGAGATCATCATGCAAAAATATGTCTGTACTGCCTGTGGCTATATCTATGATCCTGAAGTTGGTGACGAAAATGCCGGTATCAAACCCGGTACCGCCTTTAAAGACCTGCCGGACAGCTGGGTCTGCCCCATATGCGGAGCCGGCAAAGGCGCCTTTGAGCCCACCGACTGATAAGCAGTTTCGCTCCTCACAAAAGAGCGGCCGCAACAGGGCTGTGTGCCGTTCAGGCGGGGGTATTTGAAGGTCGAATAAGAAATGTTGAATTTCAAAGGGTGGCAGAAATCTTTCTCAAGAAAACTTCCTTCCTTTGAAATTTGACATGCAAAATTCTTAATTCGATATTCGTTTTTTTACTGTTCGCCCTTATAGCCCTTGTCTTCCGGCAGATTGCTCTTGGCGGCGGAACTCACGGCCAGCTCATCACAACGCTCGTTGAACTCGTTGCCGTTGTGGCCCTTCACCCACCGAAAATCGACAGTAAGGCCCTCAGTAAGCTCAAGAAGCTCAGCCCACAGATCCGGATTGACGGCCGGCTGTTTATCTGACTTTATCCAGCCTTTTGCGCGCCAGCCCCTGGCCCAACCCTTGGTGATGCCGTTGACCACATACTGGGAATCGGAGTAGAGGGTTATTGACTTGCGGCTTTTTTTAAGTTTGCGCAGGGCAACAATGCAGCCCATCAGCTCCATGCGATTATTGGTGGTTAACCGGTAGCCGCCGGAAAATTCGTGGCGCGTCGCGCCCTCCATCATGACCACGCCATAGCCGCCGGGCCCAGGATTAAAACGGGCGCCGCCGTCGGTATAAATGACAATCTCCCCTTCTTTGCCGGCCTTCGCAGGTGCTGAGGTTGCTTTGCTGCCCTTGGCCTTGGCGGTCGGCCCGGGGTAGATGGGATTTTTGATCCAGGCCTCGGCCTCGGCCCGGGTGGCAAAGCCCTTATACCGGGCCCCGGCAAAACTCATGACCTGGGCCTGGGCCTCCGGCCAGTTTGTATAGATCCCGGGCTTGCGCCCCGCTGCAATGGCGTAGAATTTTTTCTTTTCAGCCAACTTCCTTACTCCTTATTTCTTTTTCTCTTTGCGGCCAACTGACCACAGGCCGCAGAAATATCGCTGCCGCGGCTCTGGCGGATCAGGGTGGTATAGCCGGCATCCCGCAGTATCTTTTGAAAGACCAGGATCGTTTGTTCAGCGGGCTGGGCGTAGGGCAATTCTTCATTTTCATTATAGGGCAGGAGATTGATCCGACAGGGGATACCGACAAGCTTGGCGGCAAGCTGCCGGGCCTGCTCCGGCGAATCATTAACATCCTTAATCAAAATGTACTCAATCAAAATGACGCCCTTTTTAGCCAGGGGATAGCTCCGGCAGGCGTCCAGCACCGCATCCAGACCATAGGTCTTATTGATCGGCATGAGCTCGCTGCGGATGTCATCATCGGCAGCATGAAGGGAAAGGGCCAGGTTCACCTGGGCATCCCGGCCCAGATCGACAATGCGTGGGGCGATGCCGCAGGTGGAGACCGTTACCCGCCGCTGGGTAAAGCCAAGGCCCTCCTCGGTCATGAGGATGGTAAGGGCCTTGATCAGGTTGTCATAATTGGCCAGGGGCTCGCCCATACCCATGAAAACCAGGTTGTTGATAAATTCGCGATGGGTGCCCCGCGCAATGCCCCGGGCCACCATATCGTCCATAACGGCCAGCACCTGATTGACGATCTCGCTGGGCTGCAGATTACGGCTAAAGCCCATGCGGCCGGTGAGGCAGAAGGCACAGGCCATGGCGCAGCCCACCTGGGACGAGACGCAGAGGGTGTGGCGCTCCCCTTCGGGAATGAGGACGCTTTCGATAAGGGCGCCATCTTCCAGGCAAAAGACATACTTGCGGGTGCCATCTGCGGACACCTCCACCTTGGCTGGCGACAGGATGCTGATCCGGGCCTGGTCGATGAGTCGGTCGCGGATCTCTTTTTTAACCACCAGCATCTGACTGAGATCGTGGCTGCCGGGCCGCATGAGCCAGGCCATAATATGGCGGGCCCGCTTGCCGGGCAAAGCGAGACTTTCCAGAAACTCGGCGAGCTGGGGCAGGATGAGATTTTTGAGGTCTGGTTTGCTGGCAGGAGAAGAAGTCATTTGCACCGGAGCGTGATCGGTATTACATGTTAAAAACATATTGAGAAACACCGTCATCGCCGCGCAGGCCGGCAGCCAGTTTGCTGATTGTCCTGGGCTCCCGCCTGCGCGGCAGCGACGGAAAAGCGGTTATTCAAGATAGCCTCAAGGAGGATTTGGATCCCTCTTGAAAAGAACCAACCATAATGCCAGTTCTTGCCCCTTGGGTCATCAATAAAATGATGGACAGCCCAGGAGTTTGAGGTTATTTGACGAGCCATGAACAGCCGTGAACGTTCCATCCTTGGCGTGACCTGTTTTGGTCATTTTATGAGCCATTTTAACATGCTGGTGTTTCCAGCCGTGCTCCTGCCCCTGGCCGGATCCCTGCAGCTCTCCATGACCGACACCCTGGCCCTGTCGTTCTGGATGTATCTGCTCTTTGGCCTCACCGCCCTGCCCTGGGGGCTGGCCGCCGACCGCTTCGGGCCCCGCCGCCTGCTCGGCATTTTCCATCTGGGTGCCGGCCTCTGCGGCTTCTGGGCCGCGGCCCATATCGGTAATCCGGACATGCTGTGGATCGCCCTGGCCGGTATCGGCCTTTTCTCCGGAATCTACCATCCGGCCGGCCTCGGCTGGATTGCCAAAGAGATCAAACAAACCAGCCGCGGCATGGCCTATAACGGCATCTTCGGCAACCTCGGTCTCGCCACCGCGCCCCTTCTGGCCGGCACGGTCAACTATTTCTGGGGCACCCGCATGGTCTATCTGGCCCTGGGGATGATGAACCTTATCGGCCTCATTGTCCTGGCCATGAGCAGCGCCGAGTCTGCCACGCCCCTGGAAAACAAGAAAAAGCAGCAAGGCAACTCGCTGCCCCCCTTTCTGGTCCTGCTGGTGGCCATGACCCTGGGCGGCATTGTTTATCGCGGCACCTCCGTCACCCTACCCGCCTATTTTGAGCTGCAGAACGGCGAACTCTACCAGTACCTGACCGACCTCACCGGCGGTCTGGGTTCTGCCAATGTGGTTGCCACCCTGGTGACTTCGTTTATCTATTTTATCGGCATGGCCGGCCAATACACCGGCGGCTGGGTAGGCGAACGCTTCAAGCTTACCAATGGCTATCTGCTCTTTCACCTGATCACCATTCCCATGGCCCTGGCCATGGCTGCCAGCACCAACGGCATACTGGTCTTCTTTGCCATGATCCACGGCTTTTTTCTGCTCGGCATGCAGCCCCTAGAAAATACCCTGGTGGCCCGCCTCACCCCTCCCAGTTTCCTCAGTGCCGCCTTTGGCATGAAGTTCATCCTCACCTTTGGGGTGGGGGCACTCAGTGTCAAGATGGTGGGGCTGGTCAAGTCCTCCTGGGGCTTTCCCGCTGTGTACCAGACCCTGGCCGGAATCTCCACCCTGCTGGTGCTGGCCATTATCATCCTCATCAAGACCTTGGGCCGCTCTGCCCGGGCTGGCGCCTGAAATCTGGCACACCACATACCCTTAGTCCTTTCCCCCTACTTTCTCCCCTGCCTCCCTGATGCAACCCCACCCTGAGGCCTTGGTAGGGGCTGCATCAGGGTATGGATTAGGCAATCCACGTAA
>JBFFNX010000173.1:0-6989 GCA_041562995.1 Desulfurivibrionaceae bacterium
AGGCCCGCCTTCGGGAGCAAGGAAATAAAATTCTTGGCCCCTTAAAAAAGCTGGCCCGTGAAAACGAAAAGAGTGTGGAAAAGCTCGAACGCCAGAAGGAAAAACTGGAACAGATACTGGCCGACCCGGAACTTTACAATGACCAGGAAAAATTCATGGGAAAGAGCCAGGAGTACACCAATTTAAAAAAACGTCTGGAACAGGCCTACACCGCTTGGGAAGAGGCCCAGGAGAAACTGGAAAATGCCTTGGCACAAGAGGATCAAAAGTAACAGAGGGCAACTCCAGTTTCCCCAAAAAGAAAAATTTGAATTTCCAGACAGAAGGTATAGAGTGGCGAATAATTATTTTTTTAAAATCGTTATGGGGGATTTTATCAATATATAGTTTGTTGTTGTTATCTTTCTTTAGGAGGAAAGAAATGAAAAAAATCGTCACTGAGAAAATCGTCACCCTCGCTACCTGCGCCCTGCTCGCCATGGCTGCTCCTGTTGCTGCATCCGACCAGGGCAGTGGTCACGGCGCTGCACCATCCACTGCCACGCCCCAATCCACCATCAAAAATATCATCCAGGGCAACGATGCCTTCCGGCATACCCACCCCAAAAATCATTTTGACGCCTTCCAGAGCGGCCAGGTCCCCGCAGTCACGGTGATTAGCTGTTCCGACTCTCGGGTGCACACCCAGCTTTTTGATTTTGAGCCGGACAATAATATCTTTATCATCCGCAATGTCGGTAACCAGATTGTCAACTCCGAGGGTTCTGTGGACTATGGTATTCACCACCTGCCCACCAAGGTTCTCCTGATCATGGGTCACTCCAGCTGCGGCGCGGTCAAGGCTGCCATGGGCGACTACTCCGGTGAGACTTCCGGTATCAAGGCCGAGCTTGACACCTTAAAGCCAGTCATTGCCATGGACGACAAGCTGGGTCCATTTAACGACCGCTGGGCCCAGAATGTGGAACGCAATGTTGACTTTCAGGTCAAAAAGGCCTTGGAGCTTTACGCCGACAAGGTTGCGGCTGGCGAACTTGCCGTTGTTGGGGCGGTCTATGATTTCAATGACCTGTGGGGCAAAGGCCGCGGCGCCCTTGTTGTCGTTAACGTCAACGGCGTTACCCACCCGCAGGAAATCATGAATCACCCTGCCCTTAACGAGCTGAGCAAGGCCGAGATCGTTACCCATGTTGGCTCCCACGCCAACTAAGGGTTTTTTACGCCTGCCAGCACAAGGACATCCGTAAGCCATACAGCTTCTCAACAACCTGAAAGCTGTTTCAAGAACCGCAATAAGCGAATGGCATTTTTTAGTTGCTTTTCTCTGCTTATTGCGGTTTTTGTGTGTGTTGAGTTTTCCTTGCTATCACAGGAGACAATGAATATCTCCGCCACCTGCCTGACCGCACCTTCATTTTATCCGCCCGTGACATAACCATGCCCGCCACCCTACGCCATGAAATGCAGGAGAGAGAAGCTCGCAACCTCGCGCCCTATGCCTGTCTCAACAGAGACAGTAAAGGCCGCATCCATCCGGAAGAGGAGTGCCCCATCCGCCTGCCCTTTCAACGCGACCGAGACCGCATCATCCACTGCAAGACCTTTCGCCGCCTCACCCATAAAACCCAGGTTTTTCTCTCCCCCACCGGCGACCATTACCGAACCAGGCTCACCCATGCCCTGGAGGTCTCCCAGATCGCCCGCACCATTGGCGTGGCCCTGCGCCTGAACGAACATCTCATCGAGGCCATTGCCCTGGGCCATGACTTGGGCCACACCCCCTTCGGCCATGCCGGCGAATCGGTTCTTAACGATCTTTACCCGGGCGGCTTCCGCCATTATGAACAGAGCCTGCGGGTCGTTGATTATCTGGAGAATAAGGGCCGGGGCCTCAATCTTACCCACGAGGTACGGGACGGCATTGTCCGCCACTCAAAAGGCCTCAAGGAAATTCTGCCCACTGATCTCGACAACCTCCCTGATTCACTGGAAGGCCAGGTGGTCCGCATTTCTGACATCTTGGCTTACGTCAACCATGACCTTGACGACGCCATCCGGGCCGGCATTTTAGAGATCAAAGGTGAACTCAAAGATATTCTCCAAACTCTGGGTGAAAAAAATTCCCGGCGCATCTCCGCCATGGTCAACGATTTGGTCATCCAGACCTATGAGACAAAGGATCAGCGCCTGTCCATGAGCCCGGAGATGATTGAGGCCATTTCAGCCCTGCGCCTCTTTCTCTACGATAACGTCTATCGCACCAGTCAGGTCCATGACGATTTCAAGAAGGCCATGAAGATCCTGCGCGAACTCTATGGGTATTTCATGGCAGAAGACATCAAGATGCCCTCCGGCGAGGTATGGGGTTCGGGCATCGACTATCCCCCTGATACGCCCAGGCATAGGCGGGTCTGTGACTTTATTGCCGGCATGACTGATCGTTATGCCCTTGATTTATATACACAAATTTTCTTCCCAAAACCGTGGAGCGTCGTATAATTAATGGAAACCAGCAGCCCAGAAACCCTGGCCAAGGCCTACGAATTTAGTGAAGTTGAAAAAAAATGGTACGCCGTCTGGCAAGCTGACAAGACCTTCAGCGCCAAGATGGATCCGGAACGCGACAGCTTTTCCATTGTTATTCCGCCCCCCAACGTCACCGGCGTCCTCCACGTCGGCCATGCCCTCAACAACACCCTGCAGGACGTCCTCATTCGCTACAAGAGGATGATGGGCTGTAACACCCTGTGGGTGCCGGGTACGGATCATGCCGGGATCGCCACCCAAAACGTTGTGGAGCGCCAACTGGCCACCGAGAACAAGAGCCGCCACGATCTGGGCCGCGACAACTTCATCGAACGGGTCTGGCAATGGCGTGAAGAAAAAGGCGGCACCATCATCAACCAGCTCAAGCATCTGGGCTGTTCCTGTGACTGGGAGCGCGAACGCTTCACCATGGACGAGGGACTTTCCAAGGCGGTGCGTACCGTCTTTGTCCGCCTCTTTAAAGAAGGCCTGATCTACAAGGGCGATTACATCGTCAACTGGTGCCCGCGCTGCCACACCGCCCTGTCCGACGACGAGGTGGAGCATGAGGACAAAAAAGGCAAGCTCTACCATATCCGCTATCCCTTTGCCGACGGTTCCGGCCACGTGGTGGTAGCCACCACCCGGCCCGAGACCATGCTGGGCGACACCGGCGTTGCCGTCCATCCGGATGACGAGCGCTATGCCCACTTAAAAGAGATCGGCATCAGCCTGCCCCTTACCGACCGCACCATTCCGGTGGTCTTTGACCACCATGTCAAACGGGAATTCGGCACCGGTGCCCTCAAGGTCACCCCGGCCCATGACCGCGACGACTATGAGATTGGCCTGCGCCATAAGCTAGAAATCATGAAGATCATGGACAACTCCGGCGTCATGAACGAGGCCGCCGGCCCCTATGCCGGCCTTGACCGCTTTGCCTGCCGGACCAAGATCGTTGCCGATCTTGAGGCCCAGGGCTTTCTCGACAAGATCGAGGACTACGACCATGCCGTGGGCAATTGCTACCGCTGCCACACCGTGGTGGAACCCACCACCTCCCTGCAATGGTTTGTCTCGGTACGCCCCCTGGCCGACAAGGCCGTGGCTGCCGTGCGCGATGGCCGGATCAACATCCACCCCAAGACCTGGGATAACACCTTCTACGCCTGGATGGACAATATCCGCGACTGGTGCATCTCCCGCCAGATCTGGTGGGGCCACCAGATCCCGGCCTGGACCTGCGACGACTGCAATCATCTCATGGTGGAAGAGGTAGCCCCCACCAGTTGCCAAAAATGTCAGTCGAAAAACCTGAGCCAGGAGAGCGATGTCCTCGACACCTGGTTCTCCTCTGCCCTCTGGCCCTTCTCCACCCTGGGCTGGCCCGAGCAGACCGAGGAACTGAAATTCTTCTACCCCACCTCGGTACTGATCACCAGTTTTGACATCCTCTTCTTCTGGGTGGCGCGGATGATGATGATGGGCCTCCACTTCCTGGACGAGGTGCCCTTTAAGGACGTTTACCTCCATGCCCTGGTGCGCGACAAGGATGGCAAGAAGATGTCCAAATCCACCGGTAACGTCATTGACCCCCTGGTGGTCATGGCCGAGTACGGCACGGACGCCCTGCGCTACACCATGACCGCCTTTGCCGCCCAGGGCCGTGATATCAGGCTTTCCGAGGAACGCATTGAAGGCTACCGCCACTTCATCAATAAGATCTGGAACGCCGCCCGTTTCAGCCTGATGCATATCGACGCCTGCGATCCGGCCGTCACCAAAGACGTCCAACCCGCCACCATGGCCCTGGCCCATCGCTGGATATTAAGCCGCCTCAACAAGACGATCACCGAGGTCCACGCCTCCCTGGCCGGCTTCCGTTTCAACGACACCGCCTCTGCCCTCTACCAGTTCATCTGGCATGAGTTCTGTGACTGGTACCTGGAATGGATCAAATCGGATCTCTACGGTGAAGACGCCGGCAAAAAGGCCGAGGCCCAGACTGTCCTCTTTACGGTCCTTGAGGCCATTGTCAAACTCCTGCACCCCATTGCCCCCTTTGTCACCGAGGAGATCTGGCATTTTCTGCCCGGCCACCGCCCCACCCTGATGACCGAGAGCTTTCCCCTGGCCAACCCGGCCTGGGATGATCAAGAAGCCGAGGAGAGCGCCGAGCTCATCAAAGGCGTCATCGGCGGCATCCGCAATATCCGCAGCGAGATGCAGATCCACCCCTCCGCCGAAATCGAGGCCTTTGCCATCTGTCCGGACCCGTTAAAACAGCAGCGCCTGCAGACCCACGCTCCTTCGATTATGGGCCTCACCCGCACCGCCAGTCTTGATGTCCAGGCCTCAGGCACCGTCCCCCAGGGCACGGCCAATTATATCTTTGAGGATATTGAAATCTTCGTGCCCCTCAAGGGCCTCATCGATGTGGAGAAAGAGATCGCCAAGCTCAACAAGAACAAGGAGAAGTTAGAGAAACAGGCGGCCCAGACCAAGGGCAAACTCAGCAATGAAAAATTCCTCAGTAATGCCCCGGATGACATCATCGCCAAGGAAAATGGCAAACTGGATGAATTCACCCTGCAGCTCACCAAGATCGATGAAACCATTGTCCGCCTCCAAGAACTTGCCTGATCATTTCTGCTTGCCTTCATCAACGTTAAACGCCCGGACCTAACAGGATCCGGGCGTTTAACGTCATCCAATCTGACTTCCCCACTTTCTACCTATAGAGAGTCCAACGGACTCCTTACCCCCTTTCCCCCCTTATTAAGGACATGGGTATAGATCATGGTGGTACTGACATCACTATGCCCTAGTAACTCCTGGATGGTTCGGATGTCATAGCCGCTCTCCAGCATATGGGTGGCAAAGGAGTGGCGCAGGACATGGCTGCTCACCTTTTTGGCAATACCGGCCCGAGACGAAGCCTCCTTCACGGCCCGCTGCAAAACACTCTCATGCAGGTGATGGCGCAGCACAAGGCCGCTCTCGGCAACAACCATAGCACGACTTGCCGGGAATACATATTGCCAGCCCCATTCCTTACTCGCCCCAGGATACTTACGGGCCAAGGCCTCCGGTAAATAGACATTACCATTGCCAAGACTCAGGGCACGATCATGGATGGACTTGACCTGGTTCAGATGCGCCTTAAGGGCCCCCTGATAACGGCCCGGCAGAATGGTCACCCTATCCTTTTTACCCTTGCCATCCCGCACCAAGAGCTCCTGGCGGTCAAAATCCACATCCATCACCCGTAACCGCATGCATTCCATGAGGCGCAGACCACTGCCATAGAGCATACCGGCCATAAGCAGGTGCACACCTGCCAAATGGGAAAACATCAGCTTTACTTCATTGACACTGAGGACCACGGGTAGCCGTTTGGATCTTTTGGCATGGGCAAAGGCACCGATGTCGCCCACAGCTTTCCCCAACACCTGATCAAAAAAGAACACAAGGGCGTTTAACGCCTGATTCTGGGTACTGGCTGCCACCTTCTTTTCCCTGGCAAGATACTCGAGAAAGCTTCGCACCTCTCCTGCCCCTAGCCGTGACAGCTTACGATGAGGATTGTTGTATAAAAAACGTTTGATCCACCCCTCATAGGACTGTTCTGTCCGGCGCGAATAATGCCTGAGGCGCGATGCGTTACGAACAAGCTCCAGTATGTCCGGTTGCGCAATAGACACCTGTTTATCAAGGAGTTCTGAGAACAAGGCCATGGCCTGTTGGTTCCCAGCATCGTCTTGACCAACAGCCTTGTCAGGCACAGTAGGCAAAAAAATCTCCTTTTGCCAAGAAGAGAGCAAACTATGACCTGGGAGGTGAGCAAAAAGTAAGCGCAAAGCTTCAGCTGCCTGCTCTATCTGCCAGGCCTCACGGCCCTCTCCGCCATGAAGTTTACGCAAAAAATCATTAACCTGTTGAGGGGTTACACCACTCAGATCATCCCCAACTGCCTTGATAAACCGCTTGGCCCACCACACATACCACTTAACATGCTTGACAGGCACACGATTTGCGCAAACAAAGTTTGAATAGGCCTTCCAGTCCATATCCTGACACTCTTTGTGATTGACTTACGAGAATTAATATCACATATTCTAATATTATCAGAGAATTAGCAACCCAAAAAATATTACGCAGTACGGGCCCGATTGGGATATGCTGCACGCAGCCTATAACCGATTAGCCCGTGCTGCATAGCACCATGTTATGCACTAAAAAGAATAATAAGGGTAAGAGTATGAAAAAAATAATTATAGTTTTACTTCTTCTCAGTTCATCTCCAGCAATAGCGGAAGAGAAAACGGAAAGTGACATGGGTGTTGTCATAGATATGATGGTTGTAGCAAAAGCAACAGGAATGTGTGGCGTATTTTCCCAAATGGTGAACTTTCAACAAACTACAAAAATGGCCGGCGGCGATGAGTTTATTGTTCGCTTTC
>JBFFNX010000174.1:0-6931 GCA_041562995.1 Desulfurivibrionaceae bacterium
CCTCGCCAAGGCCCTCAAGACCACCAAACCGTGCGGGACCGTGACCTGCTGCGGCAATGTCGCCTCTGGCGACCTGCCCACCACGGTGTATCCCTTTATTCTGCGCGGCGTCACCCTGATTGGCATTGATGCCGCCGAATGTCCTCTGGCCCTCCGGCAGACCATATGGGACAAGCTGGGCGGCGCCTGGAAACTTGCCATCCTGCCCGAGCTGGGTCGCGAAATCAGCATGGCCCAGCTCTCAGCCCATATCGATCTTATCTTGCAGGGCAAAATCAAGGGCAGGCTCGTGGTCAAGGTGGCAGAAGACCTGTAAGGTACAGGCAAAGCTACGGAACCAGCTAAAAGCTTTTTTATACAAAGCAGTTCACTCTGTGTTCTCTGCGGTTACTTTGTCGTTTTCACAAACCAGCAACTCTCATCATTTCAACCATTCAGCAATCTAACGACCCTATCCATGCCAACCACCTCCTTTCGCCAGCACCTGCCACGCCTGCGCCTCGCAGTGCAGCTCAGCTTTCTTACCTTTACCCTGTGGATGGGCTGGCAATTCTATCTCTTTTACCAATGGACCCGGGATCTGGGTGCATATACACCACGCCCCCCCGCCGTTGAGGCGTTCCTGCCCCTCGGCGCCCTGGTCGCCCTGAAGCGTTTTGTCCTTACCGGATATTTTGACCAGGCCCACCCGGCCGGGCTCACCATCTTGCTGGCGGCCCTGACCCTGGGCATTTTGGCCCGTAAGGGCTTCTGCGGTTGGATCTGTCCGGTGGGGGTCGTCTCCAATCTGGCGGAACAGTTGAGTACCAGGTTGCAGATCCTCCGCCCCCTGCCCCGCTGGCTCGAATTGCCCCTGCTTGGCCTCAAATATCTCCTGCTGGCCTTTTTTGGTTATCTCATTCTCTGGCGCATGCCCCTTGCGGCCGTGAAAGGCTTCATGGCCTCGCCCTACTATCTGAGCGCTGATGGCCGCATGCTCCTCTTCTTTCTGGAGCCCACCACCCTGGCCCTGACCATTACCCTGGCAATCATCTTGACGAGCTTCATTGTCCGTAATTTCTGGTGCCGCTTTCTCTGTCCCTACGGTGCCCTGCTTGGACTGTTAGCCTCTATGGGCCCCTTTGTTGTCAAGAGAGATGAGGGGCTCTGCAGCCAATGCCAACAATGCAGCAGGAGTTGCCCGGCGGAGATCCAGATCCATAACAAGGTCGCCGTCCGCAGCCCTGAATGTCTGGGATGTCTGGAATGTACGGCCGTCTGCCCTGAGCACTGCCTGCAGGTCAAGGCCTGTAACAAAAAAACGCCCAGCTGGCTGTTGCCCCTGGTTATTAGCGCCCTTTATGGCAGCATCTACCTCTGGGCCCGGCTCAGTGGCCACTGGCAGGGCAATCTCAGCGCCGAGGCCCTGAAAACGATCTACCAAAATTTTCTCCACACACCATGATTTTCCGTATTATTTTTGACCAGAGTGATGGCCTGCGCCGCGGCTACCAGGTCGTGGAGATCCGTGATGGGCTTGACCGCGACTATACCTTTCTGGCAGAACACGAACGGTGCTATTTCTCCCTGACCGAACTCAAGGAGGAGATCGCGGCAAAACTGCAGGTGGACCCTGCTGAAATTGAAATAGAAGAGGTCTAAAGATGGACAACCACGGACTCACCATGATCTTCACCGGCAACGGCAAGGGCAAGACCACCTCCGCCCTGGGCCTCGCCTTCCGGGCCCTAGGCCACGGTTTTCCGGTCTGCATTATTCAATTTATCAAGGGCAGCTGGAAATATGGCGAACTAGACAGCGCCAGACGCTTTGCGGATCTTCTGGATTTCCATGTCATGGGCAAGGGCTTTACCTGGCAGTCGGAAAATCTCGCCGACGATATCAAGGCGGCCAGGGAGGCGTGGGATTTTGCTGCGAAAACCATCCTGGCGGGCAAGCATCATTTGGTGATCCTCGACGAACTCACCTATCTCATCCAATACGACATGGTGCCGGAGGAGGAGATATTGGCTGTATTACGGCAAAAACCAAAGGCCATGCATGTGGTGATCACCGGCCGCAATGCCAGCCAGGGCCTTGTTGATTTTGCCGACCTGGTCACCGAGATGATTGAGATTAAACATCCCTATAAAAAAGGAATCAAGGCCCAGAAGGGCGTTGAATTTTAGCCTGGCACGGCAATCCGTGCCAAAAAAAATGTGACAAACAGTGCAATCACATAAAAAAAACAAGAATAGCTGGCCTGCAACCTACCCTTACGCCGAGGTGATCAGGGTATGCCTGCCGCTGGTCATGGGCATGGGCGCCACCATGGTCATGGAATTTACCGACCGGGTTTTCCTGGCCAACTATAGTGTGGCCGCCATTTCTGCCGCCCTGCCCGCCGGTATTGCCGCCTTTCTCTGCATGGCCTTCCTGGGCGGCGTCGGCGGCTATATCTCCGTTTTTATCGCCCAGTATAACGGGGCCGGGCGCAATGAGCGGATCGGTACGGCCCTCTGGCAGGGCATCTATTTCACCCTGCTGGCCGGCCTCATCCTGGTGGCTCTTTCCATCTATGCCGCCGGCCCGCTCTTTGCCTTGGCCGGCCATAATGAGGAGGTCCGGGTTCTGGAAGAGGTCTATTTCAGCATCCTCTGCCGCGGCGCTATCCTCCATGTCGCTTCCCATACCCTGTCCGGCTTCTTTACGGGCCGGGGCATGACCCGCCCAGTGATGGTCAGCAATCTCGTGGGTATGGCCGTCAATATCCCGCTGGATTACGCCCTGATCAATGGGGTGTGGGGTTTTCCCGAGCTGGGTATTACCGGTGCCGCCCTGGCCACGGTGGCCTCCTGGGCAGTGATTGTTCTCATTCTGGCCCTTGCCATCTTTACCAAGGAGAACGACAGGCGCTTTGCTGTTTTTTCCGGCCGGGCCTTTGACGCCGAGATCTTTGGCCGCCTTCTGCGTTTCGGTGTTCCCGGGGCCATGCAGTTCAGCATCGACATCTTCGCCTTCACCTTCTTCATCCTCATGGTGGGCAGGATCGGCACTGTCGAGCTTGCCGCCACCAATATCGTTTTGTCCATCAACTCGCTGGCCTTCATGCCGGCCATGGGATTCTCCTACGGAATCAGCGCCCTGGTCGGTCAGGCCTTGGGACGGGGCAAGCCGGATCAGGCCCGGCGCGCCACCTGGAGCGGCGTCCATATCCTCTGCGGCTTCATCCTCCTTGTTGACCTGCTCTTCATCTTTGCCCCCCTGGCTATTATTTCCCTCTTCATCCCAGCCAACAGTTCCCAGGCCGACTATGCCCACATCGTGCCCATGGCCGTCAGCCTCCTCAGGGTGGTCGCCGCCTACATCCTGCTGGACGCCCTCTACATGACCTTTTCCGCAGTGCTTAAAGGGGCCGGGGACACCCGCTTTATCATGTGGTGCGTGGGCACGGCATCACTCTTTGCCATGCTCCTGCCCCTCTACGTAGGTATTGAAATTTTTCAATGGGGAATTTACTTCGCCTGGTACTGCGTGCTCTTCTACATTGCCCTGCTCTTTACCCTCTCCGCCTTCAGATATGGGCAGGGCAAATGGCAGGGAATGTTGGTGGTGGAGAGGGAGGTGAAGAGTGGGGTCTAAAAACGAGGATCAGGGCGGACAACAAGGGCCAGCCGGCAACTACTGTTTTTCCTGCTCCAACGGCGGACTGCCGCCGAAGAGGCGCGACAGGAAGGCAAAGACCTTCTTGATCCCGCCCCAGATCCTGGGCAACAACCAGACCATGAGGACAATAAAGAGGATGAAGCAGACCAAAAAGATGTAGGGGTGGGCAAGGGCCAGCCAGATACCGCCCATGACCGCTATGTCTTCGGTGAGAGAGGCCAGCCAATTGCTGAACGGTTCCGGGGAGGCATTGATCAATACCCGGCTTCCCGACTTCGTGACATGGCTACTGGCAGCAATAGTCCCACCAACAATGGCGGCCGCCACTGCCAAATCAGGATTAACCTCGCTGATGGCGCCGGCGGCCAGCAAGGCCCCGGCCGGAATGCGGATAAAGGTATGGATGGCGTCCCAGCCCGTATCAATGCCAGGGATCTTGTCGGCAAAAAACTCGACGGCAAACATGAGGCCGGCGGCGGTCAACACCATGGGATGCTGCAAGACCTGGAGTTCCGGGGGCAGAACCATATTGCCGGTCACCCCCAAAACCCCAAGGGTCAGGATGGCGGCATAAAGATTGACACCACTGGCCCAGGCCGCGCCCATGGCCAGGGTGATTGCCTGTAGAATCTGCTCGTACTGTTCCATCTATTTCCCGAAAAGATTATCAAGAAGCCCTTTGACGGCCTCCCCAGCCGCCTTTTCTTGCGGACTGGCATCCTCGCCGAGCACCTCGTTAATCAGGCTGTCGGTGGCCTGGCGCCGCACCTGGGTTTTATCGAGGCTTATCTTGGGGGAATTCAACATGCCCTCCACGGCCAGGTGGACCAAAATCCGATCCCCCTGTTTCTCCAGATAGCGGGCCGCCTTCAGGCGACTCTCCAACCTGGAACTTAAGCGGGGCGACAGATTCAAGGTTACCGGCAAATTGAGACGGCCATCAAGGCCGATACTGCCATCCATCTTGCTGATAAAGGAGGCGTTGTTGGTACTTGACCGGATATGGGCGACTCCCTTTTTGATGGCGAAATTACCGCCCATATCCTGCAAATCAAGATCGTTCAACTCCGGCAGATCAAGGAGCGAGGCCAGGGACCTGCTGAAATCAGCACCGGTGATTCGGGCGTCCTGCATGGAAAACTCACCCAGGGCCGAGATCTGTTTTTTGATTTGTTCTGGACTGATTCCTTGACCGTTAAAGGTCATGGCACCGCTCATCGCCCCCAGGGCCTGGGCCGGCGAATTGGCAATAAAGGCACTCTGAAGCTCGGCGAGCTGCAGGCCATGCATGCCCAATTTTCCTTCATAGGATGGAACCTCCTGGAGGCGGACCACGGCCTCACCCCGCATTTCGCCACCCATGGTCTTACCCTTAAGGTCACTGATGGTAAAGACGCCCTTGTTCAGGGTGTACAGGAGATGGAAGTCAGCCATGTCCATCTTCTGGTAGCGCGCCTTGACAATCCTCACCTCTCCTTGGGCCGATAAATCAGGCGGCACAAGGGGCCCAGCCTTTGTGGACGGGGCAACCGCAGGTTTCGGCTTGACACTCTTGGGGTCGTCCTTTTCCGAAAGGACTGCCAGGGAAGCGAGAAGCTGATCAATATTGACCTCCTGGCCGGAGACATTGACCACCACCGGAGGCAGCTTCGAGGTGTCCATGAATTGGGCCACGGAGCCGGAGAACTGCAGGGATTGCTTATCAAGGGTGAGGTCAACGGTGAAGCCCAGTTTCTCCTGGTCAAAATCAACCTTGCCCTGCTGGTGAACCTCCAAGCCCTTATAGAGCGTATCCACCACAAAGCGAAAATTACCCTGGTAGCTCAAGTCAGCAAGGGTTCGGCCCATCTCCAGGCCGATATCGGCATTGGCAATCACATCTGTGGTCGGGATTTCCTCCAAGGCATCCTGGACGTGCACCGTGCCATTTTCCAGGGAGAAATTCTTAACGACCACGGTAAAGGGAAGTTCGGACGACCCCTTTGCCCCTTGAGGAGACTGGCTTGGCGCGGCATCATCCTTGGTGTTCATCAAGGCCAGGGAGGCAAAATTGAAGACCCCGCGCCAGTCACGCACCACGCGAATGGCAGGATCTACCAGGCGAATATCACGAAAAACCACCTTTTTCTGAAGAAGGGGAAGTAATTCATAGCTGAGGACAAAATGGCTGGAACTGATGAAATTATCCTGACCATTCTCCTCTTTAATGACAAAATCATAGACCTGAATTCCGGAAAAAAGCGAAACCTTGACATGGCCGATTTCCACGGTGCGGCCCAAAACCTTTTCTGCCGGCGGAATAATCATCGCTCGAACCCGGCCATCGGTGAGATAGGCCCGCAGGGCCAAGCTGGCTCCCACCAGGACAACAACTAGCAAGGCACCAAAAACAATGATAAATTTAAAAAATTTTCCCATGATATTCCTTTTTGATCTTTAGGGGGTCTGCGGCCCTTTTATCTTGGAGCCCAGAAAGCGTCTGACAAAGGGGGCCTCTTGCTATTGCCCGAAGACCTGTTTGAGCAGCTCTGTGGTACGGGCGGCAGGGTCGTTGCGAATTTTCTTTTCTTCATCGCCCATCAGGGAAAAAAGGCCATCGAGGGCTTTGCCGGTCACATACTGCTCAAGGTCGGGCAATCGCTGCCCCAAGGTCATGGAGACCATGGGTTGGCTGACGATATCCTGATAGAGACCGGTGACCCCGACATTGTTCAGATTTTTTTGAACAATCGGGGTAAAGCGCTGCCGCAACTCGGCGCTGGTGGTGGCCTTGAAAAATTGGGTCACCGCGTGATCATCACCCTTCCACAATGTCTTCACATCGCTAAAGGTCATTTTTTTAATGGCCGCTAGCAAGACGGGCATGGCCTCGCCGCTGGCCTGACTGGCGGCCTGGTTCATGGTGTAGCGAAATTCCTCAACCTTGTGCCCCATGCCAACCTGCTTCAACAGGCCGGCTGTTTTCTGCATGGCCTCCGGTTCCGGGATCCGAATCTGGGGATTCTTCCAGAAGCCGTCCGTGGCCCCGGCCGAGGCCACCGCCTTTTCAAAACCTACGGCCAAGGCCTCTTTGAGTCCAGCGCCTATTTCCTCGTTGGAAAGGAGGCTCTCCAGGCTGCCACCTCCCGTGGTTGTCTCTGAAACAACATCATCAATGACATTGCCGACATCATTCCAAAATCCAGCTTGGGCCGTGGAGCAATAAAAAATGGCCAGACCGAGGCAACAAAAGGAGGCTTTCAACCAAAAAATTTTTAATATTTTCATGGCGTGATGATAATATAAC
>JBFFNX010000175.1:0-6833 GCA_041562995.1 Desulfurivibrionaceae bacterium
AAGGCAAGAAATGTAAAAATATTGGGTAAATTAAAAAGGTATTTGGTCTTAAGGCACTTATACCCCTCAAGGGGGTACAATACCAAGTCCGTTCATTAATTTTAGTTTGGTGGGGTTATGCCTCTACCTTGGCGCGTTTGCCAGCCTCGGCCTTGTCGACATACTTGAAGTAGACAGGGAAGGCGACAAAGAAGGCACCGGCCATCAAGTACTCAACGCCCTTGATGTGGGTGTAGTAATCAACCAAGGTCTCGTACTCGCCTAAGTTGCCGGTGGCGACAAGAAACTGGCGAGTCATTTCGCCCATTGAAAAGTTTACTGAGGAAAGACCGGTGACAAAGGTCATGATGGCCCAGATTCCGAAGGCTCCTGTTAAGCCGGTGACGATGCCGAAGAAGATTCCTGTTTTTTTCTGCGCGTTATCCATGATCATATTCCTTTTGGTTATTCGTTTGTGATTACCACTAATCGTCAGTCTATTTTCGGAGTCATTCCCGCCTGCGCGGGAATGACTTGTAATACAGGAAAAACGCTTAATATTTCAGTAAGTTTTGTGTTGCACTTGGGAGTGGCTGAAACACAGTGGTAAGCAGTTATTCGTTTATATTGTGCGCGTTCAGTTTGCTTTCTGGTGTTACGTGTTACATGCCGGTGATGGCTGAGATGTACCCGGTAACGATGCCGCCGATGCCGCCGGTCATCAAGGCGCCGACCATGCAGGCGAATCCCCAAGCTCCCACAAGTCCGGCCATGGTGGTTACCATAATGATGCCGGCCCTGGATGCCTGGTTGATGTCTTCGTGGGCGTTGTGGGTGGTGGTTGCCTGGGTTTGGATCTTGGTAGTTGCTTTCATGGCCGTTCTCCTTGTCTCTTTATTGTATTTTGTCGGTTCGTTTGTTTGCCTTGTTGAAAAGTATAAAGAGCATAGGCCATGCCAGCTATGCCACAAAATATGATTTGTTTTTTAAAATGACGTGATTGCAAGTAATTAAACTGCAATGCCACACAATGGCGCCACACTCCTCTTGGCCAGGGAAACTCTGGCGCGCAGCACAATGTGTGGTAAAACCATGCGACACAATGTGTTGCTGCCACAGCCCATGCCACACATTGTTTGGCAAAGGGAAAGGCGAGCGGCGCTTGCCGGCGGCACGTTTGGGAGTTGAGGAAATTGAAAAAGTATTATTGAAAGATGGCCGGGCGTGGTAAATTAAAAAAAGACTGCTAAAGATAGTAAGTATCTAAAAATGTTATGGAAGCAAACGAACTCATAAAAAAGATAAAGGATCTGCCCACCATCTCCACGGTGGCTATGCAGATTAATGAAGAGATGAAGAAGGAATCTCTGACGGCCAAGTCCTTGGCTGCTCTCATTAATCAGGATCCCTCCCTGACCGCTAAACTGCTCAAATTGGCGAACTCCGCCTATTACGGCCTGGTGAAAGAGGTGACCACCATGGAAAAGGCGGTTACTGTGCTTGGCCTTAATACCATTCAGAGTCTGGCCCTTACTGTTTCCGTCTACAAGGTTTTTAAGTCTGGTTCGACAG
This sequence comes from Desulfurivibrionaceae bacterium, assembly GCA_041562995.1. Classification (GTDB taxonomy): domain Bacteria; phylum Desulfobacterota; class Desulfobulbia; order Desulfobulbales; family SURF-16; genus BM506. The sequence continues at coordinate 1,552 of JBFFNX010000175.1, forward strand.
AGTTTGATTTTCAGGGCCTCTGGCTTCACTGCCTCGGCTGCGGCGTGGCAGCCAAAAACCTGGTTTTATCCAGGGCACCTGCTCTGGCTGAGCAGGCCTTTGTGTGCGGCATTATTCATGATGTGGGTAAAATTGCCATCGCTGATAAACTACCTGAAGAACTGGTTGCCATGATCAGGCTGATTAGTGACAAGGGGATGAGCCAGAAGGAGGCAGAGGCGGAAATTTTTGGCTTTAGTCACCAGAAGATAGGCGGCCGTATGGCCGCCACCTGGAATTTCCCTGACAACTATGTCTTTGCCGTTAAGAGTCACCATGGCGTCTTTCCCTTAAAGGAGCAGGATGACCCTGCCGCCACCACGCTGGCTGAGGCTGTTTTAGTGGGGAATAAGATTGCCAAAAGTCTCGCCTTTGGCCACACGAGCGATCCTGACAAAGAGCAGGTCACCCGTGAGGAGCTGGAATCCTTTGCGATATCGGGTAAGAATCTGGCTGCTATGGTCCAGAAGATTAAGGACGACTACCAGCATTTGGTGAACAATTGGCAGCTTGATGCTGCATAGCCCAACGACGCCTCGGATACAAGATGAGCGTTTTGGACAGTTCTTTCACAGTCTTTCTGCCGTGAACTCCCCTTGCACCACCCTCCTCACCGCCAGGCCGGCGCCACTCACCCTTGGCATGATCAGGGAATATTAACCGGCCAGCGAGACAAAGACGCCTTGTTTTGCCGGATCAACCTGGTAATAACGTTTCAATATGCCGATGTTCTTAGAAGTCAACACTGTGCCCTTGCTGAGCAGCAGAACACCGGTGCCACTGAGCACGTCGCGGCTAATCACCATGCCCAGGGTCAGGTCATTGGGGCTGAGTTCCAGCTCTGAAGATTCGCTGGCCAGCATGTTCTTCTGGTAGAATTTTTTAGCCACCCTCAGGAATTTGGGCACAAGTCTGGGGTCAAAGGCTCGGCCCGATTCTGCCTCCACCAGTGCACATACCTTGTCAATAGCATTGCCGCCCTGCTGGCGGCGGAGCTTCTTGTCAAAGAAATCGGCAATGGCGATGAGACGCGCCCCCAGGGGAATGTCGTTCTTTTTAAGACCGTCCGGGAAACCCAGACCGTCGAACCGTTCGTGATGGTGGCGAATGAGCTTGCCAGCCGCGCGAAGTTCGTCAATGCCTTCCACCACGGTCTGGCCGCGCACTGCATGCTTGCTGTACTCCGCCCACTCGTGTTGGTTCATCTTGCTCTCTTCGGTATGGAGCATGCGGTCCGGAATACCTATCTTGCCGATATCATGGAGGAAAGAGGCGGCAACCAGGGTGTCGATATCTTTGGGGCTCATCTCAAGGTCAGCGGCTGTTGTGCGTGTCAGCTCGGCAATATTGCGGGAGTGGGAACGCATCGACTTGTCCCGCATTTCCAAAAGGGCGGAAAAGGCGCGGATGGTATTTTTAAAGTTCTTGTAGAGTTTCGCGTTGAGGCGCTTCAGGGAGTCGTTAGTATTGGAAAGCTCCATGGTCTGTTCCTGGACTGTGTTTTCCAGTTCGCTATTCCAGTTCTTGAGCTGGGCATTCTGCTTTAAGACCAGGGCGGTGAGCCGTTTATTTTCTGTGACCAGCTTGTAATATTTGAAGGCCGCTTGGACGGTGTGGAGCAGCTCCTCATCTTTCCAGGGTTTGTGGAGATAGCGGAAGGCGCCGCCGCGGTTGATGGCGTCCACTGCGGCGTTGATGTCGGCATAGCCGGTGAGCAGGATGCGCACGGAGTGGGGGGCGATCCTCTTGCTTTTTTCCAGAAAGTCAACCCCGGTCATCTCAGGCATCCGTTGATCGGAAACGATGACCCCCATCTCCCCTGTTTCAGCGAGAATTTTAAGGGCCTCTTTGCCGGAATTGGCAATAAAGACTTCATAGGCGTCATCCATGAAGAGGCGGCGCATGGACTTCAGGATATTCTCCTCGTCATCAACAAAAAGGATACGGCCGCCGATTATTTGTTCTTGATTATCAATATCTGGCATCTTTTGTTACTCGCTAACTGGTTTTAAAGATTGTGAGGCGGCCATGGAGGGGGAGCGTGACGTCGATCGCTCCTCCATGAAAAAGGTTTGTTAAGCCTGGCAATGAACGGTATTCAAGACGAGGATTTTGCCCTCTTGGCCCTTCTTGCTTTTCATATAGGAGCCGACAAGACGGATTTCATGACCGCCTAGTTCAATTTCCTCTTGAAAAACATCATTTTCGTTCTTCAGTCTGGCGAGCATCTGCCGCAAGGGTTCGGGCAGACAATCAGCGGCGTCCATGCCCACTTGGATGACGCCCTGGCCGGCGAGAAGCTTGGCTGAACTGGTGTTGAATTTAACCACAACATCGTTGAGGTCGACGCCGACAACACCCACGGGCAGTGAATCAAGAATGAAATGGCCGGCGGCCAGGGCCTTGTTTTGAAAAACGATTTCCTGGGTCCGCTCTGCCACCATTTTTTCCAGGTTGTCGTTAATCAGCCGCAACTCCTCGTTTGAGTCCTGCAGTTCCTTGGTGAGAGCCCTATTCTCCTTCTGGAGAAAATAGAGTTCCAGGGCCTTGGTAATGGTAATCCGTAGATCATCATCATTCCAGGGCTTGGGAATGAATTTATAGATCTGGCCCTCGTTGATGGCCGCAACAATGGCAGCCGTATCAGCGTAGCCAGAAAGGACGATGCGTACCGTCTCCGGTTTGCGGGCATAAACCTCTTTGAGAAAATCAACACCGTTCATGCCTGGCATCCGGTAGTCGGAAATCACCACCTGGATGGCGGGGTTTGCATCGAGCTCTTCCAGGCCTGCCTCGCCGGAGGTGGCAGCAATGATCTCATAATCCTCATCCATGAACAGACGGCGCAGGGCCTTCAGGACATTTTCTTCATCATCAACACAGAGAATCTGCACTTCTTCATCAATCATCTTTGTCCCCCTGTTTGACGGGTAAGGAAATGGTAAAGGTGGTGCCTTTGCCGACGGCGCTGGCAACATCAATACGGCCGCCATGCTTATTGGTAATAATGTCATAGACAATACTGAGACCCAGGCCGGTTCCTTCCCCCACCGGCTTGGTGGTGAAAAAAGGATCGAAGACCTTGCTGATCTGGTCAGGGGTAATGCCGCTCCCGGTGTCGCTGATCCTGATGATCACCTCGTGGTCCGTGCCAGTGGTCTGGATGGTGATCTCGCCCTGGCTGGCGATGGCCTGGGCGGCGTTGACCAGCAGGTTCATGATGACCTGGGCAAGCTGATGGGGAAAACAGTGGATCATCGGCAGCTGACCCAGATCCTTATGGATAGTTGCCTTATATTTCAGCTCATTGGCGACAACCTTGAGGGTGTCCTCGATAACATCATTGATATTGGCCTGCTCATGGCGGGCTTGATCCGTGCGCGAGAAGCTGCGTAAGCCCTGGACAATCTGTTTGACCTTCTCGCTGCCGTTCAAGGATTCGGCAATGAGATCCTTGATGTCATCGCTGATGAGGTCAATTTTGAGTTGCCGGCGCTGGTTGCCCAGATCAGCAAGAAGCGCCTGGTCGGGATGGCTGGCCAGGGCCTTGTCCTGGAGGACGATAAACTCAAGGAGATTTTTGAGATATTTATCCAGGGAGTTGAGGTTACTGGTGATAAAGCCCATGGGGTTATTGATCTCATGGGCGACCCCGGCTGCCAGCTGACCGATGCTCGCCATCTTTTCGCTCTGCAGCATCTGGCTCTGTCCGAGCTGGAGCTTGTCGTGAAACTGTTTACGTTCCAGGGCGTAGCGGATCGATTTAATGATGAGAAGATTGCTGCCCTGGCCTTTGATGAGATAATCCTGGGCGCCTTGCTGGAGGGCCAAGGCAGCCATCTCTTCATCGTTGGTGCCGGTCATGATGATGATGGCGGCATTGGCTTCGGCGGCAAGCACGGTTTTCAGGGTGTCAAGGCCGGCAGAGTCGGGCAGGTTGAGATCAAGAAGAATAACCTGGGGTTGAAACTCTGCCAAAAGGGCCAGAGCGTCAGCCATGTTGGCGGCTTGGGCTATCTGGAAATTGTCGCCATCCTCCTGGAGGAGGGTTTTCAGGAAAAGGGCGACGATTTCGTCATCTTCAATGAGAAGGATACGGGTTATTGCTTGGGTCATGGGGCCTCGTCTTCAATCACGGGCAAGGTAATGGTAAAGGTGGATCCTTTACCCTCCTCGCTTTTCACGCTGATATCACCGCCATGCTTGCTGACGATGATATCATAGGAGATACTCAACCCCAGGCCGGTGCCCTGGCCCACATCCTTGGTGGTGAAAAAGGGCTCAAAGATGCGGCTGATTTTATCCTCGGCGATGCCGCCGCCGGTATCTGATATGGTAACAAAAATGACACCATCGGCAAACCAGGTTTTAATGGTGATCTCGCCCTGCTCGGCAATGGCCTGGGCGGCATTGACCAGCAGGTTCATAAAGACCTGGTTGAGCTGCTGGGGATAGCATTTGGTGAGAGGCAGTTCGCCGTACTCCTTGTGCATGGTGCACTTGTACTTCAGCTCATTCCAGGCAATGTTGATGGTATCGTCCAGGCAGTCATTGATATTGGCAAGGGCCCGTTCGGCCTGGTCCACCCGCGAGAAGTTTTTCAGGCTCATGACGATCTTTTTGACCCGCTCCACCCCGTCCAGGGATTCGCTGATCAGGTCCTTGGTGTCGTCAAGAATAAAGTCAATCTTCAACTTGCGGCCATGCTCCTGCAGGGTCTTGACCTTGTCCTTGTCTGGACAGTATTTGCTGACGAATTTATTCTGCAGCGCGATAAAATCGCCGATCTTCTGAAGATATTTGCCCATGGTGTTGATGTTGCTGGTCACAAAACCCACCGGGTTGTTGATTTCGTGGGCAACGCCAGCTGCCAGCTGGCCCACGGAGGCCATTTTTTCCTGCTGAAGGAGATGGGACTGGGTGACCTGCAGTTCGCTAAATGCCCGTTCGATCTCCTTGTTTTTTTCAGCCAGCTGGCTGTTGGCAAATTTACGTTGGGTGATGTCGTGCATGGTAACAACCTTCATCTCCCCCTGGCTGGTGGCGAGCGGATAGGTGCCTAGGCTAAAGGAGCGGCCTGATGGGGAGTGGGTATATTCGGGGGCGGTGGTGGCCACATCCAGTTCAAGACCCTGGACAGCGAGAAAGTGGTTGAACTCCTGGCCCAGGATATCAGTAAAGCTCAGGCCGCTGAATTTTACCAGAGGCTGGTTCAGGCGCTTGATACAGCCCTGGTCGTCGAG